>JAGHAF010000106.1 GCA_021161675.1 Planctomycetota bacterium | reverse complement strand
GGGGGGCGCCTGGCGCTGCTGCCGCTTCTGAACCTGCTGTGGGTGAACCTGCATGCCGGTTTCCTGAGCGGCTTCCTGCTGTTGGGCGCCTTCGGCGTGGGGGAAATGATGCGCTACGCGCGCCGGCGCGAGGGGCGCCTGTGGACCCGACTGGCAAGCGGCCCGACGGGTGCGCGCTTTCGGGCCATGCTCTTTGCCGGATGCGCGTGCCTGGTCGTTTCGGTGGTGACGCCGAACGGGGCGGGCGCGCTGATGTACCCGTTCCGCCTTATGTTAGAAGTGCATCTGCTCAGCAGGATATGCGAATGGCAGCCCATGCCCCTGAGTGGGAACTTCATGTTGTTCTGGGCCGTGCTGGGGATTGGGGCGGTCGCGATGCTGCGTTCCTTCCTCCTTAGCCGGCGGGCGGGTCGGCTTCGCCGTGAAGCCAACGTATTCGTGACCGACGGCCTGCTGTTCTTCGGGTTTGCCCTGTTGGCCATCAAGTCTTGCCGCCACGTGGCATGGGTGATGCTGTTGACCCCTTCGATATTTGGATACCACCTGGTGGCGGCCCGCTCTTACCTGTCGGATAAGGCATCTGCCCGGCCGCTGTACGCCTGGGTGGCGGCGCTGCTGGCCCTCGTGGTGGGCGTCCTGCCCGTCTCGCAGCGGCAATGCTCCTGGCTCAAGCCCCCGCGGCGACAGCTGCCCGTGAACGCGGCGGCTTTCATAGAGTCGAACGGGCTGGACCTGCGCTTCTACAACACCTATGAGTGGGGGGGCTACCTGATATGGCGATTCTGGCCGGCCAGGAAGGTTTTCATTGACGGGCGCTGTCTGGTTTACGGAGACGACCTGATCCGGCAGGCATTGAAAGTGGAAGATGGCGCCGAAGGTTGGCAGGAAGTCCTGCGGCGCTGGAAGGTGAAGATGCTGATCCTGCGCTATGGGAAGCGGCCCGCCGCGCATATCTTCGCCGACGACCGGTGGCGTTGCGTCTACTGGGATGACACTGTCCTGGTTGCGCTTCGCGACGACGTATATGAAGAGCGCCGGCCGGGACTGCCGGAGCTTAAGTTGAGCAATCCGGCGCTGCGGCCGGATCGCTTTGAAAATGTGGACATTGCGGCGCTGATGGAGGAGCTGGACATCGTTCTTGCCCGCACACCAGAATGCGGGGGCGCGTTGGCCGCGAGGGCGCGCTGCCTGGTCAGGCTGGCCCCTGAGCGCCCGGAGGACTCCAGGGGAATGCTCCAGGATGCGCTCAAGGCCGCCCGGCAGGCGGTGAAGCTCTTCCCCGCGAGCGCCCTGAGCTGGCGCGCGCTCTCCGAAGCGGCGTCCGCCACCGGTGACGACAAGCTGGCGGCCAGCGCAGCCGCGAAGGCCGCCAGGCTGAAGGAGAACCAGCAATACTGACAGTGTACTACCGTAGATCGCGCTTGTCAGCCGTTTCCTCTTCGCTCTTCATCCTTTCTCCCAGTATCTCACCGGCGGTGAAGAACGAACCGGTTATGCAGACGACGTCCCCCGGCGCGGCCCCCTCGATGGCGTCCTGCGCCGCCTCGCGGGAGTCCGCCACGGCCTTCAGATGCTCTGGCGCGGCCACCTGGACGTCGCGGGCGGCTTGGAGCGTCTCATCCACGGGCATGGCCCGCGACATGTCGGCCTGGGTGGCGGTGAAGGTCACACAGCGGCCCTTGAAACGAGCCAACATGCCGCGCGCGTCCTTGCTGGAGGAGCAGCCGAATACGACCCGCACCGGTCTGCCGGGGAAGTGCGTTTGCAGCGCGGCGAGCAGCGCGTCGGTTGACTCGACGGTGTGCGCCACGTCCAGCAGCACGGCGGGGCTGCGCTGGAGCAGTTCCAGCCGGGCGGGCATTCGGAACTCACGCAGGCACTCGGCGACGCGCCGGCGCCGGATCGAAAGCCCCTCCAACCGGGCGCACATCTCCACGGCCCCCACGGCGGCGGCCAGGTTGTCGAGCTGGTGGCGACCCAGCATGGGCGTGAACAACGCCGGATAATCCCCTGCGGGCGTGCGCAGCCCGAACCGCCATCCGACGGGCGCGTCGGGCCGCTCCGCGGGGGCTCTGAGGGGCGCGGGGGAGACGACTTCAAGCTGGCGGCCCACTTCCCATCGGGGGCATTGAAGCTCGTCGGAGCGGCGGCGCAGAGCCTTCAGCGCGTCGGCGTAGGGCTGGCGGCCCAGGACAACGGGGACGCCGGCCTTGAGGATGCCCGCCTTTTCTCCGGCGATTTCGCGCGTCGTCTCGCCCAGCTTATCCATGTGGTCGAAGCCGATTGGGGTAATCACGCAGCATTCGGGGGAGACGACGTTCGTTGAATCCAGCCGGCCGCCCAGGCCGACCTCGACGAGCGCCCACTCCGCCCCGGCGCGGGCGAAAAAGTCGAATGCGAGCGCCGTGAGCATCTCGAAATAGGTGGGCGCGTGGACGCCGGTGCGCGCCTCTTCGTCCCGTTTGCGCTGGATGTAATCCTGCATAGTCCGGATGCCCCGGACGAAGCCGTCCTCCGTGATTGGGCGGCCGTCGATGCGGATACGCTCCCGGTGCGTCACCAGGTGCGGGGAGGTGAGCAGGCCGGTGCGGTGTCCGTGGGCGCTGAGGATGTGCGCGGCGGCGGCGGCGGTGGTTCCCTTGCCCTTGGTGCCCGCCACGTGGATTATCCGGTAGCGCCGGTGAGGGTCGCCCAGGAAGGCGAGCAGCTCTTCGGTGCGGCTCAGCTTAAGGGCCTTGTCCGTGTATGGCCAGCGCCTGATCTTCTCGTAATTGAGCGCCTGCTCGACGAACCGAACGGCCTCTTCGTAAGTCTGTATGGGATGGTTGGACGGCGCCACCGTCTTCTCCAGGTTCCGCAGAAGAGTTGCTAAGTTGCCAAGTTGCTAGGGCCAGCGTCCGGTGTCCCTGGCGGACCGGATGCTTGTGCGGCGAGGACGCCGCGCCTACCCGCCGGTAGTTATGGGTAGGTCCGCCGTCCCCGGCGGACCACTTGCCTGGAAACAGGAATACATTAATTCAAAACTGCCTATGCCGCGCGGCTCTCATCTCCGGTGGAGAGGCCCGCGCTCTTGCCCTTGCGCTTGCCCGTGCGGGCCATCAGTTCGTAGACGCGCACCGAGCAGCCCACCACCAGCGTGCCCGGCACGCCGTACACGAGCATTGCGAAGGCCGCGCCGGAGGTGTTTACGATGAAGCTTCGGGCGGAGTCAGCCCACTGCGGGCTGACGGCCGCCGGCTCGCCGCCGGACGTAAGGGATGCAAGCAGCGCCAGGGCGCCCGTCAGCAGGGCGGCGCCGAGGATGGCTTTCCTGATCCTCTTCGGCGGCGGCCCGGCGCCGAGTCCCAGGCTGAAGGCGAACCCCAGCAAAAGGTAGAACTGCGTGCTCCTCCAGTCGGCGGCGCGCATTTGCTCGACCAGGCGGGAGATAATGTGCCAGATTCCGACGCAGAAACTCGATAGCCCCGGCGTATCCAGGGATGCGAGCGCGGGCGGGGCGTGGCGGAAGCTGACGGGGCCGCCCAGCACGACGTTCAGCGCCATCATCGCCACCGCTGAGCCGAACAATGGCGCCACGGGGACGAGCGTGTCGGCTATGCGGCTGACGCCGTGGGCCTGGAAGTCTATGTCCCTGGACGCCAGATCGTAAATCCGGACCCGGGTGACGGTCGCCCCGCAGGCGAGCGCCGTCACGCTCATGCACAACTTGCGGATGACCATGCCGGGCGCTGCGAGGATCTGCACGGCCCGATGGCTGAGGGCGCCGGCCATCACGTAATGCATCACGCTCCCCAGGGCCAGGCAGACGCACAACCAGATGAACAATTCCACAAATCCCATGGTTCCACCTCATTACGTAGGGGCATGCCGGATTGCTCAAGCCCACACAGTAAGATTCTGCACGAATCGGCAACCACAAAGCAAGTCTTGCGGTCCGTCCCGCCGCGCACACGCACTTGGCATGGGAGCGAAAAATCCATTATTATGATTGCTCAAAATCTTCTCCCGTCAACCCGGAACGTTAGAGCGAGACGCAGCCATGAAGAAGCTGATAGTCGTCGTAATGATCGCAGGGGCCTTTGGCGCAGCTATCCTTATGACCGGTTGCAAGGGTAAGGCGCCTTCGGAGGGCGGAGGAAGCTCGGAAGCAAAGAAGAGCGCAGCGAAGGTGGAACTCGACACGGGGGTGAAGAAACTGAGTTACGCTCTGGGATTGGACCTGGGTCAGCAGGTCAAGACGGAGGCCCCTCCGTTGGATGCCGAAGTGTTCGCCCGGGGGGCGAAGGACGGTCTGTCCGGCGCCGAACCCGCCATGCCCGAGGAGGAGGTCATGCAAATGCTGAAGGACTTCAAGGTCAAGATGGAGGCGCAAAGGCGCAGGCGAATTGAGCAACTCGCACAGGAAAACAAGGACAAAGCGGAAGCTTTCCTCGCCGAGAACGCGAAAAAGGAAGGCGTCACCATCCTGGAAAGTGGTCTGCAATACGAAGTCATCAAGCAGGGCGAGGGCCGAAGCCCCGGGCCGACGGACGTTGTGACGGTGAATTACCGTGGTGAGCTGCTGGATGGCTCCGTCTTCGACAGTTCTTACGAGCGTGGCAAACCGGTCACGTTTCCGCTCGACCGGGTCATTAAAGGCTGGACAGAGGCCCTCCAGCTCATGAAGGTAGGCTCCAAGTGGAAGCTTTTCATACCTCCCGACCTCGCTTATGGCGCCAAGGGGGCGCCGGGGACGATCGGCCCGAACGCACTGCTGATCTTCGAGGTTGAGTTGCTCAAAGTCGAGCCCAAGTGATGACATCGGTCCTGAAATATCCGGGTTAACAATGGCCAAAAACCAATGGCTGACGCCTCATCAGAAGGGCATCGTCAAGCGGTACTACGAAAACCGGGATGACGCCGCCTATCAGAAGCTCTCGGAGGCCGTCTCCGAGCTCTACGTGTGCGAGGATCAGAAGAAGGCGCAGCGCCTGTGGAAGGGCGTGCGCACGGCGCTCGTCAACGCCGGGGTTCACGCGGGGCGGGCCGAGAGCGTGGTCGAGGCGCGGGACCTGGGCAGGTTGGCGCGGATCGTGGGGGAGCTTTCCTGAAGCCGTCCCGCAGGCGCGCGGCCACGGGCGCAACCTGCTGCGGCGCCGCGTGAGCCAGGCAGGAAGATCAAGCCAGGCCCTGCCCTAACAGGCCGACCGCGGGCCGACAAAGTCACGCGATCCGCGGCGCCAGAGGCAACTGACGCAGCGCAAAATGTCAAAGAGCAACCGTCGTTTACGGCTACCGAACGTTTGCAGCATCGGATAGCCGCCTAATATCTGCTGTAGCCGTTTGGGCGCCTTTCACCACGAAGCCACGGAGGGCACGGAGAACACCGGTTGCGAGCCCGACGGGCGCGTCCCGAAGCCGCCGGCGCGCCGTAGCGCGGCGCTAAGGCGCCCCCTCGCGAAGGCGGGGGATGCGACGCCGGAGGCGCGCACAACGGCAAAGATATGGTGAGAGGTGGTTTGTTCCACGTCTCCCTTGTGTCCTTTGCCGCCTCTGCGTTCTGTGCGAACTCTGCGGTGAACGCTTAGGATTTGTTTTGTCAGAGACCCCCATTTTGCCCCGCCTGCGGGGCAAAATAGAGCAGGCGAGCAGGAGAACAGGGGAACAGGTGACAACGACGAAAAAACTCTGCGTTCACTGACTCCACTGAGATTCCACCAAACGCGCTCGCCTGCGCTCTCCTGCTCACCTGATCTGTCTCGCGGCAAAAACGACCGCTACTGCCTGAATCGGAGACACTGTACGACTTCTGCCAGCACAACTATACATGAGTACCGCTCAAAAGCAAATTAAAAGCGCTTCATCCGACTAAAGCGCACTTCGGGCAAGATGCGTCCTTCGTCCCGCAGCCGTGACCTCAGGGCCCTGATCCCGTAGTGGCGGGACGGAACGGCTTCAGAAGGCGGAAGACAGAATTATGCATTATGAATTCTGAAAGCTTTCTCCCGGACCCTTGCCGTTGCTGTTGAATTGGACCGTTTTGCCTTCGTACTTCATCCTTCGCCGGCCACGGCGTATTCATCCCTGGCGCGTTCTGCGCCTGATTTTCCTGTAAGATGGGGGCTGGTTCGGCGTTCATGATGGTAGAAGTCACCCCCGCTTGCGGAGGAAGGGCTTGACAGAATGGGATGACAGGATCGAGAGCTGGGTAAGGCGGGTCGCCCCCCGGGCGATTGGCTACGCGAAATCCCTGCTCAGCCGCCCGGATAGGGCGGAGGACATCGTGCAGGACGTGTTCCTGCGGCTGTTCGAGCATTCGGAGTATGATCTTGTGAAAGACGGCGATAAACTGCTGTTCCGTTCCGTGACTAACGCATGTCTGAGCGCGAGACTGCGCGCCAGAGAGCTGCGCAGCCTGGATGCGGGACGGGGCGACGGCGGGACACTTGCCGAGGGACTGTCCAACCCCGGGGCGGATGATCCCCTGCGAGTGGCCGTGACGCGCGAGACGCTCGAGGCCGTCGGCGAGGAATTGAGCGCCATGCCCCCGATGCAGCGCGCCGCCGTCGAACTGAAGGCGATGGGCAGCAGCCTTCGGGACATTGCCGACGCGCTCGATACCAGCGAGGCGAACGCCGGAGTGCTGGTCCATCGTGGCCGCAAGAGACTCAAGCAGAAGCTGGGCGCCATGCTGCCGGGAGGGCTGCAATGAGAGAAGAGCGCGACAGGAAGTCGGTGGATACCAGGGACGCGGTGGACTTCCTGGTTGAGGAGTTCCTGGAGCAAGCTGGCCGCGGAACCGACGTTGACTCGTTCGTCTCGCGGCTCAGGACGCGCCGCCGGAAAGGCCGCCGCGTCATTCGGTTTCCGATGGGCGCGCGCATTGCTGCTGCGGGCGTTCTACTGATCGTGTTGGCAGCGCTCTCGCTGGTGATGGATGCCGGGCGGCGCCGTGCGCAGCCCGGGGGTGGGGAGGTTCTGTTGAGCCTGGCCAACTGCGGCAGGACCATCCAGCAGGAACTGGCCGCGGCCGCGGCCGGCGCGCGCAGCGCCGGCTCAGCGGCCGCCAGTATCGGCGCTGAGTCACTCAGCGAATTGGCGCAGGTCAAACCGCGGATGCCGGACCTTGACGGTTTGCTGCGGGGCTTGGGACGCCATCCGGACTCGAATCTTCGCAAGGAGAACCTATGAGACGCGCAAGAAGGTTGGCAATTCTAACTGTTGCCGTGTCGGTGGTTTTGGGCGTGCTGGCGGTTCCGGCAGGGGCCGCCGTCGTGGGCTGCATCCCGCGCGACGCAACCGCCGTTCTGAGGTTGCGGAACCTGGAAGGCCACTATCGCGATTTGCGCGAGAGCGACCTGTACGCGCGGATGACGGACGCTACGTTCATGCCTGAGCTGGCCGCCGGGTTGGCGCAGGCCAGGAAGCAATTCGATCAGTTTGAGGCTGAGACTGGCATTGACCTGGAAGAAGTTCTGCTGGACGTATTGGGGCAGGACTGCGCCATCTTCGTGCTTGGCGAGGGGAAGGGGACGTTCGTCGCCGAGGCCAGAAGCCAGGACGCCGTGGAGAAGGCCGTCGAGACCATGCTCCAAATAGAACGCTCCGAGGGCAAACTCCAGGGCTCTACCGAGGAGAGCTACCGGGGCGTGGTCCTCTACCGTGACGTGATGCTTGGGAAGGTTCGTTACCGGGCGCAGATCGGGCGCGTGCTGGCGATGGCGGATAACGACCGGGAAGGTGTGTGCGGGGTGATTGACGTGCGGAAGGGCGCGCCCGCGATCACGGCCTCGGCGTCCTATCGCGCCGCGGCGCGGCTTGTCCCCGTCGAGGCGGTGGTGGCTCTTTACGTTGACGGCGCGTTGCTGCGGACACTCGTGGAGAAGATGCCAGCCCCCGATCCAGGCGCCCGCGCAATTGGCAGGCGGCTGGGCGCGACGCTGGGGAAGGCCCGCTTTGCGATCGTGTCTGTCCTGGCCGACGGTGAGGCGAAGCTCAGGGCCACGCTCGCCTATGAGGGCGGCGCGCTGCCGGACGAAGTGCGCGCAATGATTCCGGAGACGGCGTCGGGCCTGGACATTCTGCGGGTAGCCCCCCGTGATACGATCTTCGCCGCCGCGAGGGGCCTGAACGCCGGGGGGGTTTGGAATGCCGTTCTGGAGGGCGCCGAGGCGCAGAGCCCGGCCGCGGCGCGTCGCCTAAAGGGGGCGCTGGATCTTGTGATTGGAATGACCGGAGGCGTCTACAGCGCGGAGCAGTTGTGGGACGAGATCGGCGACCAGGGCGCCCTTTTCGTTCTGCCGGCGCCCGAGGAGGGCGGGCTGCCCGGGCTGGTCATTGCCGTGGCGCTCGAGAAGACAGAACACATTCCCCTGGCCATCGAGAGTGTCACAGGCGGTGTGGTGGGCTTTACCCGCGCAGACGGGAACGAAAACGTGAGCCTGCATCAGGAGCCCTATAATGGCGCTAACCTGACGACCGTGCGCATCGAGCGTCCGGGCGAGGCCATCGAAGAGTTCAATCCGACGTTTGGGCTTGTGGGAAGCAACTGGATTCTCGCCTCGAGCCGTGAAGCGGCCATGCGGATGGTTGACGCCAGCCGCGCGAAGGCCGGCCCGAGCTTCAGCAGGCTGGCGGGGACGAACTACGCCGGCAGCGTTCTGAACGTGGGCGCCCTGCTAAAAACGGTCAAGCGTTATGAGGAGGTCCTCGTCCGCCGGGCCGTGGAGGAGGAGGGCAAGACGGAAGAAAAGGCCCGCGGCGACCTGGTGGCCCTGGAGAAACTGCTCTCGCTGTTGGATCGGGTGGAGTGCGCCGCCGCCTACAAAGACGGGCGCACGACCCTGCAAATGACGGTGCGCCTCGCCCACTGAGGGCAGGCTGACTGATGCCTGTGCGCATCATGGGCCTTTCCCCGTTGCATTGTCGGACGCGCGGGGGAAGGCCCTTTCTGTGCGTTTGCAAGTTTGACAGGGGTTCCTTCCTGGTGGATAATCCCAATTCGTGTCGGCCTGGCGGGCGTTGACGAAGAACGATTCTAATGCGACAAGATCAGTGAGGAAGCCGAAATGACAGACGAAAAGCAGCCGGATCGTCAGATATACTACCCGGGGCTGGGTGGCCCCGGAAGCCAGGTGATCGGCGAGGAAGAGGAGCAGCAGCTCCTGGACGTCGTGCGCAGCAAGGTCCTGGTGCGGGACCGCTTCGACGCGATACGCAAGCATTACAAGGTGCGAACATTCGAGGACAAGTTCCGAGCGTACATGGGCTCCGAGCACGCTCTGGCCGTCTGCAACGCCACCCAGGGCATTGTGATCGCGCTGGCCGCGCTGGGTGTCGGCCCGGGGGACGAGGTTATCGTGCCCGCCTATACCTTTATCGCCACCGCTGCGGCCGTGGTGGCGGCGCGGTGCATCCCGATTCTGGCGGAGATTGACGATTCGCTGAACCTGGACCCCGAGGACGTCGAGCGCAAAATCACCGAGAGGACAAAGTGCGTCATCCCCGTCCACATGAAAGGCGCCCCCTGCCGCATGGACGAGCTTTCCGACGTGTGCCGGCGGCACGGCCTCTACATGGTCGAGGACGTCGCGCAGGCGTGCGGCGCCTCCTACAGGGGCAAGAAAGCGGGGACGTTCGGGGACGTGGGCGTGTTCAGCTTTGACTTCTGGAAGGTGATTACCACCGGCAGCGGCGGGATGCTTCTAACCGATAATGAAGAGGTCTACAAGAGGTGCGTCCACTACCATGACCACGGCCACGAGGTCTACCGCGAGAATGAGGACCTGGGCGAGCGACCCGTTATCGGCCTGAACTTCCGCATGGAAGAGTTGGAAGGCGCCCTCGGCCTGGCCCAGCTCGCCAAGCTCGACTGGCTGATCCGGACCATGCGCGCGAACGCAGCCAGGCTCTGGGACGGGATCAAGGACATCGCCGTCTTCACTATCCGTAACATCCCCGACCCGGAGGGAGACGTCGGCAACGGCGTCACGCTCATCGCGGACACCGCCGAGATTGCGGAGGGCTTCTACCGCGGAATGCAGGCCCGGGGGGTGGAGATGGAATGGCTGAAGGAGTCCGGCTGGCACAACTACGCCAACTGGAAGCAATTGCTCAACAAGAGGACCGTCACGCCGGACGGCTGCCCGTTCACCTGTCCGCGCTACAAAGGCGAGGTGGACTACTACGCCGGCATGTGCCCCCGGACGGATGACCTCCTGTCGCGGTCGGTTACCGTCAACTACAATAACCTCGTGCGCATTACGCCAGAGGAAATAGACACCCTCATTCAGTGGACGCACGAAGTTGTCGAAGAACTAACCTGAGTGATAGGAGAGCGTGAAATGCGTGTCATGGCGCTCGGAGCGCATCCTGATGACGTGGAGATTTGCTGCGGCGGGACCCTGGCCCGCTACTCGCAGGAGGGGAGCGAGGTGATGATGGTCTCGCTGACCAATGGCGACAAGGGGCATGACACCCTTCCCCCGGAGGAGATAGCCGCCATCCGCAAGAAGGAGTTTGAGAGCTCGGCCGCCGTAATCGGCGCTCAGGCTTACTGCCTGGGCGTGCTCGACGAGTTCCTGCTCGATGACGTGGAGACGCGCCTTGCGCTGGTTGACGTGATCCGCAGCTTCAGGCCGGACCTCCTGATCACCCACGATCCTTCTGGTTGCCACGTTGACCATCGAATCGCCTCGAAGCTGGTATTTGAGGCGGCTTCGCTTTCGTACGTGACCCCGGTGAAGACGGAGCATCCCGCCCATCCGCCCATTATGCCCATCTACTACATGGACACCATTGGCGGCGTCGGTTTTGCGCCCGAGGAGTTTGTGGACATAAGCGACACTTTCGCGATAAAGAAGGAGATGCTGCTTCACCACGAGAGCCAGATCAAGGCCATGGGCAAGCGGCTCAGCGCGAGCCTGGTGGACATAATCGAGATTACCGGCAGGTTCAGGGGTCTCCAGGCGGGCGTCGAGTATGCGGAGGCGTTTCGCCCGCTGCGGGCCGCCCTGCGCGTGCGCACCGAACGACTTCTACCGTAGAAGGAGTGCCCAGGCAATGACTATTCGATTTTCCGAGCTGCGCTCCCCACAGGTGGCCGCCGCGGCCGAGGCGGGGGCGGCGCTTGTGCTGCCCGTCGGCCAGACCGAGGAGCACGGCCCGCACCTGCCGATCACTACCGACGCCCTTATCGCCCGGCGCGTGTGCGAGGGCGCCGTCGCCGCCCTCGACGGGACCCCTCCCGCTTACGTCTTGGACACCATCGCCTACGGCTATTCCCAGCGCGTCCTGAAGAAGTGGCCCGGCACGTTCGTCATCCCGTTGCCGACATTTATAGACACCGTCACAAACCTGCTATTGTCGCTCTCGGCGATGGGCTTCAGGAAGGTGGCGCTTGTGAGCACACACGGCAACCACCCGGGAGCGCTCAGGGTGGTGGCGCGGCAGGTCGCTGACGAGTGCGGCATGGGTCCGGGGCTGTTCTTTCCGACGGCGACGGCCTTCTCTTTGCTCGAAGAGCATGGGAGTGCGGGCCCGGGCGGCTCCTGCCACGCCGGGGAGTTCGAGACGTCCGTGATGCTTTACCTATCGCCCGAACTGGTTGACATGGACGCTGCCGGCCCCGGCGATAAGATCAGAGACGTGTCGCCGTATTCCTCCAGCGAGGCATTTGTTTCCACCTGGACGCGACAGGAAAGCGCCTCCGGCGCCTACGGCGACCCGACCTGCGCCACGGCCGCACTCGGCAAGCTGCTCTTCGATAAGATGGTGGACGAGACGGCGGGATTCATCCGCTACTACCATGGGCTGAAGCAAGTATGAAGGCGCCGTGGTCGGCGAAGGATGAATTATGGTGGATGAAGGTGAAAGGAAAGGCCTCCATACAGAGGCTTGCCGTTCCTGACTCCTGAGCCCTGACTCCCGATTCCTGTCTGTTCTCAGAGTTTCTATGAAAGACCTACTTGCCGCTGTGGACATCGGCACCACGCGTCTGAAGGTGGGGCTCTTCGACGCCGAGGGCCGTTGTGTGGTCTCGGCCGCCCGTCCCTGCCCGCCGGACTATGCCGCTGATGGGACGATCACGCTGCGGGCCGGGCGCTGGTGGGAGGCGTTCGCGGACGGATTCGGCGAATGCCTGGCGGCCGTAGAGGCATCGGCCGTGCGCGCCATCGGCGTATCCAGCCAGGCCCAGACCTATGCGCTGCTGGACGGGGAGGGCGGGGCGGTGGCGCCCGCCGTGAGCTGGCTTGACCTGCGCGGCGACGCCGAGGGCATGGCCCGCGACCTGGAGGACGAGGAGGACTACTATGGCCACGCCGGCTGGCACATTGATCCCATGCTGGCGTCCTGCAAGCTGCGTCGCCTCTCGGGGGGCCCCGGCGCGTGGGACGGGGTGGAGCACGTGGTCTTTCCCGACGGGTGGCTCATGTTTCGCCTGACGGGCCGGGCGGGGGTCAGCCGAAACCTCGCTTCGATGAGCGGGCTCTACTCGATGAAGCTCGGGCGCTGGTGGCCCCGGGCGGTGGCGGCCGCGCGCGTCCCTGAGCGCGCGCTCCCCACGATTTGCGGGATGGGCGAGCCGGTGGGCGCGCTGCTGCCGGAAATGGCGCGGGAACTTGGCATTCCAGTCGTGCCGGTGGTCGCCGGCGCGAACGACCAGACGGCGGCGGCCCTCGGCTGCGGCCTGACTCTCCCCGGGGACACCATGTTGGGCATGGGCACGGCGCTTGTGACCTATCAGGTGATTCGGTCTTCGGCGCCTGCCGCCGAGTCGAGGCCGCTTCGGGGGCCTTATCCGTGCGGGCTTCACTGGCAGATGGACGTCTGCAACATGGCGGGCGCGGCGCTGGAGTGGGCGCGTGACCTGTTCGGGCTGGGGTGGGAGCAGTTTTACGACGAGGCGCTCTCCGCCGAGCCCGGCAGCGGGGGGCTGAGGCTCAGCCCTCACTGGGACGATGGCGGCGCGCTTCTGGGGCTTCGCCCGGGGACGTCGCGGCGGCATCTGCTGCGGGCCGTGTTAGAAGGGATCGCCTGCGCCGTGCGCGAGCAGTTCGATCTTATGCGGGTCAGCCGGCCTGTGCGCGCCGTGGGCGGGGCCTGCGCCAATGACGGTTGGATGCAGATGCTCGCCGACTTCACCGGGCGGTCGATCGAGAGGTTGGAGCTGGCGCAGGGCGGGCTGTGGGGCACGGCGATAATGGCCGCCCACGGTGTCGGCATATTCGATGACATGCTCGCCGCAGCCCGCGCCCGGAGGTCTACGGGGCGCCGTTTCGATCCCCGGCCCGGCGATGCCAAAATCTACGGGCGCGTCTACGATGAATATCTCGAGTCGCGCAATGTGAGGAGTTAGAGAGCTATGGCGAGAGGCACGGTCAAGCTGGGGTTCTGCCCCATCGGGAAGCTCGTGTTCAGCCACGAAGACGCGATGCGCTACAAGGCTATCCTCGAGGGGAAGCTGCGCGAGTGGCAGATTGATTACGCGGATATTGACGGCGCCGTCGAGGACGGCATAGTCCGAAGCGCTGACCAGGTGGGTCGCGTCGTCGAGCATCTGAAGGCACAGAACATTGACGGCGTCTTCATGCCGCACTGCAACTTCGGGACCGAAGACGCGGTGGGGCTCATCGGACGGGACCTCGGCGTGCCCGTGCTCCTGTGGGGGCCGCGGGACGGTCCCCCCCTGGCGGACGGCACGCGCCTCAGGGACACGCTCTGCGGGCTGCTGGCCTCCAGCAAGGTGCTCCACAAGCTGGACGTGCCCTTCACCTACATCGAGAACTGCGAGGTCGAGGACACCAAGTTCGAGGCGGGCCTGAAGAACTTCGTGCGCGTCATGTCCGTGGTCAAGGGCTTCCACAAGATGCGGATCGGCCAGATCGGCCAGCGCATTGACTTTTTCTGGACAACCATCTGCAATGAGAGCGAACTTTTGCAGCGCTTCGGCATCGAAATCGAACCGCTGGACATAGCCGAGGTCATTGGCGCCGCCAAATCCCGCGCTCAGAATGAAAGGGCGCGCTATCGCGACGAGCTTGAGCAGCTCCGCAAGACAGTGGCCATCGAGGGGTTTGACGATCCCGCGCCGATGCTCAACATCCTGGGGCTGCGCGACGAAATGCTGGCCCTGGCCGACGAGCACGAGCTCTCCGCCCTTGCCGTGAAGACCTTTATGTCCCTGCCCGACGAGCTGGGCGCGCTGGCTGATTTCGCCCTGTCGCAGGTCAGCGAGGCGGGCATCCCGGCCGCGTGCGAGTGCGACGTGCACGGCGCGATAAGCTGCGTCATGCTGAGAAGGGCGTCCCTGGACGCCGAACCGACCATCCTTGCCGACTTCACGGTTCGCCACCCCGAGGACGACAACGCCGTGCTGCTGTGGCACTGCGACTTCCCGCTGGCCCTGCGCCGGGAGGGCGAGCCCGCCAGGATAGGCACGCACTGGATACTGCACGACATTCCGTCCGGCTCCTGCCACTGGCTGTTGCGCGAGGGCGATATAACCGTCGCCCGCTTTGACGGCGACGGGGGCGAGTACCGCCTCGCCGCTGGAAGCGGCGTCACCGTGGGCGGCCCTCCCACGCAGAACACCTACGTCTGGATGAAGGTCAACGACTGGCCGCGATGGGAAAGGCAGCTCATGGAAGGCCCCTACATCCACCACACCGGCGGAATCTACGGGCGTTACGCGCCGGCGCTGATGGAAGCGTGCAAATACATCCCGGGCCTTACTTTCGAGCCCCTGGGGACAGAGCCCGCCGCGCTCCGGGAAGAGTTCTTCACGACGTTTTAGGACAGGTTATGGCGAAGGGGGCCATCGCAGGGCTTCACGCCGGTAGCTTCGCAGCGGGCCGCCGGGCTATTGGAGTATCGTGTCTTGAGAAGCGAAACTACATGCTCGAAGGAGGCGAACTGGAATGAAGGTTGTCCTGATAGGCGATTCCATTCGGATGGGGTATGAGCCCCTTGTGGTGAAAAAGTGTGAAGAGCACGATGTCTGGGGTCCGACCGAAAACTGCGGCCACAGTTTTTGGTCCCTTGATCATTTTCAGCCATGGGTGGCCGATCAGAACCCGGACATAGTGCACGTCAACTTCGGCATTCACGATGCCTGGATCCAGCCCGATGGACAGCATCGCATTCTTCTTGCTCAGTACCGGCTCTGCCTGGAGCGGTTTATCACTGGTGTTCAGCAACTCGGGAACACGAGAATGATCTGGGCCTCCACGACGCCCCTTTATACGCCCGACCAGAGCAAGCCGAAGGCAGAGTGGAAAGTTCGTGCGGAGGCCGAAATCGAGAAATATAATGCCGCCGCCCTCGAGATCGCGCACCGCAGGGGGGTGACCGTGAACGACCTGCACGAGGTCATCGTCCGCAACGATTTCGCCAGGTGTCTTTCTGACGACGGGTGCCACATGAGCGAATTCGGCTACGAAGTCCTTTCCGACGCCGTGGTGAAAGCGATTCGCGCGTTGGCGGACCCGTAACGGTCAGGGCGCGCCTGGAATGGGAATGGGCCCCTGGTGCTAAGCCTGGCCCGGATATTTCACCAGCCTTTCCCCTCCAGCGGGCGCTTTTGCCCTCATGGTGCGCCCTCCCCACTCGCCTATCCTCGACGCGCCTATGGGCACGCCTGCGCAAGCTCGCTTGTGCGGGCTTGCCTGAGAGCAGAATCGCCTCGCTGGGCGTCAACAGTGTGTCATTTCTCATTGGGGGCCTTTCGAGGCGGAACTCCTTTCCCTGTAAAGAGTTGCAGACGAATCCGGAAAAGGCTCGTGAAATATCCGGGCTAAGTGTCGTGCGCATCGCCATGTTTCTGTCGGCCTGCGGTCCACGTGTCAGGGCGCGGCCTGACTTGACACTCGCGTCTGCGGGGTGCGGCAAGGGGGGCAGCGCTTCGCCCGGGAGTCAATTTCCTCGTAACAGGCAATGCGCCGCTTTGCCTGCGGCCTCTCGCTGGCCTTGTCCATATATCCAATAGTCCTGCATAAGTGGAGAATGTTCCTGCGCCATCCCTGGCGCTACCCCTTTTCTTCTTGGAAGCCGTCGGGATGCGCGCTGTGCCAGCGCCAGGCGCTGGTGATTATCTCGTCCAGCGAGCTGGAGCGGGGTTGCCATCCGAGTTCGGCGCGTATTCTCTCCGAGGACCCCACCAGGGCCGGAGCGTCCCCGTGGCGCCGTGGCGCCTCTTCGACCTTGAAATCACGGCCGGCCACCTGCTTCACCGTCTGAATGACCTCCCGAACGGAATGCCCCTGCCCCGTGCTGAGGTTGAATATCTGGACCGGGCTGTCCTCCAGCGCCTCGAGGGCCATTACGTGCGCCGTGGCCAGGTCCAGCACGTGCACGTAGTCCCGGATGCACGTGCCGTCCGGGGTGGGGTAGTCGGAGCCGTAGACGGAGACGCCGTCGCGCCGGCCGAGCGCGGCCTGAATCGCAATTGGGATAAGGTGGGTCTCGGGGTCGTGGTCCTCGCCGATGCTGCCGTCGGCGGCGGCGCCGGAAGCGTTGAAATACCTCAGGGAAGCATAGCGCAGGCCATAGGCGCGCGCGTAGTCGGAAAGGATATCTTCCACGATGGCCTTCGTGCGACCGTACGGATTGATCGGCTGGATTCGGAAATCCTCGGTGATGGGCACAGTCTGCGGGACGCCGTATATGCAGCAGGAACTGGAGAAGACCAGCCGCTTCACGCCCCGGCTGAGCATGGCCCGCAGCAGCCGAAGGGCGCCCGCGACGTTGTTGAAATAGTATTCTTGCGGCTTCTCGACAGATTCGCCCACGTAAGCGCGGGCGGCGAAGTGCATCACCGCATCGGCGCGGCTGCGTGCCAGGGCGTCGGCGATCTGCTCATCGCTTGCCAGGTCGCCCTTGATGAAGGGCGTGTCGGCCACGGCCCGGCGGTGTCCTTCGGACAGGTTGTCGAAGACCACCGGATTGTGGCCCGCGCGGCGCAGTTCGGGCAGGACGTGACTGCCCACGTAGCCCGCCCCACCAGTTACCAGCACATTCATGTTCACGCTCTCCTCTCCCGCAAGGCGCTTTTTCGAGGCTCGCAGCAGAGCCGATTATACCCACCGAGATTGCCGGGTCGCAAACATGCCCGTGGTTGCGTATCCTTGACATGAGAAGAGGTGTAACGTATATTTGGGTTGTTCTTTGCGGCAGGATGTTCATTTCCTTGCGGATCGCAGCTCGCTTTGTCCTGCGGGGCGCCATGCGTGAAAGAATATGCTGGCGCTGTGCCCCGATCCTGCGGTCGCGGGAGGCGGGCTCATTCTTCTCAAAACAGCATATGCCATTCAAGGAGAAAAGCTTGGAACAGCAAAGCATCCGAGACCTTATCAAGGCGGGGTTTCACTTCGGCCATCGGAGCAGCCGGTGGAATCCCAAGATGAAGCCGTTCATCTTCAAGCGGCGCAACCAGATTCACATCATTGATCTGCGAGAGACGTTGAAGGGGCTCATTGTGGGGCGGCGCCTGGCGAAGGCGGTGGCTTCTCAAGGCGCGTACGTCCTCTTCGTGGGCACCAAGAAGCAGGCGTACCACCTGATCGTGCGCGAGTCGCAACGCTGCGGCATGTCGTACGTGGCGGAACGATGGCCGGGGGGATTGCTCACCAACTACGTGACCATCCGCAGCCGCCTGGAACGCCTGGACGAGCTGGAAGAACTGGAAAGAACCGGGGACATGGGGATGTACAGCAAGAAGATGATCTCCTCGCTCCGGCGCGAGAAGCGCAAAATAATCCGCAACCTGGGCGGCGTGCGCGAGATGGACCGCCTGCCCGGGCTGTTGATCGTCGTTGATCCCAAGCGGGAACGCATAGCCGTGCGGGAGGCCATGAAGCTCAGAATCCCCATCATCGGGCTCGTGGACACCGATGGGAACCCGGACGAGCTTGACGTGGTGGTGCCCGGCAACGACGATTCCATCGCGGCCATAGAGGTATTCCTGCGGACCATGGCGGACGCCGTGCTTGAGGGTATGGAAGGGTCGTCTGGACACGGCCCCGTTCGCCAGCAGCCTGAGGCCGAAGAACCCGCCTCCGAGCAATCCGAGACCCCGCAGCCCGAGGCCGAAGAACCCGCCGTCGAGCAACCCGAAACGCCGCAAGCCGAACCCGCGGCGGGGGAGAAGAAGGAAGACGAACCTGCCGAGGAGCCGGCGGAGCAGTCGGAAGAAGAGCCCGAAGAGATCGAACTCGTCACACAGCCGGCAGAAGAAACGGAATCCGACTGATTTCATTGTAATCGTCAAGTTACTTTGATCAGCACATAATTAGGAGAGCGATTGATGGACATATCGGCCCAACAGGTTAAGGCTCTGCGCGAGAAAACGGGAGCGGGCCTGATGGACTGCAAACGCGCGCTGGTTCAAGCCGAAGGCGACGTGGAGAAGGCCCGCAGCCTTTTGCGCGAGAAGGGCCTGGCCACGGCGCGCGGCAAGAGCGGCAGAGAAACCAGCGAGGGCGCAGTCTTCTCATACATCCATGGCAACGGCCGCATCGGCGTCCTGGTGGAGCTCGCCTGTGAGACCGACTTTGTCGCTCGCAGTGAAGAATTTGTGAAACTGGGCAAGGAACTCGCCATGCAGGTCGCGGCCACCGGCCCCGAAGCGGTGACGCCCAAAGACCTGCCCGCCGACACCATCGAGCAGGAACGCAATATCTATCTCGGACAGTTTGCCGACAAGCCGCAACAAATCCGGGACAAGATCATAGAGGGCAAGCTGGAGAAGTTCTACGAAGAGGTCTGCCTGCTGCAGCAGCCCTATATCCGGGATGAGGACAGAAAAGTCCAGGACATTGTGGACGAAGCGATCGCCATACTCGGCGAGAACATAAAGGTGCAGCGATTCGTGCGGCTTGAGCTGGGTCGGTAGTCGCCGGCCCGAGCCTGTCGAAGGGAAGGTCGCCCGACTATGGGACGAGAGCCTGCAGAGCGGCGCGTCTTATTGAAGCTGAGCGGGGGTGTATTCTCCGGCCGGGGCGACAAGCCCTTTCAGCAGGAGGCGCTGTCCTTCATAGCCGAGGAGCTGGCCGCCGCGCTTCAGCGCGGGTCCCAGTTGGCGGTTGTGCTCGGCGGAGGGAACATGATCCGCGGGGCGGCGCTTGTCAGAGAGGGAGAGGGGCGCTTGCTGGCGGATTATGCCGGTATGTTCGCCACAGCCGTTAACGTGTTGGTGTTGAGGGCGCAGTTTCTCCGCCGCGGCGTGCCCGCGAGCCACTATTGCGCTATCGAGGTTGGCGCCCTGGCCGAGAAGTTTTCCCGCGCCCGCTGCATCCAGGACATGGAAGGGGGCAAGGTAGTGCTCCTGGCGGGCGGCACGGGCAATCCACTATTCACCACCGACACCGCTGCCGCGCTGCGCGCCGTGGAGCTGGGCGCCGGCTTGCTGCTGAAGGCCACAAGGGTGGACGGCGTCTACTCGGCCGACCCGGAGAAGGACCCCGGGGCGGAGCGGTTCGAGCGCCTTTCCTACCAGGATGTGCTTGAGCGCCGGCTGGCGGTGATGGACCTGGCGGCGATTTCACTGTGCATGGAGCATTCTATTCCCATTCGCGTCTTCGACTATTCGGTCCGCGGCAACATCGGCAGGGCGATCGCGGGCGAGAACATTGGGACACTTATAGGGAGCCAATAAGATGGCGCTTGATGAAATCCTTCTGGACACGGAACTGCGCATGGAGAAGGCGGTCGAGGTGTTGCGGGACAACTTGCGCGGTGTCCGAACCGGGACCGCCAGCGCGGGATTGGTGGAGAAGATACGGGTTGATTACTACGGCTCACAGACGCCGCTGAACCAGCTCTGCCAGATTGCCGTGCCCGATCCGCAACTCATCGTTATCAAGCCCTACGATCCCGCTTCGCTGGGAGACATCGAGAAGGCCATACAGGCCAGCGACGTGGGCATTAATCCGCAGAACGACGGCAGGGTGATCCGCCTCGCCGTGCCCCCGCTGAGCCAGGAGCGACGCGAGCAACTGGTCGCCCGCGTCAGGCGTCTGGGTGAAGAGGCCCGCGTGGCCATCCGCAACGTCCGCCGGGACGGCAACCGCAGTATTGATAGGGATGAGAAAGAATCCAACGTCAGCGAGGATGCCTGCCGCCGCGCCAAGGAGGATGTGCAGGACCTGACCGACAAATATGAAGGCGAAGTGGCGGATATCCTGGAGAAGAAAAAGGAAGACGTTATGCGGGTCTGAAGATCATTGGTCGAAGATCAACGATCAAGGACCAAGGCAGAAGAGGGGAAAGCGATGCAGCATACTTCGACATTGGACATTGAGCATTTCCGCTTTGCCCTCATCCTTCCGCGTTTGTGAATAGCAGCGCCTCCGTGTAGCGCTCCTGGAAGTCGGGCCTGCCCGCCAGTTCGACGTACTCTGTGACGCGGCTCAGGCGCTCGGCCTCCTGGCGGGAGCTTCGGGACGCCAGGGCGATCTTGGCGCCGGCGCAGGCGGCGTTGCCGATGAACTCGATGCGATCGTTGCTGATAGGGGGCAGCAGGCCGATTCGCTTCGCCCGGGAGCGGTGGATGAAATTGCCGAATCCGCCCGCCAGCAGCACCTGAGTGAGCCCGTCGGGGGCGATCCCGAACTCGTCGAGCAGCACCCCTATGCCGCCCTGTATGGCGGCCTTCGCGAGCTGGACCTCCCGGATGTCCCGCTGGGTCAGCAGGATGGGTTGTTCCGTCTTGCTGCGATGGGCCGCCGCGAGCACGACCGCCGGCTGCCCATCGAATGTGGTGAGGGCGTTGAGCAGTGGTTCTGCGAGGTCCCTGGGCGCCTCGTCAGGGCCAAGGATGCGCCCCGTCTCGTGGATGATCCCGACCCTGAGCAGTTCGGCGACGGCGTCAATCAGCCCGCTGCCGCAGACGCCGGTGGGGGGGCCGCCGCCGATGGTCGAGACCTCGATCTCGTCGTTGATGACGACCTCTGCGATGGCGCCGCTGGCGGCGCGCATGCCGTAGCGAATGCGAGCGCCCTCGAAGGCCGGTCCCGCCGCGCATGAACACGCCAGCAGGCGATCCTGATTGCCCAGCGCGATCTCTCCGTTGGTGCCGATGTCAATGCCCATGCAGATGTCCTGGCGCTGTCCCATGCCGGAAGCCAGCATGAGCGCTGTCGTGTCGCTTCCGACGAAGCAGGCGATGTTGGGCAGCGCGTAGAGGTTGGCGTTGTGGTTCACGCGCAGGCCGACCTGACGAGCGCTAACGTCCACGCCCTCTCGCAGCACGGCCACGTAAGGGGCGTGCGCGATGGAGCTGGGGCTGACGCCGAGGAAGATGTGGGTCATCGTTGTGTTGCCGACGGCTGTGACTTCGTGGATGGATTCGGGTTCGGCGCCGGCCTGCTCGCAGAGCTCGGCGATGATCTCGTTCAGGCAGACCAGCAGACGCTCGCGGAGTTTCTCGAGGCCTTGCGGGTCCTTCTCGATGAAGCTGATACGGCTGACCACGTCGTCGCCGAAGTGAACCTGTGGGTTTGTCCGGGCGGCCACGGCGGCCGTGGTGGCGCCTGAGCTGGTGCGTAAGTCCATGAGGGCGCCCACAATCGTGGTCGTGCCGATGTCAAAGGCCACGCCCCAGAGCGTCCCGGTTGTGTCGTGCGGCTGGACCTCCTGGATTTTGCCCCCCTCGAACACCGCTGTGACTGCGCCCGCGCCATCGGTAAAGACGCCGGGCAGGGAGCGTATCAGCGCCAGGTTCGCCGTAAGAGGTCCCTGCCCGGCGGCGTCCCTGATGCGGTCCAGGTGGCTGCGCTGGTCGTCCACGGAAGGGGAGGGCAGCTCCATGAATATCTTCCGCACGTTGGGCTCGAACGGGTAGAATGCTCCTTTCCCCTCGGTGAGCACCGTTTGCTCGAAGAAGCGCGTCTGCTGGGGGATGGAGACCACCATGTCGCCGGTGACGTGGAGCTGGCAGGCCAGGCGCCAGCCTCGCTCCAGCTCCTGTTCGCTGAAATGCTTACGGTCGGAAGGTGTCGGCTCCGGGGCGTGTTCCAACACCTCCACGCGGCACTTCCCGCAGGCGCCTTCGCCCCCGCAGGGCTGATTCAGGATTATGCCCGCGCGGCCCGCCGCTTCAACCAGCGTGGCGCCGTCCAGAACGAACACGTTGCAGCCGTCCGGCTCGAACGTTACGCGATGTGTCTGGTGAGTCATGTCTGTTTCCGGCAAGGAGTATGAAAGAGCTTACAGAATTGGTGGTCGCAGGTTCGGCGACCCTAACGTCACGGCAACGCGTATCATATCTGAATGCAGGGAGCGTGAGCAAAGCCAATATCCCGGATACTTCGGGCGTCGTCAGCGGTGAAGATGCGCGGCAGGGAGATTTATCGCCCGCGGGTGTCATTTTGGCAGGGCGCGGGCAGGTTTTGCCAATTGGGTGGTTCTTGACAGTTCCCAGGCGCCTCTTTGAAAGCAGGAGTTTGCGTACCTGCTGGTATAACAAGGAGTTACGTCATGGGCGTTACTTTGGCACGTTGCTTGCTTCATATAGATGAATGAGTGAGGAGTTGGCAAGCGAATTCTTAACTCGTGCGCCAGAGGAGGTGTAAACCATGGCTGAGATCGTCAGAAGAAGGCCGAATTCACTGAGGAGGGATTTAGGATCGCCGTTCTGGAATCTGTTCGAGGATTTCTTTGGTGAAGTCGCCGGGCGCAGCTTGCTTCCGAAGTTGTGGAGCGAAGATGGTTTTCTGCCGGCCATCAATGTCTCCGAGGACAAGGAGAAAGTCACGGTGACGGCGGAAGTGCCCGGTATGGCCAAGGACGACCTGGAGGTCTCCCTGGATAATGGTGTTCTCACGCTCAGAGGCGAGAAGAAGGAAGAAAACGTCAGTGACGAAACTAACTTCCACAGGGTGGAGCGGCGTTACGGTCGCTTCGAGCGCAGGATGCGCCTGCCCAGTTACGTCGATGCCGAGAAAACCGACGCTTCTTATAAGGACGGCGTTCTGACGCTCGAAATCCCGAAGACTGCAAGCGCCACGGTCAGGTCTATCGAGATCAGGTAACTCGCTCGGTCCACCCAAGCACCACGCGGCGGCCGGAGACCAAGCGGCTCTCCGGTCGCCTTTTTGTGTCCATGGGGGTTACAGCACAGGGCTCCAGTCTATCCCTTCGATTCGTGTAAGAAGCCGCTGCGCCGACGCGCGATCCAGGAAAAGCGCAGCGTCCGGAAGCGTTCGCAAAATACTGGCCGGGACTTTCTCGCTCACCTCGCCCAGCACCATCTTCTCGACCGCCGTCGCTTTACGCTCCCCCGGCGCCACGCAGGACCAATAGCCGACCACGTGCTCGCGCCCGTCCGCTGCCCTGAATCGCGTCAGCGCCGGAACGGTCAGCGTGAGAGCGGGCGGTATTGCCGACACTTCCGCGTAATGGCCCTCGTTGAGCTGCTGCTGTTTGGCCTCCGGGGCCAGCTCTACGATCTTGACCAGCTTCGGATCGTCGAAGCGCGCCGCCGGCGGATCGTTGAACGCGACGTGGGCGTTTCCCTCGCCGATGCCCCCCTGCACCACGTCCGGCGGGTTGCTTCTGACCAGTTCTGCGTATCGCGCCGCCTCCGCCTCAGTATCGGACGCGTCGCCCCGGATCAGGCGCACGACGCCCGGATCCAGCCCCCGGCCCCGGGCAACGAGCGGCCCGAAGAGGTGAGTGTTGAGGTAGTGACGGAAACTACGCGGGTCGCTCGGGGATAGTCCGACGTACTCGTCCATGTGCAGCACGCAGGTTTCGCTGTCCCACGGGGCGCTTTCATCCGCCACCAGGCGCCGGAGCGCGTCGTCCTGGGAAGGCGCGGCGGCGTAGACGCAGGTGATGGAGCCCTTCTCCTCGATGATGCGCTGTTTCTTCGCCACCAGCGCCGCCGCGGCCGCCTGCCCCATCGCATCGCGGTCCGTGTAGACGAACACCTTCAGGTTATCCCGTCGAAACGCCACGCACGGGAGGCGTTCTCCGAGCGGCGCGGACCGCGGTTCGAGCGGGACGATTTCCTCGCTCACGGTGGGCCTCTCCTTCCAGTGGCGAGCGGGCGCGGTTCAAGGCAGCAGCAAGGGGCGCGACGCGTCGAGGTGGAACGCCTCGGCGTATTCGCCCGCGCCGAAGCGCCGGGCGCCCCACAGCTCGGCCCGGGCGCGGATCATCTGCTCGAAACGTTCCAGGTAGCCCTCCCGCCGCTGCGAAAGCTGCGTGCGCAGGGCCTTCAGCTTCGCCTCCAGGTCCTCGCGCCCGATCCGCACCACGAGATTGGGCTCTTCCACCTCCTGCTGGACGCCGTATCGCAGCAGCAGCCGCGTCTGCCACGGCTCTCCCAGCGCCCCGAGTATGCGCTCTGCGGCCTGGAAGACCGACTGCGGCGCGATCCGGGCCACCGCGCAGTGGTCCCGGTGATTATCCGGGGCGTGCGCCAGCACCGCGTCCGGCTGCGCCTCCCGGATGATGCGGATCAACTCGTGGTGGAGTTCGCTGTCGCCATATACGGCATCGTAGACCTGCTGGCTGGGGATGGACAGCACACGGCGCGACGTGACGCCCAGCGCCCGGTCGGCGCTCGTCATCTCTTTTTCGCGGCGGCGGGCCATCTGTGCCATGCCGGCCACGGAGTCGGCGGCCGTCTCCCCGCAGGTGAAGGTCACCACGTGCGCCTCGCCGCCCTCGCGGGAAAGGCGGTGGACGAAGCCCCCTGCGCCGATTATCTCGTCGTCGGGATGCGCTCCAAACACCAGTATGCGCTCTATCTGCGCTATCTTCATGCTTTGCGTTGGCCGGCGCGCAAAGGGCCCGCGTCACTCCACGGGCGGCATCTCGGAGAGCGGCGCGCCTTCGGGCGCGCGGGCGCGTGTGATCAGCGCCTCCAGGAGGCCGCGGTTCTTCTGGGGCCGTGTGGTGCAGGCGAGGACCTTCTCGTGGTCCAGCCGGTTTATGCGCTCGTTCATGGCTTTCAGCGCGTCAATGCAGTTTATGATCGCGCGATCCACGGGCATGCGCTCGGGGTTGATGTCAATGCCGAAATAGCCACTGTAGCCCTGCATCTTCAAGGCATAGAGCCCGGCTTCGGCCTGGTCGGGGGAGATGGCCCCCACGTTCTGGTCCTGGTCGTAGTTGCCGAGGGGCTGCGCGTTCCAATGGGTGTGGAACAGCCGGCCGTATTCCATCACGAGGCTGAGCGCGTAGGGCAGGTCTTCGTAGCCCATGAGCACGTGGCCGACCTCGGGGTTCAGGCCCACCAGGGCATCGCCGCCTTCGAGGATGCTGCGGTTCTCAGGGGAGCGGAGCAGGGATTCCGTCTTCTGGGCCATGAGGATGCCCTCGGGCGTTGTGCCGTACAGGATGTGCGCCCGGGGTTCGTAGGGCTTGGGCTCCTCGGCCACGCGGACGCCCGGGACGGCGTCCATCGCCTCCGCCAGCCCCTGGCAGAAGCGGTCGCGGGCGGCGATAAAGTCCGTGCCGAAAGAGTTCTCGTAGCCGTCTATGCCGGGCCAGACGATGGCGAAATCGGTGTCTATCTGTTTGTTGAGCTCCAGGGCGATCCTGGTGCGTTCGATGGCGGCGCGGCGCACGTCCGGGATAGGGCTGCTGAGCGCGCCGAACTCCCAGCGCCGCTCGAAGAACAGGTTCGGCACGATGGTGACCAGCCGGATGCCCGTCTGCCGGCCGAACTCGACGTAGCGATCTATATTCTCCTCGTTGACCTCATTGGGATAGTGCGCCTCCAGTCCGCGCAGGCCATGCGGCTTGAGGGACTCGGCTATCTCGAAGACACGTTCGAGCCACTGGTCGGGGCTGTCGGGCCTGTCCTGGTAAACGTCGTGGAATCTTCCCCCTCCGGGGAAGAAGAACCACACGCCGGCCGAGAACTTCAGGTCAAGTTCGAAGGAGTTCAGATGCTCCAGAAGCTCCTCCGGATTGCGCCGCGTCGCCTGCGCCTCTATATTTTGAATAGCCATCGCGCATACCTCCTCTATCTGTGAATCTGTTTTCTGAACCGCTTTGCGAGAGCCGATTATAGCGACAAAAAAAACCAGGGCAACAGGACACCAGAGTGCGCGGGGCGGCTTATTGGACGCTGATGCCCAGGGAGCGGAAGTAATCGGTCAGGTCCTCGCCAGCAGCGTGGTTGAAGTATACGAACACCCGACGGTCCAGCGGCATGTCCCGGCGCCTCATTTCGTCCCCGAGTGATGACTTCGCAGCGGCGAAATAACGTTGCATAATGCCCGATCCGTAGCGCGCCTCCAGGTCGCGAATGATTTTCAGGAGCTTTCCTTCCCCGACGGACCAGTTATTGCCCTTGACCAGGTCGTAGGGGCCGTTTTTGCTTTCGTAATCCCGGTACGCCTTTGTGATATCTTTCTCGCACCGTGCAGCTTCCTTCGCGTACTTGCCCCCCATGCTCCTCTTGATGCGTATCTGCACGATCATGGACCATCCGCCATCGCCCAACCATATCGGCGCCTCGACGCAGAGGGAGTTTGACATTTCATGGATAAGGATCGAAGTGACTATAACGTCGGAGGCTGTGGCGCCGATGGCAACCAACGTGGGGCCGCCGGTGAACCCTCCCCCGCTCAAAGCCGGCCAGGAACTCCGCGGGGGAGAGCACCGACACCAGCGGGCGCGGGGGGGAAGCCGCCCACGTCACGGGTCAGGATGCAGTCGGCCCCCGCGTGGAGGGCGCCGAAGCACTGAACCGCGTCCTCGAAGTCGGGGATGTCAGCATCGATGGCCTGGTTGACAACCAGTGCGTCACAGGTGACAGTTGTGAAGGAGTCTCGAAGCAAAATCATTGCTTTACTGGCAGCCCCGAGGCCGCTCCACCGGCGTATCATGTAGAAGATGTTGGTGAAACTCACAGCGGCAATCAAACCTGTGATCTTGCCCTGTTCGGCCAGGCTCCATACGGCGGCGGAGTCCGCGTAGAAAGGGTCACGGTTTCCCAAAACGTCCAGCAGAACATTGGTGTCAACGAATGCGTTCACTGTTCCAGATCGTACTTGTGGGCAAGGGCCTGTTCGAGAATCTCTCGGTCCGTCATATCTGGCGGCAGTTTTGCCAGGCCGGTGGCCTGCCTCGTGAGAGGCCCGATCTCGATATCCTTACGTGTGCGATGGGACCTGGCCCGCACGATGCGGCCGAACATCGCGGATACGCTTGTGCCATCGCGCGCGGCGATTTCTTTGGCCTGCGCGATGACTTCCTCGTCGACGCTGAGGGTGAGTTTCTTTTTCATCGTTTCCCCCTTTATTGGCGCCATACCTATGCAATCTCCTTTATTATATGAAAGGGGCGCCGGCAAGTGCGGATGAAGGCGGGGGGGATCTTTCGACAGGCTCAGGACAGGCCGGTGGAGCCGAAGCCGCCGAGGTTGCGTTTCGTCTCGTCCAGTTCCTCGACCTCCACCACCTCGGCGCGGCAGGAGCGCGCGATGATCATCTGGGCGATGCGCATCCCGCGCGTCACGACGAAGGGCTGATCCCCCAGGTTGGCCAGGATGACGCCGATTTCCGCCCGGTAGTCGCTGTCCACGGTGCCGGGGCTGTTCAGGATAGTGACCTGCTGCCTGAGCGCCAGGCCGCTGCGGGGCCTGACCTGCGCTTCGTAGCCGGCGGGCAGTGCGATGTGAATGCCGGTGGGCACGAGTTTGACCTGTCCGGGGGGGAGGGTTAGCGGCTGTTCGACGGCGGCGTAGAGGTCCATGCCGCTGGCGCCGGGGCTCATGTATCTGGGCAGGGGCAGGTCTTCGCAGCCTTCCTTGCGGCGCACCAGCAATCTGACCTGCTTGTCCGGGGTTGTGCCACACATTTCGTTCGGCCTGCCTCAATCAACCGGTGACTACAGAATGGATGGCGTCGACAATCTCACTGACGGGCGCCAGCCGTCCGATCGCTTGCTTTCCGCTGGCGAGTCCGCCTTCCACGGGACCGATGAAGTGCACGCCGGTCTGCAAGCGAAGGGTCTCGCAGTTGGTTTGCACGGGGGGGCTGGCCCACATGCGATCGTTCATGGCGGGGGCGATAAGTTTGGGGCAGTCACAGGCCATCCAGGCGCAGCTGAGGATGTCGTCCGCCAGGCCGTTGGCGGCTTTGCCTATGAAGTTGGCCGTGCAGGGCGCGATGGCGAGCGCATCCACCCAGTCGGCCAGTTCGACGTGCCGCAGTTCCACCTGGCTGTTTGGGGGGAACAGCGCGGTAATCACAGGATGCCCGCACAGGGCTCTGAAAGTGGTGGGATGCACGAATTGCTGTGCGGCTACGGTCATGACCACCCGCACTCGATGGCCGCGCTCCATAAGCCCTCGCAGGATGGAAGGCGCTTTGTAGGCGGCGATGCTTCCGGTAACGCCAAGGATAATGTTCGCGCCGGTCTGTTCGTTCATTGGCTTATTCACGATCTGCTTGGGACGTGTGGGTGATTATTCTTCTTCTTGCGCTTCTTCGGGTTCTTCTTGCCCTTCTTCTTCGGGCTCTTCTTGCCCGTCTTCTTCCGGCTGTTGTTCGGCTTCCTGGGGCAGGAGCAGTTCGATCTTGCCCTCCTCCACTTCATCCATAATGTAATTGAACAGATCGGCCATGTTGCGCACGTTCGGCATAAAGGCGCGCCCGCCGCGGACGTACTCGCGGGCTTGTTTCTGCATGAGGGCGGTCAGGTGGAACCTGCCGCCGACGAGTTCGCTTAGTTTCTCCACACGTCCTTCGATACTTCTTCTCATCGATTCGCCTCTGGAGCTAAGAGTGATTGTGGCCTGAAGGGAAGCGGCGGGACATGATTTCCGCTATCTCCTCCAGCGCCAGGTCGAGGTCATCGTTGACAACGAGAAAGTCGTACTGCTTTGCGTATCGGCGCTCCTGCCGTGCCCTGTTGAGCCTCTGCTGGGCGCTCTTGTCATCCCCGCGCGCTCTCTGTCTGAGGCGGCGCTTCAGCTCTTCTTCGGAGGGCGCTGCCAGGAATATGAGTGTAACGTCTTCCGACATCTCCTTTATCTGCAAGCCGCCCTTTACGTCGATGGTCAGGATCACGGGCAGCCCGCTGAGAACGGCTTCGTTGACCGAGCTGATTGGGGCGCCATAGCGGTGCCCCACGTATTCTGTGTGCTCGAGAAACCTGCCTTCCTCAATCCATGCGCTGAAGGTTCGCTCGCTCAGGAAGTGATAATCAACTTTGTCCTTTTCGCCCTCTCGAGGGTGGCGCGTGGTGGCGGTGACCGCGCGGGTGGCGAGGCCCCGTTGGCAAAGCGCGTGGGCCACCGTGTTCTTGCCCACGCCGCTGGGACCGGATATCACAAAGAGCTGCGCGGGATTGGCCAGCTTTTGATCGGCGTCCTGCATTGCCATCGAGAGTCGCCTTCGGTGGATGGCTCTGAACCGCTCATTCCACGTTGCGGACCTGTTCCCTGAGTCTTTCGATAGTGGTTTTCAGCTCGAGCACCTGGCGGACGTGCTGCCCCGGTGGGACCTTGGAGGCGATGGCGCCGGCCTCCCGCAGCATCTCCTGACCGATGAACTCCATCTTCGCTCCCACCGGTTCTGCCGGCCCGTCCAGCGTCCGGCGGAACTGCATCAAGTGGCTGCGCAACCGTTCGATTTCCTCGCTTACGTCGCAGCGGTCGGCATAGATGGCGACCTCGCGCGCCAGTGGCGCCTCGTTTATCTCGATGTCCGCGCCGGCGAGCAGCCGGTTGATCCGAGTGCGCAGCCGATCCCGGTAGGCGGGCACGAAGTCGCGTTGAGCCAACTCTATCTGGTCGACCTGCTCTTCCATGGTGTCGCACAGGTCAAGGAACTGGCGGGTGAGATTATCGCCCTCGACGCGGCGCATCTCCAGCAGCTTGTCCAGAGCTTGCTCGGCTATGGCGACCACGTGAGGCCATAGCCTTTCCTGCAGCTCCCTGTCGGCGGACATCTCGGTGATGGCCCCTGGCAACCGCAGCACATTGGCCATGTCCACGTGGAGCGTTTCATCCCCGGCCAGTTCCTTGAGCGTGGCCAGGTATTGGCGGACGACCTCTCTGTTGACGAATGGCAGCCCGCCTTCCACCTGGGGTTCACAAGACAGGGAGAAGTAGAGGCGCCCGCGATGGATTTCCTTGTTGACGAGTCTTTCCAGCTCTACTTCCTTCAGCCGGAAGGCGTCTGGAACGTGAAAGGATATCTGGAGCTTCTTCTGGTTTACGCTGCGAACTTGCACACGGATCGCCCAGTCCTCAGAGACGCTCTCCGCACGGCCGAAGCCGGTCATGCTTCTGATCATCCTATTGTTCCTCTTCGGTAGTCTTGTGAGTCTGTTCGGATGATGTCGTGGCGGGCGCCTCGGCGCCTTTGGACGTGGCCGGTTGCTCCGGGGCCGGCGGGCGCTCGGACGGCTGGCCGCCCGGGGTAGCCTGTGACGGTTCTTGCGCGGGCCCTGCCGGAGAGGGCGCCTTCACCGTCGGTGCGGAGCGACCCGGCCGGCCATGTGTCTCCAGAATGCCGCCCTCCTGCGCCGGCACGCCCATGCGGGCCAGCAGCATGATGATAAAGAGGAAGAGGGACAACATAACGTAGGTGGCTTTCGCGATGGGACTGGCGGAATGAACTCCGAGCAGGGAGTCTCCTCCCAGGCCGCCCAGCGAGGAGGCCAGTCCGCCCCCGCGGCCGCTCTGGATCAATATGGCCAGTATCGCAACCAGGACCACCAGGAGCAGGTAGGCCACCAGCAGCCCCCTCCAGCGCAGCCCGTACAGCGCCAGCGCCAGCGCAAAAAAGAGGGCGACGGTAACGCCTTTCTTCAGTTTGCCGCGTAGCTCTTCAGGATCCATTTTCGGTATGTCAGCTCTCTTGGCCGTCGAGTATGGCCCGGACGATGGGCACGAAAGTATCCGCGCTAAGGCTGGCGCCGCCCACCAGCGCGCCGTCCACGTCCGGCATGTTCATCAGGTCGGCGGCGTTGCCCGCTTTGACGCTTCCGCCGTATTGGATGATCGTCTCGTCGGCGACCTGCCGGTCATAGAGCTGGACAAGGAGGCCGCGCAGATATCCATGAACTTCCTCGGCCTGCTCGGGCGTGGCGGTCTCGCCCGTGCCGATTGCCCACACAGGTTCGTAGGCCAGGGTGATCTTGTTCATTTGCTCGGCGGTGACGCCCTCCAGGGCGGCGCGCAGCTGGTTGGAGACGATTCTTTCCGTATGCCCGGCCTTGCGCTCCTCGAGCAGCTCTCCCACGCAGATGATGGGCTCCAGGCCACACTCGAGGGCTTTCTTGACCTTTTGGTTGACGAACTGGTTGCTCTCGCCCATGATGTGGCGGCGTTCGGAGTGGCCCAGAATCACGTAGCGGCAGCCGACGTCCACCAGCATGGGGCCGGCGACCTCGCCGGTATACGCCCCTTCCCCCTGGACGTACATGTTCTGGGCGCCGACACCGATGTTGGTGTCGCCGAGCACCTCGACCACGCAGCTCAGGTAAACGAAGGGAGGGCACACGGCCGTGCGGACCTGTTCGACGCCCGCAAGCTGCTTCTTTAGCCCCGCGGCCAGGCGCCGGCTGGCCTGGCCATCCAGGTTCATCTTCCAATTTCCGGCAACGAAAGGCGTTCTCATCTTCGGTTACGTCCTTCCAGAGTGAACACTTAGCTGCTGTGCCGGGGAAAAGCCCCCAGCACCTTGAACGACGATGCCTGAGCTTTCATCTCTTCCAGCGCCTTCGCGGCGCCTTCGTCGTCCGGATGTCCCAAAAAATCGATAAAGAAATAATACTGCCAGGCGGCGCTGGGAGAGGGGAAAGACTCGATCATAGTCATGTTGATATCGTGCTCTCTGAACGGGACCAACAGGTCGTGCAGCGCGCCGGGTTTGTCTCGCACGCTGCAGAGCAGCGCCGTCTTGTCGTTGCCGGTCGGCGCGCCCATCTCGCCGCCCAGCACGAAGAAACGCGTCACGTTGTGCGTATAGTCCTCTATGTGATCGGCAAGCACGTTGAGCCCGTGCGCGTCGGCCAGGTTGGCGCTGCCGATGGCGGCGGCGCCCTGTTCGCCTGCGGCGCGCTCGGCCGCCACGCTGGTGCTGAGCACTTGTTTCTGCTCGCAGCCAGGCAGGCGGCTCTGGAGCCAGCGGCGCGTCTGGCTGAATACCTGTTCGCGGCTGTACACCTTCCTGACCTCTTCGAGGGGGCATCGCGCGAGCAGGGCGTGGTGGATTTCCTGCACAATTTCGGCGCAGACCTTCAGCGAGCTGTCCAGGAATCTGGTCAGGGTCTGGTGGATCCCGCCGCCGGTTGAATTCTCGACGGGGACTACGCCGTAGTCGGCGCGCTTTCGCTCGACCTCCCCGAAAACGTCGTCTATGGTTGCGACGGGAACGTAGGTGACCGCTTCTCCGAAGTTAGCCCGGGCGGCCATGTGTGTGAAGGTGCCTTCGGGCCCCAGGTAAGCGACTTTGATACGTTTCTCCAGCGCAAGGCAGCCGCTCATTATTTCCCGGTAGATGGCTCGCAGCGTCTCGGGGGGCAGAGGCCCCTCGCTGACGCCCAGTACGTTTTGGAATATCTCCTGCTGTCGGGCGGGGGCGTACGCGAAAGAATTCTCCTCGGCCTTCCGCTTGCCGATCTGGCGGGCTATCCTGGCGCGTTCGTTGATCAGCCGGACGATCTGTTCGTCCAGCCGGTCGATTTTGTTGCGCAAATCATCCAGATTCATAGGTAGCAAGCCCGGCGCGGGTAGGAAAACACTGAGACGACGGGAATGACACAGCGCAGCGGCCAATACGCCGCGCACAATCACACTAAGGATATTCTATTCCGCGCAGCAAGTCAAACGAGTTTACAGTTGTTTGGGCTGTGCCGTTTTGTGTTGCATAGCGCTGGGTTCGGCTTGACGCTTGATTCCCACGGAGCGTTTTGCAAAGATGGCGTCTCCCGTGTTTGATGATGTATTACATATTGAGGAGAGGCAGATGGCTGAACGGATCAGGGTGGGATTTGTCGGCGCCGGCGGTATTGCCGCAGCGCAGGCCAGAGCGCTTCTGAAGCTGGACGACGTGGAACTTGTGGCCGCGTGTGACATAAAGGAGGACGCCGCCCGGGCGTTCGCGGATAAGTTCGAGGCGCCTCACACGTTCACGGATTATCACGAGATGCTGGCGCTTGACGGGCTGGACGCGGTCACCGTCTGCACTCCGAACTCCGCCCACAAGGGTCCCACAATCGCCGCCCTTCAGGCCGGAAAGCACGTCATGGTGGAGAAGCCGATGGCGATGAACGCCGAGGAAGCCCAGGCCATGGTGGATGCCGCCGAGGCGAGCGACGGCGACCTGGTCATGGGTTTCCAGTGGCGGCTCGGCCCGCAGGTGCAGACTGTGAAGCGCTTCGTAGACGCGGGAGAACTGGGCAACGTGCTTTACGCGCGCGTGCAGGCGCTGCGCAGGCGCGGGATTCCACATTGGGGAGTGTTCGGCCGCAAGGAGCTGCAGGGCGGCGGACCGCTTATTGACATAGGCGTTCACCTGATTGAGGCGGCGCACTTCCTGATGGGTGAGCCAAAGCCCACCAGCGCCAGCGCGCAGACGTTCACCTACATGGGGAACAAGCCCCCCACCGCCGTTGGCCCATGGGAGGCATGGGACTGGGAGACATACAACGTCGAAGACCTGGCCGTCGGGTTCGTTCGATTCGACGGGGGAGCGGTGATGGTCGTGGAGTCAAGCTTCGCAGCGCACATCGAAGGGGACAAGTTCGGCATCCAGATAATGGGCGACAAGGGCGGCATCACCGCCCTGCCCCCGATGCTGTTCAAAGACGAGGCCGGCACGCAGGTCAACGTCCAGCCGGGCTACGTCGGCAAGTGGGACAGCATAAGCCGGAAGATGGCCGAGTGGATCGGCTACATCCGCGGTGAGAATGAGACGCAATGTCCCGCCGAATCGGGCCTGGTGGTCCAGAAGATTCTGGACGGCCTTTACCGGAGCGCCGACGAGGGCCGGGAGGTCCAGATCGCCTGATCCCGGCCCGGCGGCGCTTCACTCTTGGAGCAGCTTGAGCACGATCCGGGCCGCGCGCTCGCTGGCGCCGGGCCGGGCGACGCTCTCCATGATCTTTCCCAGCGCCCGGTGACACTTCTCCCACCTGGCGGGCCTCAGATACATCTCGACTACCTGCTCCGCAAGCCAGTCGGGCGCGTCACGGCGCATCACCTTCTCCGGGCAGATTTCGTCCCCGGCCAGCACGTTGACCAGCCCGGCGTAAGGGGTCTGCGAAAGCCCCATGCCAAAGAAGTAAAGCAGGGGACTGGTGCGGTAGAAGATGATCATCGGCGTGCTCTGGCTGGCGATCTCCAGCGTGATGGTGCCCGATTTGGTGAGGCACACGTGGGCGGCCCGCGCCAGTTCCACCGGGCGCACCCCGTCGAGCACGGTCACGTCGGCCCCGTGCGCGCGGCACAGCTCGGCCGCCTCCTCGCGAATGCGCGGCGGGCATATCAGGGCGCATTGCACCCCTTGTATCCGCTCGCGCACGGTTCGGACGCACCGGGCTACCATGGGCAGGTGGGCACGGATCTCCTGGCGCCGGCTGCCCGGGAAAATCGCCAGCAGCCTGTCGCCGAAGCGTTCCCGCAGCTTTGCCACCACCCGCCGCGAGGGCGGGTCGCGGCGCAGCTCATCGAACAGGGGATGGCCCACGTACTGGGCGCTGACCCCGTAACGCTCGTAGAGAGGCGCCTCGAACGGGTAGATAAGGCCGACCACCGAGGTCCAGCGGCGCAGCTTCTTGATGCGATAGCGCCCGTGCGCCCAAACCTGGGGCGGGATGTAGTAGAAGACTGGGATATCGCGCCGGGCGGCCTCGCGGCAGAGGTACATGTTGAATCCGCCGAAGTCCACGGGCGCCACCAGGTCCACCTCTCCGGCCTCCAGCTCCCGGCGGCAGAGCCGCAGCCTTCTGGCGAAACGCCCCAGGCGAAGCGCGTTGTGCAGCCACATGGCGCTGTCACCCACGTCGTCCAGGGGCTCCAGGCCCGCCGCTTTCATCCGCTCCATCCCCAGCCCGACGAACCGGACGCCGGGCGCCAGCTCGGAGAGCCGGCGCATAAAGTTCGCTGCATGGAGGTCGGCGGAATCGTCTCCCACGCTGATGAGGATGCGCTTCGCGCTCACGGGTTGTGTGTCCCTCTTGGGAAGTTACGGATGCTGGTCTAAAACTCGATGTGGACGGTCGGGTCGGCTTGCCGGCTTCCAAAGTCGCCGGTGGAGCCGCCGGAATCCGTCAGGTCTGTCCCCACCGAATACACTATCTTCTTGTCCTTTGAGTAGCGCAGCGGCTTGCCGTCGAACGGATCTCTCGGGACCTCGTCGAGGTATTGCGGGACCAGCTCCTCGATCCGCTGCGGGAGGCGGCCGTGCGCGTCCCTGTAGCATCTTAGAGCCGTCAGCGCTAGCACGGCGGAGAATCTGAACTCGATAAGGCATTCTGTTCCCTGTATGCGGTCATAGGCAGGGGTGAGCATTGCGATTAGAATTGCGCCCGCGCTGTTTCCTGACGCGATGAGCTTCAGCTTATTTGTCGAGCCCGGGGAAGCGATAATGGATGGCCATCCCGAGTAATCCGCGTCGGAATACGGGCGGCTGACGTTGTCAATCCCCATCCTGGCCGCTTTGGCCATGATTCGCCTGGTGCGATTGGGCTTGTAGAAAAAGCTTCTCAGGCCCATTTTGCCTGCCGCTCTCAGGGCGGGGGTCGAGGAGGAAGGTATCCCTTTGTCGATTCCGGCCTCCATCGCTGCGAATGACACCGCGTACTCGACTTTGTATGTGTCCTTAAGCGCCTGATCAGAGTCGCGGCCGTTGTTCAGTTTCTCCAGGCACGCTGTCAGGGCGGCCGTGTCAATGTCCTCCTGCTTCAGGACGTGCTGGACCGCGTCTAAACCCATGCCTTCGATGGCCACGCCCACCAGAAAATGGATTAGGGCCCCTTTTGCGCCTTCCACTTTATGGCCGAACTCAAGCAACCGCAGCGCTTCATCAAGGGCGGCAGCCGTCTCGCCGCGTTGTGCAAGGTAGATTGCCCGGTCATGGCTGAACAGGGCCAGTTCTCGGAGGCCTTCCAAGGCAGGAAACAACATGTCCTCAGGCGTGTCCGCCTCCGGGACCTGGCAATATGGACGCCGCAGGGCCGCTTCCCACGCGCGAAGCGCTTTGCCGTTATCCTCGAAAAGGAGTTTCACGTAGCCTTCGTCCGGCTCCTTTCCCCCGGCAATCGCCGCAGCCGCGTCCGAGCCGAAGCCGCCTTCGGGCTCGACGAGCAGCGCGGCCGCCTCTATGAAGCCCTGCCAGCCGTTCTCGCCCACGGGTATTTCCATCCGCTGCACCTGCAGGTCCCCGTCCTCGGGGGGCGGGTCGTCCCGCAGAAGCGCGTAACAGCCGCCCCCGAGGGCAAGCAGAGCCAGCGCCCCCAACGCGACCCACCACCAGGACGATAATGGCCTTTTCATTTGCTGCTCCCTGCCGTCGCCTGATAGGATGCGAATCGGCCTTCCGCTGCCCGGACGCCTTCATAGTATAGCTGAGGCGGCCTGCGGAATCACATGCAAGCCCGCTTGCCGGAAGAGGTGCGCTCTGATATATTCCCCCGTGGACGGAGGGATATCCGCCTGATCGCCGGGGAGGGGCGATCTATGAGCAGCGACGAAGAATTGATGACGCGGGCGGGCGAAGGCGACATGGACGCCTTTGAGCAACTGGTAAGGCGGCACCAGGCGCGTGCGCTCAACGTCGCGTATCGTTTTCTGGGGGACCGAACGCAGGCCGAGGACGTGGCCCAGGATTCCTTCCTGAAGATACTGGATGCCGCCGGGCGCTACAGGGCCTCCGCCGGCTTCACCACGTATCTCTACACAGTTATCTGGCGCCTCTGCATAGACACGCGCCGCAAGAGGCGGCCCGAGCGGCTCAGGTTCGCCGAGGAGCGAGCTAACCCGGGGCCGAACCCGGGCGAGCGTCTGATCAGTAAGGAGCGGGGGGGGCGGGTGCGGGAAGCCGTCTCGCGACTGGCGCCGCGCCAGCGGATGGCAATCGTGCTGAAACATTTCGACGGCCTCAGCTACCGTCAGATCGCCCAGGCGCTTGGCTGCACTGTAGGGGCCGTTGACTCGCTGCTCGCCCGCGGCAGGCGCAGGTTGCGCGATGATCTGAATGGAATGCTGGGAGAATAACCCGCGTGAAGCAAGAAAGGGCCGCAGGAAATACGCTTCGGCCTCGTTTAACCAGGTGGAGGCCAGGGATGGATTGTAACCTGATACAAGAGAAGCTGAGCGCTTACCTTGACGGCGAACTGGACGCGGAGGGGGCGAGCGGGGTTCAGCGACATCTTGAGGTATGCGCGCGGTGCGCCCGAGAGCTGGCTGAATTGGAGCGCCTCGCCGATGTCCTTGACTCGCTCGACGGTATGGCCGCGGCGCCGGACTTCGCTTCTAAAGTGCGGGCGATGGCGGCGTCAGCCCCGGAGGCGCGGACTATGATTGACCTTCGGGGATTGTTTCGCTCGGGCGCGCTGATGCGCGCCGCCGGCGTGCTGGTGATGGTAGCCGGCTTCGGGCTCGGCCTTGCGCTGGGGGGCAGCGT
>JAGHAF010000030.1 GCA_021161675.1 Planctomycetota bacterium | reverse complement strand
TGAGGGTCATGTTGATCTTGACGGCGATTCTTTCGCCCTGGCGGTAGCCCACGTCACCCTTGCCGCGGGCGCGGTTGAAGTGGCGGAAGAGCGCGTCCCAACTCCTGGCGACCGTCTGCTGCCCGGTGAGGCCCTTCACGGACTGCGCCAGCATCAGGCTCACTTTTTTCTGGTCAATGTAGCGATACCAGTGCACGTCAACGTCAGGCCCCGGCCAGTTGACGGCCGAGGGGTCATGCGCCCAGACCACCCGGCCTGGATGGATGCCCTTGGCCTGGCCTACGGGTTGGTTGGCAGGCGGGGGGGCCGCTATTGCCGGGGAGCTATCTGTCGCCGCACCGACCATCCAAAGCGCCCCGACAACCACTGCGAGCAGCGCGGCCGCGGCCGCATACCGGGCGCGCTTGAGCTGGTCCCTGGCCTTGCGCAGGACCACAAGGGAAGCAAGCGTAGCGGCCACCCATGCCACGAAGCCCGACGCAAGTGGGAAAGCGATGCGCTGGCACGGATAGCGGGCCCGCGACGGCTTCGGCACGACACGGATAAGGAACCAGAGAAATGCGAACAGGCCGGTCAGCCTTATGAGCCATAGCGAAAGGCGCCCGTGCGCTTCGCGCTGCCTACCGCTGCGCCTGTTCTCACTCTTCGAATCGGACACGTGTGGCACTCCTGAGGTGGTGGAACAAGGAAGTCACCCGGGCGCTCCAATGCCTGACAAATGGCAGTCTGGGGATTGTACATAGGAGGCAGAGGCGCAGCAAGCAAAAGCGATGTTCCTTGACGTTGGGGGTGGAGTCTATATTATGAGAAGTTGCAAGGTGATTGCTGTGTGCCTTCTCTCAGGATAGTCAGGAAGTGACTATGAAGAATCTTAAGGTTTTCTTGGCCGGCATTTCTTTCTGTGTAGGTTTGGTTCTCGTAGGGGGCTGCGGACAGCAGGCCGTGCGGAGGCCACAATCAGCCGCCGAACTCCCTGGGCCAGCAGTGAAAACTGCGGCCGATGCGCCCTCCAAGAAGGCCGAGCCGGCCCCCGTGGAGCTGGCGACGATGGCGCAGAGGACGGGCTACAGCATCGGCTACCAGATGGCGGGCTGGGTTACCCGCGGTTCGGCAGACGCTCTGGACGCCGAGGGGTTCGTGTGTGGCGTGAAGGATCGCCTCAGCGGCGCTGAGCCTGCACTTTCGGAGGGAGAGATGGAGTCGTTGGGCGATCAATTCCGGCGTAATCGCCGGCGTGGCCGCGGGCGAAGGGGGCCTGTTGACATCCAGAGCAACCAGAAGCTGGCCGCGCAGTTCCTCGCCGAGAACCAGGAAAAGGAAGGCGTCGTGACGCTCCCGAGCGGCCTTCAGTACAGGGTGATCGAAGCCGGTGAAGGCCCCGCCCCCGAGCCAGGTCGCCGGGTCGTCCTTCAGTACACGGCGAAGGTCGCCGGCGGGGAGCAGTTCGACAGCTCGCGGGAGCGCGGCGGCCCCGTGACCGTCCGGCTGGCCTCCACTTTGGCCGCCTGGAGGGAGGCAATCCCGCTGATGAAGCGGGGGGCGAAGTGGGAACTGTTCGTGCCGCCCGGGCTCGGATACGGCGCCCGTGGATGCGGCGATGCCGTGGAGCCATATCAGGCCCTGGTCTTCGAGATCGAGCTGATCGACGTTCTGTAGGGTTGACTGGTTGTCGGTTTGCTCTGCAATGTAAGGTAACGAAAAGGACTGTTTTTTCGTGTGGGCGTATAGAGGGAGGTATTCGACTATGTGGAAGCAATATTCTCGCGTAGTAACTGCGCTTTCGGTGGGCGTGGCGGTTTTTCTGTTCATGCTGGCTTTTCCACTTGTGGGGTGGGCGCAAGGCAAGAGTGAAGACGCGCTTAAGCATGTCATTGAGGTCCAGAATCGGCATACGGCGCGTTTACTTGCCAAGAAAGGCGTGGTGGGGACAGCTGCGTGCCCCGGCGCGATCATTGTGCTGGTTGAAAACTCGGATGCGGCGAAGCATATCCCCAAGGAATTGGATGGCGTTGCGGTCCATACGGGGGTGTCCGGGAAGATTCTGGCTATGGGCAAGATCAATCCCAAGACACGGTTCGCCCGCCCGGCGCCTATCGGCGTCTCCACCGGTAACGAGGGGGAATGCTCTGCCGGTACGATTGCATGTAGGGTCACGGATGGAACAAATGTCTACGCGTTGAGTAACAATCACGTATACGCCGTCGAAAACCAGGCCCCCATAGGCAGCAGGATTCTGCAGCCCGGCCTGTACGATACGGGCTGCACGTTCGATCCGGAGAACGTGATCGGCACGCTCCATGCCTTCAGAACCATCGTCTTTGACGGGGAGAGCGAAAACCAGATTGACGCAGCAATCGCCCTGTGCACGACAGAGATGCTGGATAACGGCACGCCCTCCAACGGTTATGGAACGCCTCAGTCGGCTACGGTGGCCGCGGAAGTGGGCCAGAAGGTCATGAAATATGGGCGATCCACGGGTATGACTTATGGAAACGTTACCGGTGTTAACGCCATAGTTAAAGTGGACTACACCTCCGGCGTCGCCCTTTTCGTGGACCAGATCATCGTCGAAAGCAAGAAACCGTTTATTCAGGCCGGCGATTCCGGCTCCCTTATGGTTACCGATTCCGATAAGAGCCCTGTGGGATTGCTGTTTGCCGGGAACCAGACCGGCAAATTGGCCGTTGCCAACCCTATAGACCTTGTGCTCGCCGCGTTCGGTGTCACGATAGATGACAGCACAGCGCCGGTCACTGATGTTGCCGTTACTGAGGTCAGTGCGCCGGCTTCGGTTCTTAAGGGCAAGGTGGTTGATGTGGACGTCGTCGTGAAGAACGTTGGAAACCAGGATGTCCCCAACGATATCGTGGTCACGCTCAGCGATCAGACCGATGGCGTTACTATTGCGACGAAGACCATCGTCGGTGGCCTGTCTGCGGGCGCTGTCAGTGCAGTGACCTTTCCGTGGAACACCGGCGCAGCCTCGGTCGGCCAGCACACGCTGAAGGCTGTCCACGATTATGCCGACGATGACGCCGGCAATAACTCCAAGAGCAGAGTGATCAGCGTGACCGAGGAAGCGGCGATTAGCGTCACGGCTATTGACCCGAACACGACACGAGCAGGCGCCACCATAAACGTAACTGTCACTGGTTCGGGCTTTGCAAGCGGAGCGGAACTGAGATTTGAGAATGGTGATGGGTCGTCCCCGAAGGCTTCGAACGTCGCCATCGTTGATTCTGCTACCATCACGGCCACCGTATCGGTAAAACGCGGCGGTCCTCGCCGCAATCGAGTATGGGACGTGGTAGTCACCAACCCCGACGGCTCTTCGGGGATTCTTCCAGACGGCTTCACAGTCACACGGTAAGTCTAGACCACTGCGGGGCCATATTAGCCCTGGTTGTCGTCAGGAATGACCTCCCGTATGGCAGGTGCGCAGGCCCGTGAGAGGCGCGAGCAAGGGAATCCCACTTTGTGCATTACGGACATTGCCCATCGCCATTGTGCTTCTGTGCATTCATAGCGCGGGATGTGCGCAGAGAGGCCGAGTCATCAAAGAGGAGGAGAGAATGCCGGGGAAGAGAGTCCAGCAAATCCTCGAAGAGCACGCTGGAGGCTGGATGGCCATTGCCGGCGTGGTGGGGGTCGCTATCGGAGAATTGGAAGGCGAGCCCTGCGTTAGAATCCTGGTGGAAAAGAAAACCGACGATCTAATGAAGCGGATTCCCTCCGAAGTTGAAGGCTTCCCGGTGGTCGTCAATGAAACCGGCGAGATTCGGGCATTGCAGTAGAACGTCTCCGCAAGAACGGCGCACCGGGCATTTGAATTGGATGCGCCAGGCGCGTATAATGAGCGAACAATAGCGGTGACGGGTCTTTCCTGACGCTCCGACCGGGCTGGGGGCTCCGTCGGGGTTAGCTATAATTCCAGGTTGATTCGCACGCCTACTGTGCCTTCACGGCAAAGAGGCGTCTCTCTTACCTGAAGAAGAAGCATGAGCGTTGCACAGATACAGAAGCAGAGGGTCCCTCTCGCGCGGATCCGCAATATCGGGATCATGGCGCACATTGACGCCGGCAAGACCACCGTCGCCGAGCGTATGCTCTACTATAGCGGCCGCACGCACCGCATGGGCAGCGTGGACGACGGCGACGCGACGATGGACTGGATGGACCAGGAGCGCGAGCGTGGCATCACCATCGTCAGCGCCGCCACCACCACCACCTGGCGCGATCATCGCATCAACCTGATTGACACCCCGGGGCACGTGGATTTTACCGTGGAGGTGGAGCGCTCGCTGCGGGTGCTGGACGGCGTCATCGCGCTGTTCTGCGGCGTGGGCGGCGTGGAGCCGCAGTCGGAAGTGGTGTGGCGACAGGCCGAGAAGTACGCTATCCCCGCCGTCGCCTTCATCAATAAGATGGATCGAGTGGGCGCCGATTTTGAACGGGTCGTCGCCGAGATCGAAGAGCGACTGGCGGCCCGGCCGGCCCCCGTCGCGCTTCCGCTGTATGAGGGGGATCAGTTCGTCGGCGTCCTGGACCTGATCGCTGAACGTGCAGTCTATTACACCGATGAGACTCTCGGGGCCACCTATCACGATGAGCCCATCCCGCAGCGGGAGCAGGAGCGATTCGAACACTGGCGCGCTCACCTCGTCCAGGAGGTCTCCGAAGCGGATGAGCAAATCTTTGAGAAGTTCTGCATGGACCAGCCCGTAGGTGGCGGGGAACTGCGTACGGCGCTCCGGCGGGCCACGTTGAACAGGCGGATCGTTCCCGTGCTCTGCGGCGCGGCACTGAAGAACAAGGGCATCCAGCGGCTGATGGACGCCGTGGTGGAGTATCTGCCTTCGCCGCAGGACCTGCCGCCGGTGATCGGTTTGCGAAGCGACGACCAGACGGTCGAGCGCCATCCGACGCGCGAGGATCACCTGGCGGCGCTGGCCTTCAAAGTCGTGACCGACCGCCACGTGGGCAGAATGACCTACGTGCGCGTTTACTCCGGCGAGCTGGCGGTCGGCAGCTACGTCTACAACGCGACTCAGGGCAAAAGTCAGAGAGTGTCCCGACTCATGGAGATGCACGCTGACCACGCGGAGAGCCGCGACGTGCTTTCCTGCGGCGAGATCGGCCTGGTTGTGGGACTGTCGGAGACGACCACGGGCGACACCCTGTGCGCGGAGGACCACCCGATGGTGCTGGAGGCGATCGAATTTCCAGCGCCCGTGCTCTCCATCAGCATTGCGCCCCGTTCTCAGTCCGATAAGCAGAAACTGGGCGCGGCGCTGCGCCATCTCTCAGACGAGGACCCCACCTTCACCGTGAAGCACAACACAGAGACCGGCCAGACCGTTCTGAGCGGCATGGGGGAGCTCCACCTGGAGGTCCTTGTTGAGCGGTTGCGCCGCGAATACGACCTGCACCCCGAGATCGGATCGCCTGCCGTGGCCTACCGCGAGACGATAACTCGTCCGGCCACCATTGACTACAAGCACGTCAAGCAGACCGGCGGGCGGGGCCAGTACGCGCACGTTGTGCTGCTGATCGAGCCGCTCAAGCCAGGGGAGGGCTTCGAGTTCCGCAACGAGGTCCGCGGGGGTCGGATCCCCAAGGAATACGTGCCCGCGATAGAGCGCGGCGTGCTGGACGCCATGGCGGCGGGCGTGTGGGCGGATTCGCCCGTGGTGGACGTGGCCGTTCACCTGCTGGACGGCTCCGCGCACGAGGTGGACTCCTCGGAGATGGCCTTCGGAATCTGTGCGCGGGAGGCGTTCCGACGTGGCTTTATCAAGGGCAGGCCCCAGCTGATGGAGCCCGTTTGTTCGATCAACATCATCACCCCCGAACAGGACAGCGGTGCGGTTACGGGGAGCGTGTGCGTCCGTCGCGGACGAATCACCAACATGGAAACCCGGGGCGGCACGCAGCACGTACACGGGATGATACCCCTGGCGGAGACGTTCGGATATGCCACCGAGTTGCGCAGCCTGACTTCGGGAAGGGGGACCTTCGACCTGCGCTTCGAGCATTACGAACCCGTGCCGCGGAATATCGCCGAACAGATCGTCGAACGCTTGCGCGCGTAGCGAGAATGAGGTCAGCACTTTTGGACGTGCCCCCCTGTGGAGTATAATATGGGGGTGGTTTGATAAACCACGGGAAAGGAGGTCCGCGATGAACGAGCACGAAGACAGGTGGGATCACATGCGCAGACAGCTTCGCGAGATGGCCGACCGGTTGGACCGTACGGTTCGAAAGATGCCGGGCATTGGCAGGTTCATGCCCGGGCAGTATCCGCTGGTTAACGTGTATGAAGGGTCCGGGGAGGTAGTGGTGTGCGCCGCTGTGCCCGGCGTCTCGAAAGACGACGTCGAGGTCAACCTCTCGGGCGGTATCCTCACTGTGCGCGGCAAGGAAGCGCCGGCTGGCTACAAGGACTACACCTGCCACCTGAAGGAACACGAGGCGGGTGAGTTCTGCCGGGAAATCCCCCTGCCCGCGCGCGTTGACGAAGAGGCCGAAGCCGTTGCCACGCTCCAGGACGGCGTGCTGACCGTCCGACTGAAGATAGAGCCCGAAAGGCCCGGCAAATCCATTGACGTTACGAGCGGCTGAGCTCGGATCGCGCGCCGCGTTTAACTGTTTCTACAACTGTAACGGGTGTTTTCATGCTGAACAAAGAAGACGTTCAGGTTGTGATTGACCAGATTAGAGTATCGCTTTCGAGTCACGGCGGCGACATCGCGCTTGTGGACGTCACGGAGGGCGGAACCGTCAAAGTCGAGCTTCAGGGCGCCTGCAAGGGCTGTCCGATGGCCACCATGACGATCCGAAATGGGGTGGAAGCGCGTCTGAAGCAGGAGCTGCCCGAGGTCAAAGAAGTAGTCGCCGTCTGAGCGAACGCGCGGCCCGCACGGCGCCGGCGAAAGGAAACCGGTAATCGTTCGCCTCCTACCACGGCCTGTCCTTCGTAGCTCCGCAGGGGCGAAGTAGGAGGGGCGCCGAGGAGAGCAAGCGACTGACCACGACGAGACAACGGGCACAACGCAACGGCACAACAACAACGAGAACTGCGGCTTCCATTGACGGCGCACTGCGAGCTTGTAGAATACGACGCTTTCAGCGCCGGGCGCGTCTTGTTCTGTTCTGGCCGGCGCTCACGGCGCCGATTCGGCGGGCCACCGAGCCCCGCGCCGTGGAAATCAACATTGGAGGAGCTTGACCAATGACTGTTTTGCCTGAAGCTGTGATTGAAGCATGGGATAACCGCAAGGGGCCGGCGATCTTTACCACCGTGGACGAGGACGGAACCCCGAACGTGATCTACGTGGGCTGTTGCGGACGCCGCGGGGACGACACACTGGTGGTCGCCGACAATTTCTTTGACAAGACGCGTCGAAACATCCAGGCCGGAAGCAAGGGAGCGTTCCTCTTCATGGGCGGCGATGGGAAGGCCTATCAGGTGAAGGGCTCGCTCGAGTACCACACCGAGGGAGAGGTTTTCGACGAAATGAAAAGCTGGAATCCAAAGGACCTACCGGGACACGCGGCCACCACCTTGAAAGTCGAGGCCGTTTACGCGGGAGCCGAGAAGCTGGCGTAAAGCTCGTAGCGAATAGGTTATAATCAGGCAAACGGCCGCAGGCGAGGGCGCCTGCGGCTACATGCTGGAGGGGCGCGCGACATCCATTGTTTTTCTTCGTGGTCTTCGTGCCCTTCATGGTCTATTGTCCGTGTCCCCCGCAGTTCCTACACGGCCAACACGTAGCGTCACCGCCCGGGGATTTCCCGTTGCCGCAGGGCCGTTTTTGCCGTACACTTTATTGGGCGAATGCCGCAGGCTCGAACGGAAACGGCGGACTTCACAGGAGGTGTCGATCGAAACAGCGAGTAATCTGGGATAGTACAACTGAATAAGCTCGATTCCGAGCTTTGGTGTCATCATCTGCAAACCACCACTTCCGGCCGCAAGGCCGGGAAGGCAACGCAAATACCAAAGCCGGTTGGCGCTCGTGTTTATGGGAGCGTCGCCGGTTTTGCTCTGCGTTGCCGGGCCTGTGGTGGGCCTGTAGATGAGGAGCGGCCGGTTGGCGCTCCTTTTTCTGTCGGAGGGAAAACAGCGCGATGCAAGTTACGCGAGTTGAAATGAAAGGGCCCGAGGGCAAGGCCGTTATTTGCCGGCAAGGAAGCAATGTCGTCTTCCATCTTGCCAGAGGCGCCAATGGACCCGAGTACGGAGTGACCTATCAGATTCCCACATGCGACCTGGCAGCTCTGAGAGAGGTGGCGGAACTCGTCCAGGAGACACTGGACGGCCAACCGTGCGACTATTGCCAGGAGGCCGTCTGCTTCCACCTGATAGTGCTCGTGGCCGGCCAGTAACCACAACGCTTGTCCGCCTTCCGTGTGACGGGGCACGGCGTGCTGTGCCCGTACTTGCTTTTTGTGGGGAACTCGTGTATAGTTGTGGCGGTGTGAGTCGTATAGTATCTCCGATTCAGGCAGTAGCAATCGTCTTTGCCGCGAGGCAGGTTAGTTGAGCAGGAGAGCGCAGGAGAGCGTATCTCTTGTCTTGCGCGGCGCGTTTTGGCCGTCCGTTGCCGTTCTGTATTCTCTGCTCTTTACTGCTCGCCTGCTCTATTTTTCGGCGAAATCGGCGACAAATTGGCGGGCGCCGGATATTCCGACACGTCCGGTGGCCGCAAGCGACGGATGCTCTTTGACATTTTGCGCTGCGTCAGTCACCTCGGCGGCGCGGACCGTCATACGCTGTCGGCCTGTGGGGCGCGCGCAACGGTTACTCGCCTTTGACGTAGGGCGCCGCTTTGACCGGGGCGGGGACGGCGACTGCCTGGAATCGCATCTTCGAGTAGTGCGGCAGCGCGACGGGGCCGCCGATGGTGTAGATGTACTCGTCAATGAACTCCTGGGTCGGTCCCTCGATGCCGTTGATGTATTCTGCCGGCACCTGTCGCTCCCTGGCCGCAATGTTTGCTATGTCGGTGAGGGCGGTCTTGGTGACGCCAGCCCTGCGGTCCAGGACGACGGACTTCCCGGTCTCACCGGCCATCATGGCCTCGACGCTTGCGTGGCCGACCCGATAGGCTTCGGCGGCGTCCACCCGGGACATCATGCAACTGCGTTGGATGTGCTGCGGGTTCAGGGTGCAGTCCTTGACGCGGCCGGGCACGGCATCCACCTGCAGTTCGGCGCTGATCAGTTGAGTCAGGAAGACGGCGGGGGAGAAGGAGGTTACGCGGCCGTGCTGGATGTTGCCGTGGTCGTCCCGCTGAAGGTCGGCGCCGTAGACGATGGCGATGCTCTCGCCGGCCTCCTTGTCGGTGAGGTCTTCCTGGACGACGACGACACACTCGCCCAAGCGGCTCAGCGTATCGGAGACCTTGTCGAGGAAGGCCTGGCGATCGAACATGACCTCCTTGCACAGGATGATGTGCGGAGGGGCGTCAGGGACCATGTCACCCTTGGGGTCTACGCGGGCGAAGGCGGTGGCCTGCGCAATCCATCCTGCCTTTCGGCCCATAACCTGGTAGACGATGGCGGGGGCGACCTCGAAGCCCTGGTAGATGCCGTTTTCGCCCCGGTAATTGGCCTTTACGCCATAGGAGGAGAAGTCACTGTAGACGTTCTTCAGGGCGGTGGCGTTGTAGAGCCCCACCGAACCCCAGCCGGGGCAGTGATGCGTGACCGGCAGGTCATTGTCCACTGTCTTGATGGCGTGAATGGTCTGGAGATGGGCAGTCTCGGTCAGGCCGCGCAGCTGGTCTGCGCTGTCGTTGCCGCCGATATAGATGATTCCGTCCACGCCGAGATGCTGCAGGTTATCGGCGATCTTTTCGTATTGCGCCTGTCCGGGCTTCATACGGGTGGTCCGCAGGCCGGCGCCGGGGCCGTTGAAGACGAAGGACATGGGGTCCATGCCGGTCAGGTCCACGATATTGCCGTTGATATTGGCGTTGAGCAGTCCCTCCAGGCCGTTGATCATGCCGTATATCTCGATGCCGGCCTTCTGGGCGGCGTCAATGATGCCGGCGACTTCCCAATCGATTACGGGGGTGGGCCCGCCGCTCTCACCAATGATAATCCTATCCACCATCCTTTGACCTCCATTTGCGGTTCTGAATTGCAGGTGCGCCGTTCGCTGTGAGGGTGTGGAACAGCCTCAGTTGGCCGTTCAGCTCGTAGCTGAAAGAGTCTAACGGAAATTGCGCGGGCGCTCAAGGTCGTGGCCCATAACAGTTGGATGAGACTGTCGAACGGCTCGCGACGCTCACGCTGCCGGTAGCTTGTCGGATTCTACGTTTCCCACGCCCCTGCGGGTGAGCAACGGGCCGCTGCCGAGGTGGCTATGCGCGCAGAGGCGCGGGCTCGACGTCCTAACGGCGTCGTTGAGCGCATGTCACTCTATGGCTGATAGGGGGCCGCCCGCAGCCCTTCGATAGCGATCCTCTCATGCGCCAGCCAGCGCTGGGCGGCCGCTCCGCCGGGCTGCCGTCGCGGCGGCGTGTCCCACGCTCCCTTCGGCGCGTGATGTCCGAGTTGGTCGTAGAATTCTTGCCACGCCTTGAAAGCCCCTCGATACTCCGTGGCGGCATCGAGCAGGTGTTGGTTCGCCGTCCCAGGGAAGACGCGTGAGTGCGCTAATCTGCGGAGATAGGTGGCCGAGCAGTTGCGGATTGACCACTGCGGGTTGATGGCGTGGCAGGCCTGCCACGCACTCTCCTCGAAGTAGGAAGCGGGCCTTGCAGGGAAGTCAGCTACGTCTTCGGCGTATGCCTCGATACCCGCGAGCCCGTACTTCGCATTGGGTTGCCTGCGACGGCACGCCTCCGGCGGCTCCGCGCTCCAGGCCACTAGATCACGCAGCACACGTAGCGCTACGTGCTTGGGGGCGGCTTCGGGTACGCGCTCCGTATGGCGCCCGACGTCTCGCTGACCCCACGCGGCCACCCACTCGCGGAACTCGCTCCACGTCCACCAGGCGTTGAACTCGCCGGGGCCCTGGCCGATTACATAGACCTCTCTGCTGTCCGGAGCGTCAGTCTCCCGGTAGGCCACGAAGAGGCAGTTCTCGTAATGCCAGCCCTTGACGCACTTCCCAGCGTGGAGACACTGCTTGATGATCTGCCAGGCCCCCTCGGCGTCGTCATACGTCTCGTGCGTGTATCCGAAACCGGTGGGCTCCGCGATTCGGCGGTCGGGGTCGACGAACAGATGCCAGTACTTCGGCGCCATATGGTCCGGTTGGTAGCCGAACAGGGCCGACGGGCCGCTGACGACCGCGACTGTGTCAAAATCGATATCTTGCCAGCCAGCGGCCTTCATTTCGACCATGTGCATCACCAGGTACACGGCCGGCTGCTCGTATTTCTCGCCGCCGACCGTGGCGCCATGGTGGTCACCGCGACAGAGGCCTTCGAAGGCCGCGACGGCGCTCTCGATCAGAACCTGGTTCTTGCCTTCTTGATCTGTGCCGGTTTTCATTTTCTGTTCTTCTATTACTATGTGCGTTCTTTCGGATTCAGCAGCGGCTTCGGGACGGTTGCTCTTCGCGCCCGCAGATGTGATCACGGACTTGCCTGGATGGATTTAGTGTGTCCGCGACCCCATCGCAGGTCTAGCGTAAAGGGCTTGTTCGTCGCGACGTGCAGGACAGGCTCATCCTCCTGGGAGGTGCGCGCCTCTACGAGCATATCCGCCACAACGTCACCGAAGCTGTAGCGGCGGCAGCCGCACGCGCCCGTCCGGGCGAGGTCCCAGGTAACGGTGTTACGCAGGGCGTCGGGCGCGAGTCCGATGGCGTACTCCAGCAGGTAGGCGATCGGCGCGAGGGCGCCCCAGCCAGCGAAGTCAGGCCGCGCATTATGCCCGGGGTTGGAAGGATCTGCCGAGCGGCCGGGCTCCGGCGACTCGGGCGCCAGGTATTCCCAGACCGTCCCGGTATCTCTGAATGTCTGGACGGCGGCCGCCCAGTAGTTGAGCGCAATCTCGCGCGCCAGCCCGTTCATGCCGTACTGCTCTAATCCTCTGACAACCATTTGGTTTGTGAATGGCCAGACGCCGCCGTGGAAGTAGTTGCCTCGTGGCACGTAGCTCTGCTCGGTCGCCGGAAGTGATGGCACACGCACCGGGCGGTTGAATGTCGCCCTGTCCTCCAGGTGTGCGGCAAGCCTTTCTGCCTGCTCGGGGGTGGCCACTCCCGCCAGGAGCGGGCAGAAGCCCAGCACGGACTTGATGGACATCCGCTTGCCGTCTTTGTCCAGGTCGTAGAAGAAGCCCGTTTCCTCGTCCCACATGTGGTCTCGGATGAGGCCGCCGAGGGTTTCCGCTTCTGAGTCGAAATGTCGGGCGCCGGCGTCATCTCCGGTCAGCCGGCACATCTCTGCGATCAGGCGCCCAAGGTGCGCGGCCTGGCAGGCGACGTCCACGCCGTAGCCGAGATACTCGTTTCGTGGGTGGTTGTCCACGCTGGCCCAGTCCGTGATATAGAAGCCGTTGGCGTCCCTGACGTAGACCTGGAAGGCTTCGTGCCATTTGCGCTGGGCGGGCAGGACGCGGCGTATTCGCTCAAGGGAGCCGGTCTGTCGGAAGCTGGCCATTTCCGCCCAGGCCATGCATGAGGGGTCGTTCAGTCCGTCCATGGACACGTGGCTGGGTGGATGCGTGTTCACAGTGGGCCTGGTCCACCAATAGTGCTCGTGCCCGCCCTGCGTGGTGACTATGTGCATGGGATCGCCGAACTCGTTGGGCCACATGTCGGCGCCGCTTTTGCGCTTTATCTCACGGCAGATCTCACCGGTCTCGTGCTGCCTGGCGTAGAAATTGTCCAGGCTCTCGACGGCGCGAAAGACTCGGCCGCCGTAAAGACCGAACATGATCATGATCGCCGTGTCATGGGCGAAGATGCAGTCGCTGAACTCCATGTACATGTAATTGCTGACGAAGCCGCTTGCGGGCCCGGGCTGCTGCACGCTGCGCAGCGCCAGTTCCCAGGCGCGCCAATAGGCGGCGATGGCGTCCTCTTCGCCTTCCAGGACGGGTTCGGGAAGCAGGTTCTTCGCGGCAGCCCAGTTGGGTAGGGCGGCGCCGTCCCATTGCTTCTTGTCAAAATACTGTCCTTGCACGGTCAAAGCCTCCGTTCATTCGGGAGCGTCGGGTAATGGATTAATGAGAGAGGGCGTACATGATCAGGTTAATCCCCATTTGGATGGCTTCTTTGTAGGTATGGCGGCCTATCTTCTCATTGAGTGGAAACCATGTCCTGTCCCGATCTACCCAGCCGCAATGAATATCGGTCGAAGACAGAAACAGCGCAAGCCTGTCCTCGATGAAAATGCCCAGGGGGGGATGGAACCTTCCCTGCAGGTAGGGCAAACCGATCTCGGTCAGGTCGAATACGTTGCAGAACACCTCGTGGTCATTCGGTATTCGCTTCAAGCTTTCCTGTCCGAATATCTCCCCCAGCACACGATAGGAGCCCCAGTAGAAGAAGTCTCCCACTGATTCCAAAACGCAATCGTCCAGCAGCATGAAGCCACCCTCGTTCACGTACTCCTTCACGTTAGCCCGCTCCTGTTCGTTCAGATGGTATGACCCGTCGGCCATCATGAACAGGAACGGGTATTTGCGCATCTGCTCGATATCGCCTAAATCCACCACGGCGTTGAAGTCGCTCGGCTTGCAGGGGCCCAGCAAATCGGAATTATCACCGGGGGGGATCTTCACTTTGCATCTGATAACCTTGCTGAAGTCTTCGAGGAGATGAATGTCGCCGATTGCATGTGCATTCCATTTATCCGGGACCGGCCGGTCGCAATTGAATCTCACTCTCGGCAGCAGGAAATCGTACTTGTCGAGGTCATCGCGTTCATCGTAGGGCGCGGCTCGCACGCTCGCAGGTAGTAACGCGCCGAGTGCGCCCAAAGACAGCCCCGCCGCGCCCTTGCGGCAGGCCGTCTTCAACAGCTCACGTCGGCTGATTGGCTTCGGGAAAAGTGCGCTCATGACCACTATTCTCCCTGTCGTACGCCTCAAGCGCAAATGTTCATTGGTGATCTCGTCCTGCAGACGCGGGAGGAAGGAACGCTGCGGAGCATCGTACGGAAGCTTCTGTTCTCAGGCGGTATCTTTGGTGGCCTGTTCTCAGGCGGAGGGGTGGTGCGTCTGGGAGGGTTCGTTTGCGCATCTGTGTCCGCGGGGGACGTGAGCGCGTTCCGTTTGGGAGACCTTGGCACGGCGCCCTCCGGGGTGGACTCCCGATACTCACTGCGCCAGAAAGTTGTGAGCAGGAACGAGATGAAGTGTTGAAATGCCCTGGATAGCGGGGTGGAGTTGCTCAGGAAGAAGCTGGATGCCACGCGGCCGTCCCCGCCTTCCGTCAGCCATTGCCAGGGCTGCTGGCTTGGCACGCCGTCGCCGTCGTCCTCAAGCAGGGGAACCTCGGTGCATAGGAGTTGGTGAGAGATAAAGAACTCGTCGACCTGAACCGCGGTGCGCTGAAAGGCCTCGAGGAGCGATACGAGGCCGTCGCCATCGGTGTCATTCTCGGCGTTCAGAAGGGCTGGCACGAAATACATGCTGAAGCTGGTGCTATAGGGCTGGTCGCCACGGGCGGCGCATATCACAATCCTGCCGTGTCCGGCAAGCGCCTCGGTGGCGAGACCCGCGCCGGGGCAATCGAGGATAATGAGCTTTTCCGAGCACTTTATTCGGTTGATCATCTCGGCCAGCTCCACGTGCGTGAAATCCGGCCCCCGGACGTTAAAACGAAGCTTGCCTGCCACGACATTGGCCTGGCCGGTGTAGTAGAAGATGAACCTGTCGGAAGGCCTGATCTGAGCGGCCAGGATCTGCAGCGTTCTTCTCAGGCCCGCAGTGGTGGCGGGAGCGAAGCGGCCGGATACCGAAGAGTCGTCGTCAACCAGGACGATGATGTGGTCGGGCGCCAGATTCAGTTTCTCGCCGAACTGCACTTTGAGCAGCATTACAACTGCATCCCTGATCCGCGCCTGGGCCGGTTGCTTGTTTATGCCGCTCACAATCAAGAGGCGGGTGTCCGGTGTTCTTGCTCTTGCGTTGCTGAGAGCCAGGCTGCTCGGCTCGATGTGGCCACTGAAGAAAGTGAGCCAGGCGGAAAGCGCCAGTATCGTAGTTCTGAGCATTGCTTTCTCACACCGTCAGAGGAGCCCGATAGAGCGCCTGAGAAACCAATTTATCGAAAGGACCCCGCACAGCGCAACCAGCAGCGGCCAGCAGGCCCACGCGGAGACCATGCTGTTTTGCACCGTCTTAGTGGTTGCGGGAAACATGTCGGCAAGTCCGGAATCTACCTCCTCCGCGTCGAAATAAGTCCCTCCCATCCTGAGGGCCAGCTTTTGCAGGAAGCGCCGGTCCAGCTCCACCCGGTCCATTTCTGTCCTGGGCACGGGCAGGTTTGCCGTCAGCGTTTTCTCGCCGAGGAAACGCCCGCTCTTTTGCGCCTCACAGCGCGCGAGGACGGCCTCGTGGAGGACGTTTTCGAACCGCGCCGTATAGTGGCCGTCCTCTTGCTGCGCCATGCGGATGACCTGGTCATGGAAATGAAGCAACACGCTGGCATCCGGGACGCGAGAATAATCCTCATCATGGACATAAGCGTCAAAGACGATGTTCCCCGGGGCGAGGCGAGGGCGCTGTGCAAGCAGTTCGATACTTGCTTCCTGACTGACTATCCTGCTGGCCCAGACGGTCAGCCCGGACATGAACTTGCGGAGCAGTCCTCCGTCGAGGTCCTCGCGGTACCACCGCAGCAGGCCATACGTGTTTACAATGCATACGCGCCCCCGGCCCACGCGGTGAGCGACCACAATCGGGGCGCCGTCCGAGACGGCAAGGGTGGATGCGGCAGGCTTCGGGGCCAGGCCGGCGTAGAAGACGGACGCCGTAGGTGAGTATGCGCTCAGCTCATCACCCTCAAGCAGCCCCTGCGCGATGCCATCCGCCGTCAATTGAAGAGAGTTTTCCGCACTGACCGGGTATCCCCGGGCGGCGAGCAGGAACTCCGCCGGGATCAATGCCCTGATCAATTTGTTGCTTGAATTTGACATGCTGTACTGGCCGCGCCCGGGCAGCAGAATAAGGCCGCCGCCCCTCTCGGCGACGAAACTGTACAGGCCCTCGATCTGAGTTGCGGAAAACGAGTCCATGGAGCAAGGCCCCAGGATGATAGCGTCGTACTTGCGGAAACCGGCGGCATCCCGCGGCAGGCTGGCGTAACCGGACGCGGCGCCGGCCATGTCGGACAGGGCAGAGCCCTTTATGACGTCCAAGGCCACATCAAGCCGGACCCTCTTGTCCCTTGCGAGGGCCGACCGCACCTTCCCAATATCAGAGTTCAGGACTTGCGAATACAGCAGCGCTTTTAGAAAGGGCGGCTCGATCACCTGGACCGTTGTCCGTCGCACGTTGTCGGCCAGATTGACCTCGCCCTCGGAAAGCTCAATCCGCGCCTCGAAGCACTGCTCGCCCAGCCGGTCGGCCAGGACGCGAAAAGCGACTGTAACGTCACTGCCGCCGCCCGCGACGCGCAGCTGCCGAACGCCTATAACTGATTCATCCTTTAAGAGCGTGATTGCGGCGTTCATCGGTTCTGAACACGTGGCGCTGACCTGCACCTGCACGTCATACGCGGTGTCAATCGTTGCTCTGGGCGGCGCCTCTATGGAGGTGATCGCCAGGTTGTCATGCAACTCCGGCGAGCCGACGCCTATAAGGGCGAACCTTGTTTCCTTGTCGGTCGGCCGCAGGTAGGAGTCCACCAGTTTCTGTTCGGCCTGACCATCAGTGAAGACGACTACCCCGCTGGTCTTGCCGCCGCTGGCGCTGTGCGGGCGGTTGCTGAGCAAGGCGCACGCGGCGCGCAGGTTCGTTCGCGGTCCCCACCTGTGAAGGGCCTCCAGCACACCGCTTTCGTAGTATGAGGTGTCAAATCCGTAAACCCTGTAACGCGGTCTCTCAGGGCTGCCCGGCCTCAGGGATTCTCGGAATATGCGAATCGCCTCGTCCAGACGGCTTCTGCCATCGCAGTCCGCGATTGACATGCTCTCGCTGGTGTCGAAGACCACCAGGACGGTATTGCGAGCGGTGGTCTCAGTCTTCAAGATGCGGGACGGGTTCCAGATTACGACAAGCAAGGCCGCCAGAGCGACGTAGCGCAGGCCGCCGAGTATCCAACGCCATCGGCCAGCATAGCGGGCGCCCTCCGCGCGATAAGTAAGCGCCAGAAGAGCCGCCACGACAGCCAGCAGCGCCGCTGCGATAAGATGACCGGGGTAGTCAGCAAGGATCATTCGCCATCCGTCTCGCGGCTGTCGTACCTGGCCGCGTTCTCGAAGAATTTACTTTCCATCTCGTGGAAGTCCGCATCAGACACTTCCTGTTCAATTAGCTTGCTCTGCTTTTTCGCCGTCCGGATGGCGAGAGCCAGGAATTGGCGCGCCAGCAGGCGCGCTTCTTCTGCTTTGGGGTTGACTCGCCAGAGCTCTTGATCGTTGAGGAGATGGCCGGGGCCGGCCTGCGCACGCGCGGCGAGATCGCTCGGCGCTGCAGATGAGTTCGCGCTCGGCTGCGACTTTGCGGCGTTATCAAGGAGTTCCTTCGCCTCCAGGAGCTGTGCCATTATCCGCTTCTCCTGGGCGGGCGTGAGGCGCTTTTCAAGGGTCTGCGCCAACTGGAAGAGTTTCTCTGCGCGGTCCTGGTAATATGAAGCCAGCTCTTCCCGGGTGTCGCTCAACTTCTTGCGGAGAGCACTGCTGGCAAGCGCAAGCTCCTCAGACGCTTTCTGGAGAGCCTTCCGCAAACCCTCGGCGGCGGATTTGTCACTCGCAAGGCTTTTGAACTGCGCCTCGTGCATCTTCTCGTCAAACTCCTCCATGCTCGTGATTGCGCGGGCCAGGTGCTTGTCGGCATCCGCCTTTGGTGTGCCTTTCTGCCCATCGTCCTCGCGCGTGCCTACGTCGGAAGGCAACCGCGCGAGGTCGGCTTTCATCTGCGAGGCCGCTTCTCGCAGAGCCGCCTGTTTGGCCTGAAACATTTGCATACGTTCCTGTGAGCTCGCCCTGCCGGAAGAGCCGCTCGATCCCGACTCTCCGGCTTGCGCGCCTGATACGCCTCCGTGGCCCCTGGCTTTGCCCTTTCCCTGAGCGCCGCCGGCCTGGTCTCGCTGCCGGGCGCCGGATTTGTCAGAGGAGGCCCCCGTACTCGATTTTTCGGTTTCCGTTCCTGATGCGCCTCCCTCGTCCTCGCTTTTGCCCTGGCTGCCGCCGGACTGAGCGCCCTCACGGTGGGCGGTCTTGCCGGAGAAACCGCCCGAACCTGATTTTTCGGCTTCCGTTCCTGATGCGCCTCCGTGGGCTTCGCCTCCGTTCGAGCGAAACTGCCGGCTTCCTGCCCTTCGTGGGCCTCCCTGGCCCAGGCCCTCGCCCGAACCCGTTTCTTCGGCATCCGCTCCCGATGCGCCTCCGTGGCCCTGGCCGCCTGGCGAAGCCGATTCTTCGGTCTTAGCTCCTGATCCGACTCCCGGACCGGCAGCGCCGCCCTGGGTTGAGGTCGGTTCCCGGGTTTCCGACTGTGGGCTGCCTTTCTGACCCTCACCTTGGTCTGGAGCCGACTGTTGGGCCTGCCCTTCTGATGCGCCTCCGTGACCGGGGGCGCCGCGCTGGCCCGGCGCGGGTTCCTGGGCTTGCGGCTGTGCGCTTTCACTTTGACCCTCGCCTTCTCCCTGGCCCTCGACTCCCGGCTGGTCCGGTGGGGGCTGGGCGGGCTCCGCGCCGCCTCCCTCGGCAGGGGCGGCGCCAGAGGGCGCCTGCCGGGCCTGTGCGCTGCTCGCCTGCCCCTGGCCTTCGCCCTCGCCGGCTCCGGGTTCCTGCCCTTGAGCCTGTGTGTTGTCGCTCTCGCCAGGGGCTTGGGCCTGCCCCGCCTCCGACTCTTGGCCTTGCTCCTGTTGGCTGCTTCGTTGCCCCGAACCTTCGCCCTCGCCCTCGCCGCTTTGGTCTCCTGCGCCGGACTCAGGTGTTTCCGGGCTGCCTCTGTGGATGGGAGGCTCTCGCTGTTCGGCAAGGAAACGGTCGAACTCTTTCTTCAGGTTTTCCTCGTGGTAGGTCGCCGCGGCGAGTTTGCGAGTCAGCGTGTCAAACATTTGGGCGATCGCTTCGCTGTCGTACTTGCGCAGGTAGGTATTCTTGACGACTTCAATCGTGTCAGGCTTAGGCTTGCTGGGTGGGGTGAAGCCTGGCCCGTGGGCGGGCGGCTCCTTCCATTTTTCGCCAACCAGCTTGCGGAGCGTTCGATATGCCTTGTCCTCGGGGGGCAGCGCGGAAGCGGGGTCGTAGCCCGCAAGCTGGGCGCTTGCTTCGTCGAAATCGGCCAGGACGCCGTTGATCGCAGCGATCTCGGCCGGCGTAAACTGAAAGACCGGGCTGTCGCGGACAGTTCGCAGATGCTCGGCGCTGTAAGTGACGTCTTCGTTGATGGAATCGAGCTGCGACTTGTCCTGCGCTGTCAACTCCTCTTTGTCAGTCAGGGCCCAGGTTTTCTTGAGTATGGCGCGGGTGTATTCCAGGATATCTTTGAGCGTCTCAATTACGTAGAGCTCGCCTCCTATATCTAAATCCTGGCTCGCCTGCCACCAGGACCTGTATGGAATGATCTCGACGAAGTAGATATTGCTCTTCGATGCGCGGTTCTGCGGTTTCGGAGTTGCGATCCGGATGCCGCTCGCCTCCGCGTGGAACACGATGGCATCGCCCACGCTCAGGTCGTAGTCTTCCAGCTCCAGCGTGTAAGTGTCCGTTGCGCTTCGGACGCCGCGCTCGAGCGGCATTCCTATCTGTCTGCGCTCCCCGTTGGGGAACTCGAAATAGATTGCGGCTTTCTGCAAGCCGAAGTCATCATAGAGTTGGAATGTCACGGGCACGCTCGCGACGTTTGTGGCCATATAGTCGCGCTCGGGCGAAACCAGCTCTATCCGAGGGGAGGAGAGCTCTCGGAACTCAATCCTCAAGGGCGGGATGTCCCGGTTCGCAACGTTCTCTTCGCCCACAAGTTCCAACTTCAACTCGCCTTCCCTGTCAGCTTTGAAGGGCATTATGAACGAGCCGTTCATCTCGGGCTGCGCTTCGACTACTTGCCCGTTCAAGCCCGTCACAAGGGCTTTGCTCAGTTTCTCGGTCGCCCTGACGGTGAGTTCGATCTCAGAACCTTCGATAACGCTCAGGGTAAAGTCCTGCACGTCCTCGACATACGGCTGGATCGCAGTGTCCCCGGGCAGGGTGACACGCGCCGTCATGCTTGCTATCTTAGGCACGGATGAAACGTGTATCTTGTGCCGGTAACTGGCGGCTTTTCCGGCCTCGAACCGGTAGCGGTAGTCGCCGCGTTTCAGCGAAAGCTCTTCCTCCAGGCGCGGCGGCCCCTCACCATCGGCGCGGGGTTGGGTCTCTATGACCTGCGGATGGCCGTAGGGCGGGGCGGGCCGCGTGTCCTCGATTACCAGCAGGCCCTTCTTGGGGATGCGCCCTCTGATTTCCGCTGCCAGGCGGATTTTCACGTCAGGTTCGGTAACGATGTCTCCCGTCAGGGCTATCAGCTCGGTGGTTGGAATCGGCTCGACTTGCTCAAGCGGCCGTGTCAGCCGCGCCAGGTAAGTGGAGAAGAATACATAGTGGTTGTGCGCGAAAAAGAGCACGCCGCACATACCGAGGGCTATCATTACAGAAAACAGGTAGGCATTACGCCTGGCGACGGTGGTCTTGAAATCTATGTCCGCGCTGGCTTCAAAGACCCGCTGCACCACGCAGTCGGCCAGCGCCTCGGAATAGAGGTAGTCTGCCTTATTCTCGTCGTACTCGATGGCCGTAACGAGCTGCTGGCGGAAGCTGATCTTGCTCTCGATGTGATTCGCCGCGCGGCTGCACGATACGTGAGAAATCAGTGACCTGGCGAGCGCATAGAGCGCCCCACACGACCCGGCGATCAGCAGGCAGAGCGCCGCAAGCCGCGCCGTGAGCCCCATGTGCAGGTGATGGTCCGCATAGGCGAAGACGGCTACGTACACCGTCACGAACAGAAAGAGCAGCGCGGCCACCTTCAGCGCTGAGAGGGCGACCAGCCAGCGCCTTACCTCTTTGACCCGCATGACAAGATGTCTGAGCGCTTCTTCCGCCGCGGGGGCCATTATCGTTTCACCTTATTGGCGACGAATGATTCGAACAGGACTAGTCCAATGATGAGCCACGCAAAGAAGCGCCAGATCGGTCGGTTGTCTTTGTCGAGCCCATTCCGGGACGCCGCGGCCATATCCTTCCCCTCCGCGACGGGGAAGATACGTCCCATCAGGTCGGCGACGACCTCCTTGGCGGGCGCCTGCATGTCCGTCTCGCCCCTGGGCGGGTTCACCCCGGCGTAGCTGGCGGGCCTTGTCAGCGTCTTGACCCATCCGATCTGATGCGGGCACTGCACCGATGCGGTCGAACCAGACACCTGGGCGGCGCACGGCTCTCCGGAGGGCGTCATCACGTAGAGCCGGCGCTCTTGGGCGGCGTCTTCCGATTCGGATTGCGGCAGGGCCAGAACTATGGTCTCGTCAGAGGCGAAGCTGTTCTGAAGGGGCGCAGTGGATGGGCCCAGCAGATATCTGCAGAACGCAACGGCCGCCCTGGACCTGGTCAGGGCGCCAAGTGAATCATCGGCGCTCGTGTTGATCAATACTGCGCTGCCGTTGCCATGGTGTTTGAAATAGACAAAACCGTTGCCGTTCTGCAATCGCCACAGACATGCGCCTGCCGGCGACTGCTCGCAGTCAAAGGAGCCGAGGAAGAGGATCGTCTCGATTTTGTAATTACACAGGGCTTTGATGGCTTTGCCGTCGGGGCTCAACGCGTCGGTGTAGACGTTGCTCGGCGCCACGTGGGTCGCCCCCTCGTGGTAGCGGCGGGGGAGGGCGGGCAGAACGTCCGCGCGCCACAGCCTGTCGAGCGCATCGGCGCTAAGGTCCCTGGTCAGGAAGAAAACGGCCCTTCCGCCGTTCTGAACAAAGGAGCTTATCTCGTCAGCCCCATCGCTGAGCGCATCTGGCATGCCCGCGAAGACGGCCACGTCGGCGCCGGCCAGGGCCTCGCCGTGAGACGCCGCGAATGTTGCCTCCTTCACACTCACCGTCTCATAAGCGTTCATCAGCGAGAGTGAGTTCAGAGCCGTTCTCAGCAGGAACAGTTCCCGCCTGTCGCTTCCTATCAGTACGACCTGCCTCTTGCTTTCCTCGGGCAGGATGGCCGCCAGGTAGAACGTATCATCCTCCCGCAGGCCGTCTCCGCCGGAGAGGGAAAGCTCTATCGGAAGGCACGACTCGGCCTGCCGCGCGCCCTCAACCGGGATGGCGAGGCGGTAATTCTGAGTGGCTGCGGCAGCGACTTGCACGGCGGCGGCCTTCTTGCCGCCCAGGCGCGCCTCCAGAGCGCGGGGCTTTGTGACTGATCCGTAGTTGGCGACCGTAGCGCTGACGTGCAGCTTGCCCTGCGCCAGATCCGTGACGTGCGCATCAACCGGTGCGGCGTTATGGATCGGCCCCTCAGAGGAGATCATCTTATAGCGGGCGTCGTCAACGAGGACAGGGCCGCTCAGTTCGCCCAGGCGCTCCATCATCTTCGGCGTGAAATCGCTGAGCAGCAGCGAACTGATCCTGTCGTCCGGATGGCGGCGCTGCTGGGCGCTGCGAAGGGCGCCGATAAATCCGTCCGGCTCGGAGACGGAGGGCACGACGGCAAGCTGCCGAAGGAAGGCAAGCGCCTGCTCACTGCTCAGGTTGGCGCCGCGCTCGCCGGAGGCCAGCGCATACAGGTTGAACAGGGAGCCCGAGGGCGCCGAGCGGATGTAATCGGCGGCCGCATCGAGCATGCTTTGGAAGTAGCTCTGCGGGCCGTCGCTATAGGCCATGGAGAGCGAATTATCCAGGCCGAGGAAGTAAAGGTCACGCGCGTTGCTGCCTGGTGAGCGCGCCAGCAACCTGGGGCCGGCGAAGAGCATGGCAATCAGCACTATTATCGCGCATCGCAGCAGTAGGAGCAGCAGGTCGCGCAGCTTCCTTCTGGCCTGGACGTCCTTCTGGCCGGCGCGCAAGAAACGAAGCAGCGTGAAGGGCAGGCGCCGGAAGCGGGGCCGCGCAAAAAGATGCGCAAGCACAGGGGCCAGAACCGCAACCGAACCCATCAGGAATATCGCCTGCGCAAAACTCACATCAGTGCCTTTCTTTTCGCCAGGTAGACAATCAGCGCCCGATCCAAAGGCTCCGACGTGTCGAGAAGGCAGTAGTCTATGCGATGCTCGCCCGCCGTCCTCGCCACGTCGTCAACGAAGCGCTGAACACGCTGCCGGTAGGAGTCCCGCAGCGACTGCGGGAAGGTCCTAATCCTGCTTCCCGACTCGACATCCTCGAACTCGATAAGCCCCTCATAGTCGAGCGCCAGTTCCTGGTGATCCAGCACGTGGAACAAGACCACGTCGTGGCGCAGATAGCTCAGGTGGGCAAGTCCGTTGTATAGTTCCTCGACGTCGTCAATGAGGTCGGAGATGACTATGAAAAGTCCCCGCTGATGCGCCATGTCGGCGACGCTGTGAAGCGTGTCCGCGATATTGGTCTTCCCGGACACCTCGTTGTGTTGCAGCGCGGCGAGGATGGTGTGGAGGTGAGCGCGTGTTGACCTGGCCGGAATCCAGTTTGTGATCCGGTCGCTGAACAGCGTCAGGCCCACCCTGTCCCCCTGGCGCAACATCAGGTAGGCGAGCCCTGCGCAGAGGAACGAGCCGTAGTCCACTTTGCTGACCGCTCCTTCGCCCGCAAACGACATGCTCTTGCTGCTGTCGAGAAGGATGTAGGCCGACAGGTTGGTCTCCTGGTGGAACTGCTTGATGTAAAGCTTGTCACTCCTGCCCAATACCTTCCAGTCAAGGTACCTCAGTTCATCGCCGGGCTGATATGGCCTGTGGTCGCTGTATTCGACGCTGAACCCGTGAAACGGGCTCGGATGCAGTCCTGTGTAGAAACCCTCCATTACACAGCGCGCCACAAGCTCCATGTTTCCCAGCTTGCTCAACAAGACCGGATCGAGATACTTGCGCGCAGCTCTCATCGGAAAGCCCTCCGCAGAGCATCCATGTGGGCGCTCCATCGAGGTTCAGAGACGCGCCGAATTGATAGCATCTAAGCTACTTGGGCAGCTCGACGTGCTGCAGTATGTCGCTGATAATGTCCTGGACGCCGACGCCGTCGGCCTCGGCGTTGAAGTTAGTTATCACTCGATGCCGCAGGACCAAGGGGCTGACCAGGGCCACGTCCTCGAAACTGGCCGTCACGCGCCCATTGATCAACGCCCATGCCTTGGCCCCTAACGTCATGTACTGAGCGGCCCTCGGCCCCGCCCCCCAGCTGACGTATTTCTTCACTGTCTCAGTCGCCAGGGGATCGTCGGGCCTGGTCGCCCGCGCGAGCCGAACGGTGTACTCGATAACGGCGTCGCTTACCGGGACCGTCCTAACGATCTGCTGGAACAAGAGCACGTCATCACCGCTGAGGATCGGCGAAAGGGACTCTTGCGCGCCCGCCGTGGTCTGCTTGACGATTTGATGCTCCTCAGCGGGAGCCGGATAAGCGATGTAGGCCATGAACATGAACCTGTCCAGGGCCGCTTCAGGCAGCGGATACGTGCCCTCCTGCTCTATGGGGTTCTCCGTGGCGAGGATGAAAAAGGGCTCGGTGAGCTTATAGGTCTTGCCGGTCACCGTCACTTGCTTCTCCTGCATGCACTGAAGCAGGGCCGCCTGCGTTTTGGGCGGCGTGCGGTTGATCTCGTCCGCCAGGATCACGTTCGCAAAAATCGGTCCCTTTATGAAGGTATAGCGCCTGAGGCGGGTCTCAGGGTCCTCCTGAATAATGTCCGTGCCGGTGATGTCCGAGGGCATAAGATCGGGCGTGAACTGGATGCGGCTGAACTCAAGGCGCAGGGCCTCAGCGATGGAGCGCACAAGCAGGGTTTTCGCCAGCCCCGGCACGCCCTCGATCAGGCAATGCCCTCCCGCAAGCATACAACACAGGACAGAATCAATGACCGTGTCCTGCCCTACGATGACTTTGTGAACCTGCGCCTTTAGATTCGCGTAGCCGTCCTGCAAGCGGCCCAGGTCCGCCTTGCCAACGGGCCTGCCTCGCGTGTCGCTGACGGTGGGTTCCGCATTCATGCTTGCCATGAGTTTCCTTTGCAAAAAGTTAGCGCTTCGCGCCCTATGCGCGCGCGATCATTTCGCAGTGCCATCGTGAATCAGGCGCCTGGATGTCACAAGGGTGTTGCCGCCAATAGCCGCCGTCCTGATCTCCAGGATAACCGGTTCTGTAAATGAAACCAATGGAAAAGTTGCGGAAGGACATGGCCTCTAATGGAGGGCATATCCTCTGCGTCTGCTCCCCGCCTGAGCCCAAACATCAGCCTGTCCGCCGGCGCTTGTAGCCGAACTTGATGTACCCCTCCGCCTTTCGCAGGCGCTTCCCGGGCCTGCCGAGCTGGCTGATTGACCTTATCCTCCCTCCGCCTTTGCGTATCTCAAGGATGCGCCCGGCGGTGATTTCTCCAACGCCCGGCACGCGGAGCAGTTCGAGTTTGTCCGCCTTGTTGATGTCTACCGGGAAGCGTTCGGGATGGCGTTCCGCCCATATCTGCTTTGGATCCGCCTCGAGCGAAAGATTCCCGTCCGTTCCGAAGGGTATCTCCTCTGCGGAGAAACCGTATTTGCGAATCAGCCAGTCGACCTGATACAGGCGATGTTCGCGCGTCAACGCGTCCTGGGGCCGCGCTGGCGGATGCCTTTCGCCGGGCAGGTCGGGCTCGCCCAGCCCGCGTTGGTAAGCGCTGAAATACACGCGACTGAGGCCGAGGCGTTTGTAAAGGCCGAAGGAGGCGTCAACGATGTCCGCGTCGCTTTCACCGGCGGCGCCGACTATGAACTGGGTCGTCTGCTTGACGCGGTCATGCGGCCCGCCCCGGGCCGTCAGGCGGCTTATCAGGCGAATCGGTCGCACGATGTCGCGGTCGTAATCCTTCGAGCTTGTCAGCGTCCGAAAGGCGGCGCGGGTCGGCGCCTCCACGTTTAAAGAAACCGTGGTGGCCAGGCTGATGGCTTCCTCGATGGCGGCGTCCGAGGCGCCGGGAATGATCTTCAGGTGAACGTAACCGCGATACTTGTATCTGGCGCGCAGCGTCCTTACGGCGGCGATCATGCGGTCCATCGTGTAGTCGGGGTCTCGGATAACTGCGGAGCTGAGAAAGAGGCCGAAGACTTTCTTCTGCCGCAGGTACCCCATAAATGCCCGCGCCAAGTCTTCCGGGGCGATGGCGCAGCGGCGGAAATCGCCGGCGCTGCGAAGCGGGCAGTAGCGGCAATCATTGTCGCAGGCGTTCGAGAGCAGTGTCTTCAGCAGCACCGATGTCCCGCCGCGTGGCAGCGAGACCGGGTAGAGCCACATGCCGTCCTCGCCGCGTTGGCGACGATCAACCCCTTTCTTCGTGCCACACGCGCACGACAGATCGTAGCGCGAATCGTCAGCGAGAACCGCGAGTTTCTCGCGGGTGTCCATAGGTGGCGACCTGTGTCTATATCGTCGGAGTAGAGCGGCAAGTAGCGCTATCCGTCAGTATGCGCACTGGGTGGGGGTGTTGTCAAGTCATTGCCGCGCGGCTCGTGAGATGCCCGTTCCGCCGCCGTTGCGGACAGAAGCATTGGCGCTATAATGCCGACTCGTTTCCCGCACGCCCTGTGCCAGTTGGAGCCGGCAATGTCCCTGTTGCCCATTGTCCTGATCCTCATCTCGTGTTTCATGCACGCGGGGTGGAATCTGCTGGCCCGGCGCGGGCGGCGGGAGCTCCTTTTCTTCCGCCACATGCTAATTCTCTCGATCCCTATCGGCCTGGCGGCCATCGGCATTGCCACGCGCTTTCCTTATTCCTTTCCTCTGAAGGCGTGTTTCTGCGTGGCGGCCTCGGGCGTGATAGTCGGGCTTTACTACCGGTTCCTCGGACTGGCGTACAGCATGTCGGACTTCACCGTCGTCTACCCGGTGGCCAGGGCGACGCCGGTGCTAATAGTGGCATTGCTGGACATGCTGCGCGGTCGTCATCCGACCGGGCTGGGCTGGGTTGGCCTGTTGATGGTTGTGGGGGGGTGCGTTCTGGCTCCGCAGGAATCCTACGGTGACTTCGCCCTCAAGCGCTACCGCGCCAGGTCGATCCTGTGGATACTGCTCACGGCGGCGACGATCGTCGGCTACACCATGCTCGACAAGATCGGGGCGGAGACCGTTCGGCCGGGGCTGGCCAGCGCGGTCATATACTGCGGCTTGTTCCACATCATGTCGTGCCTCAGCTACCTCACAATCCATGCGCTCTTTGCGACGCAGAAAGAGCGCGCCGGGGAGGTCGGCTGGGGACTGCCGGCTATCGGCGCCGTATTAGGTTTTTCAGGTTATGCGCTGGTGCTATGGGCTTTCCAGATGGCGCCGCAGACCAGCTACCTGCTGGCCTTTCGCCAATTCAGCATCCTGATCGGGGTGGCGCTGGCGTTCAGGATTTACCGCGAACGTGGACTGGCCGTGCGCCTGCCGGCGGCTGTGGCGATAGTGGCCGGACTGGTGGTGGTGGCGCTCTACGGATGAGCCGCGGGGGAGCCGCATACGACGACCAGGGCAAGAAGGGGCGGCATGAAGCGCCGCTGAATTACCAACGCCAGCGGAACACAGAGTCTTCAGGCAGTGGCATGGCCAAATCCAGCGCTCCTGGTGAAGAATTTGTGTGTTGCGCAGACCACGAAGCACTTCTGCGCGAGCGGGGCGACCTCTGAGCGTTTTGCCGCTGCTCCTTTCGCCAAACCGGCCGTTGAGTTTGGCCATAGGCGAAGTTTTCGAGTTCTTACTTTGACATAGTCTTCGAGGTATGCTACCATGTTCGATATGTTGAACACCGAGCCGGCCTAACTGGAGACCGGGGCAACTCGATAGTGGGGTGGCGAGAGTGTTAGGGCCGTTTGGTGTTCTCTATGCGATGCAAACGGAAGGTGCGATTGGGAGCAGAAACGCAGTGGTAGCGACCGGCGGTGATTGGCGCCAGGCGACGAGTCTCCGTGCATGAGCGAGAATGAGGATGATCAGGCGAATTGTGTGGCATTTTGGGCCCGAATGGGCCGCGGGGGTGATGGGAACGGCGGCGATAATGATCACCATGCAGGTGTCCCCAGAGGTAGCACGGCCGTTTTCTCCAGCGCTCTACATCGGGTTGGGGTACTACCTGGTGGCGAGCTTGATGTTCGTTGGGGTGCTGGCGCCCTGGGCGCTCCGGTTCTTCTGGTATCCCGACGAGGTGAAGAAGGACCTGGCTGATCGCGTGCGGGGGAACTTCTTCCCGACCGTTCCGATCAGCTTCATTCTTGCCGGCACAGGGACGAGAAAACTGGGGCCGCTTCTGTTCGGGCCGACTGTTGCGTACTATCTGGGAGCAATATTCTTCTTCATCGGGGCAGCGGGGATCTTTACCTTTGGCTTTCTGATCATCCGCCCCCAGTTCCTCAAGAAAAATGCTGCTCTGGAACACGCCAACTCCCCTGGTTCATTCGGCCCGTCTCTGACCTGATAATACCCGTGCTCGGAGCGTGGTCCATGGATGTGTACTTGGCAGATACGCGGCTGGCGCCGGCGCTTTTCGTTATCTGAATGGTAGCCCTTGGGGTAGGTGTGTTAAATTTCCTTTTTGCTGGAGCCGCAGTTTGGCATCGTTATTTCTAGAAACATATAGCACCCGCGCGGCGGGCTTCAACTATTATGATCGGGATAGCGCCCACCGCGCTCCTGGTTGTTTTCCTCATGAAGTTCGCTCAGACCATCGAAGCCTCTCACGGTTACCTGTTTGGCCTCAGCCTGGCTGCTACATTCCCCGTCATCACGTTGGCTGGTTCAGTCAGGCGGGCGTTTCACAGACATGGTGAGCCAGGAAGACCGGGTGGGTGTGTCGGCGCATGGTCTCCCGCTCGCTTCTGTACGCTCTGGATGAGGAAGTCCAAATGAGCAGCACACCTATCGAGCTATACTTGAAGAAATTGGAGGAATGGCGGCGCGGCGAAGGTTTGTCGCGATCGGCCACCGCAGATGAAGTGGGAATCCCTGTGGGCGCCTATGGGAATTGGTACCGCAGGAGTGACAATAAACGTAGCCCTTCAGAGCCATACACCAGGTGGATAAAGAGTTTTCTTATAGCCAGGGCGATCATTTCCGTTGCGAGGTTTCTGGAGCGCGATGGGCCGGACCTATTGAGACGGGTTGGTGTGAGGGAAGGTCAGACAGTAATGGATTTCGGATGCGGCAATGGGGACTACAGTCTAATTCTTGCCAGGGTAGTCGGTCCCCAAGGACGGGTGTATGCCGTAGATAAAGAGAAAGGTGTCCTTTATGAATTGATGGGTAGGGCCAGGGGGAATACGGCGGACAACATAGAGGCTACATTTGTACCTGAAAAAACGGGCACACCAACGGACGCGCCCCTACCCGACGAGTCAGTAGATGCAGGCTGGTTTTCTAATGAAACACAAAGGGGATCGGGTTGGTTCAGCTTAAGGACATGTTGTCGGTAGTGCCGTTTCCATTCTTTGAGGGCAGGCCGTCAGAATTCCTTTCTGTTGCCAGAGAATCCAGGACGCCAAGACAATGAAAGGTTCGATCTCATCTCGATTCGGAACTGTGCTCATCGGGTTGGTAGTGGTCTTGCTGCCCTGGCGCGCCGGTCTTTTCCTTCTGCGGTTATCGCAGGGGCGAAGTGTGCATGTCTCAACACCGGTTGTGGCGAGCAGGTCCGTCCAGGCCCGCAACCTGGCGCATAAGGGGGTGCAGGTGGATTGGACATTTTATCCTGATTGGCAGTTCAAGCCTTTGCTCCTTGGTAAAGCGGCATATTTCGGGTTTCTGTTCCATTACACCAATAACAGCGATCACGCGAGCCTGCGTTTAGTTTTATCCCTGATTTAAAGATGACACGACGGAGCAAAGTGGAGGTGCACGGTTTCTTTGCCCGGCATTACGATCTGGTAATGGACCTTCTTTTCCTGGGAACGTATCGCCATTTCCTACGGGCTGTCCTGGCCAGGATGGAGTTAAAGCTGGGGGATGGCGTACTGGACCTTGGGTCGGGGACTGGGCGCAACGCGTGCCTGATGACAAAAATGGTCGGGCCCACCGGGCGCGTGCTCGGTGTTGACACCGGCGAGGAAATGCTTCGGCAATCGCGATCCCGCTGCCGAGGATACCCGCAGGTCGGCTTTCTAAAGGCTCGGATTGAACGCCCTCTCAATCTTGACGCCGAGTTTGACAAGGCGTGCCTCTTTTTTGTCTTTCACGGGTTCGAGAATGACAGCAAAGAGCAGATAATTGCGAACGCTTACAAGGCGTTGAAGCCAGGAGGCGCTCTGTGGATTTTGGATTACAGCGAATTCGATCTGGGAAAGGTGTGGCGCCCCTTGCGTTGGGCTTTTACTCGCGTGGAGTGCGAGTTGGCCCTTGAGTTTCTTGAATTGGACCTGGAGGGGATGTTGCGATCGGCTGGATTCGCAGACTTCAGGTCTTACCCCTTCTACCGCGGCTACCTGCGGCTACTGGAGGCGCACAAGTGAGCGATGGTTCCCCCCCCCCCGGCAGAACCCGGGCGGGCCCTTATCCTAGTGGAGTGGCCATCAATGCCTGCTGAGAAGAATCAAGTTGAGAGCCTCGACGTACCGGAGGATTTCTACGAGCGAATTGAGCACGACATCCGGGCACGCATTGCAGCCAGGCTGAGTTTCGCCCATCACGTTGTCGACCTCGGCTGCGGTTCTTGTGAACTCGCCCGTTTTCTGGCCCGCGAGAATGCCCAGCACGTGGTCGGAGTGGACATCTACGGCAGTGGCTTCTCGGAAGAGCCCGGCGGGCAGGGCAGTGTTGAGTGCCGCGAAGCCGATGCGCGGAGGCTTGAATTCATCTACGACGATTCGGTCGATGCTGCGCTGAGCGCACACGCCCTTCACGAGATGCAGGAACCGCTGGAAGTGCTCAGAGAAGCCCGGCGGGTTCTGCGTAGTGGGGGCGAGATTCTGGTGGTGGACTTCCCACGTGACTCGCTGGCGCAGCGGCTGTGGAATGAAAGCTATTTGACACCAACCGAAGTCGTGGAACTGCTGAGGAAGGCGGGCTTTACGGACGTCGAGTGCAGGCTTATCGCACAGGGCCAGCTCATCTGGGCCGAAGGGCGCAAGGGCCCGGCAGGGAAGGAAATGGCATGAAGATATGTATCTGTGGGAAAGGCGGCAGCGGCAAGAGCACTGTGGTCGCCCTTCTGGCGGCGGAACTCCAAAGGAGAGGGAAACGGGTGCTGGTGGTCGATTCAGACGAATCGAATGCGGGGCTTTACTGGATGCTCGGCCTCGACGAGCCGCCCAACCCCTTGATGGAACTGGCTGGCGGGAAAAAGAGCATTCAGCGCGTCCTGCGCACAGGCTTCACGGAGGACGCTGATGACCGGGAGAAGTCTGTGTTGGCGCGCGACGAGTTCCGCACGGACGAGCTGCCAGACGCCTACGTGCAATGGGCGGACGGCGTCGGGCTGGTGTGCATCGGGAAGATCCATCAGGCCCTGGAGGGATGCGCATGTCCGATGGGTGTGCTGAGCCGGGAGTTTCTCAAGAAGGTGCGCACAGATGACGACGAGGTTGTGGTCGTGGACATGGAAGCCGGCGTGGAGCATTTCGGCCGTGGCGTAGAGACGAGCGTCGATGCAGTGATGGTGGTTGCCGAGCCGTCTCTGGAGTCTGTCACTTTGGCCGAACGGATCAAAGCGCTGGCCTCGCAAGCGGGGGCCAGATTCGCGGGAGCGGTTCTGAACAAAGTCAGCAGTGAAAAGATTGGGGCCCAGCTCCGAGGGGCCCTCGAGCGGCGGGGCGTTCAGGCGCTTTCGGCGATACCCTTCCGCCAGGAGTTCCTGCTGGGCGGGCTGGAGGGGAAGGCGCTGAATGTGGAACCGGTTGCAGATGAAGTCCGATCGTTCGTGGATTCCATCCTGGCCGTCGCTGAGGCCCCAAAAGGCAATTGAGCGAAAGGAGCCCGCATGTCCACTACCTCGCCGCCCGTAAGGGCAGGCGCGAAAAGGAGAATGGGCGTCCCCTCCAGACAGGACCAGCTTAGTGTGCGGCCCCGCAATGGCGTGGACGAGCGCGAATGGGAGATTGGTCGACTCCACGCACCGAAGCCTCGAATTTTTGTCTTGACACGGCTCACTTCATGGGAGCACGATCATGTGCCTGGCGCGAATAGAGTTTGCTGGTGTGGAAGAACAGGGACCGGATGTCTTCGGCGATGTCGCCCGGATCGAGCGCACAGCCGGAGGGCTGCGAATAATTGATCTGTTCGGCAATACCGCCGAACTGGATGCGGAAATCCTAAGCGTTGATTTCATGGAATCTGTGGTCACCGTGGAAAAGCGCGCCACTGCTCCAGCGAGTAAGGAACGCCACTGAGCAGAAAGGCGGCTGAATACAGCAAATAGCAGGAGAATTGAAATGGCTGCGATCGTTGACGGAGACAAATGCGTGGCATGTGGTATTTGCGAGGATGAATGCCCTCAGGGAGCGATCAGCGTCGCGGATGTGGCGGTAGTGAGCGCTGAGCTGTGCACGGAGTGTGGTAGGTGCGTTGAAGCATGTCCGAACAACGCTCTCTCGCTCCCCGAATAGCAGAGGCGCTAAGAGGGACGAACGGAGAAGGCAATGGACGTAGACACATGGAAAAAACGGGTTGAGGCGGAAAGAAGGCGCAAGGATATTTTCTTCGCTTCTCATCCGCAATCGCCCTTATCTGCGGAGGACCGCCGTATCTTCCGGGGGCTGGCCTACTGGCCGCCCGATCCAGCGTATCGCAACGAGATCAAGATGGACGAGCACAAAGAAAAGCAGATCCTCCACGTAGGCGATACCGCTGGCCGCGTAAGAGAACTGTTGCGTTGGGGGGCATTTGCTTTCGATGTGGCCGGTCAGCGATATGTCCTTCAAGCCTACAAGAGCGATCCTAATGAAGAGGGACTTTTCGTACCATTCAAGGACGCAACAAGCGGCGCGGAGAGCTACGGAGCAGGCAGATATTTGGACCTGAAGCCATATGAGCACCTCACGAAGGAAGGCAAATGGATCCTCGATCTGAATGCCGCCTATAATCCGTGGTGCGCATACAGCGAAGACTACGCATGCCCGTTCGTCCCCCCGGAGAACTGGCTCGAGGTCTCCATTCGCGCAGGGGAGAAAGAATACCCTCTGAAAGTCGGTGGAAAGAAAGCGGATGAATGAATTCGTCCTTGAGTCTGAGGAGTTCCGGCGCGAACTGCAGAACAGCCCGCACGAGGCAGGAGAGGTGGAGTTTCTGCGCTCTGTTCTGAGGCCGGGCATGCACGTCATCGAGGCAGGCGCCAACCGGGGCGTGACTGCCGTTGCCATAGCCAGAGAGATTGGCAGTGAAGGGCGCCTGTACACCTTCGAACCCGTGCCCGAGTTCTATGAAGAGCTGAAGGCGAGCCTCGTGCGTAATGACGCGCAGAACGTGAGCGCCCACCAGCTTGCCCTGAGCAACCAGCCAGGGCGCATCGAGCTCTACAAGCGTGGCGGAGAAAGCGGCATAACGCCGGCGGAAGACGCAGAGATGTTGCGGGTGGAAGCTACGAACATAGCTGACTTTGTGGCGGAGCACAAGATCGACAGAGTCGACCTTCTATACCTGGACTGCGAAGGCAGCGAGCTGCTCGTTCTCCGGGGCGCGAAGCGAATTCTCGAGGAGCAGGGGCCACAGATATTCTGTGAACTCCATCGTGAGTATCTCAAAGAGCTCGGGCACTCAGCGGACGATGTCACAACTTTGCTGACAGGAATTGGCTACGACGTTCGGCCCCTTCAGGTCGAAAACCTCGACGCCGAGACCAGCCTCGACGACTGCTCGCACATATACGCCAGCAGACCCGCTCCGAGCCAGGCGGACGAATTGAGGAGGAGAATAGAAGACCTCAAGAGCCGCCTGCCGGCCCATTCCGTGCGCGCTTCCATGCTGATAGAGCTGGAAGAATTGGAGGAGCAACTGGAGTGGGCCATCCAGGAGAGCAAGTCGGCCGAGTCCGATTCGACAGAACAATGAACGAGGGGCGCCTTGCGTGACAAGGATTCTGTCGCAGCGGCCCGTAGAAGAGTAGGAAAAGGGCGGGGGCGCCTTTACGCGGCCTCAGCTTCGAAGTCCGCGTCGCGAAACAGGGGCGATTCTCTCAGATTTTCTGCAATGTCTTGACACGGGTAGCTGGAGTTGGTAAAATCATAGCGTGTCGGTAGGAATACTTGATGCGAGAGGCGTCTTATGAAGCTTTCCACAAGAGTGCGCTACGGAGCGAGGGCCATGGTCGATCTTGGCGTGGCTTTCCCTGACGGCACGGTCTCAGTGCGAGACATAGCGCAGAGGGAGGGCGTTTCCGCTAAGTATCTGGAGCAGATTGTGTCCAGGCTGAAGGCGGCGGGCCTGATAGTGGCCCACCGTGGTGTGCAGGGCGGCTACTCCCTGGCAAGGCCGCCGGCAAGCATTAGCCTCAATGATATCTACCATGTTCTCGAGGGGGACACCGCGCCGACGGATTGCGTGGATGAGCCGGGCGCGTGTCCCATGAAGAACGTTTGCCCGACCCGCGATACGTGGGTGGAACTGAAGGAGTCCATCGAGAACGTTCTCCAGAACACGAGCCTTCAAGACCTGGTCGAAAGGAAGGGGCAGAAGGTTGGTCCGCACTGCCTGATGTATCACATCTGAATGAAGAACTTGAAACCAACCTGGAGGGACGATTGAATGGCAAGAATCTACCAGGACATTACGGAAACCGTCGGTGGCACGCCGCTCGTGCGCCTTGCTCGGATTGCTCAAGACGCCGGCGCCCGGGTCGTGGGCAAGCTTGAGTCCTTCAACCCGTGCGGCAGCGTCAAGGACAGGATCGCGCTCAGCATGATAGATGACGCCGAGCAGCGCGGGCTGATAGGGCGGGACACGGTGATCATCGAACCGACAAGTGGCAATACGGGCATTGCCCTGGCGTTCGTGTGCGCCGCCCGGGGCTACAGGCTGACCCTGACGATGCCGGACACCATGAGCGTGGAACGGCGCCAACTGCTGCAGGTCCTGGGAGCCGAGCTTGTGCTGACCCCCGGCGCAGAAGGCATGCCCGGCGCCATCGAGAAGGCCGGGCAACTGTTGCGCGCAACCCCGCACGCTTACATGCCGCAGCAGTTCAAGAACCCGGCCAATCCGGCTGTGCATCGCGAGACGACGGCCGAGGAAATCTGGAAAGACACCGACGGCGAGGTTGACATCCTCGTTTCGGGCGTCGGGACCGGCGGGACGATAACCGGCATCGCCGAGGCGATCAAGCCGCGTAAGCCCGGGTTCCTGGCGGTCGCGGTGGAGCCGCAGGACTCGCCGGCGCTTTCCGGCGGGAAGCCGGGGCCCCACAAGATACAGGGCATCGGGGCGGGCTTCGTCCCTGATGTGCTGCGAATGGAGCTGGTGGATGAGGTGATCCAGGTTTCGAGCGCTCAAGCCGGTGAAATGGCCCGGCGGTTGGCAAAGGAGGAAGGCATCCTGGCGGGGATATCTTCGGGCGCCGCGGCGCACGCGGCCGTCCATCTGGCGCAGCGTGAGGAGAACGCGGGGAAGCTGATCGTGGCGATCCTGCCCGATACGGGCGAACGATACCTGACTACCTGGCTGTTCCAGCAATAGTCGAGGAGAGCGGACATTGTTGAGCCGGATAAGAGAAGACATCAGAACGGTCTTTCGGGAGGACCCCGCCGCGAGGGGCGTCCTCGAGGTGCTTCTATGCTACCCGGGGCTTCACGCGACATGGTTGCATCGGGCGGCGCATTGGCTCTGGACGCACAAGCTGCGGCTGTTTGGGCGGCTGCTATCTCACGTGAGCCGTTTCCTGACGGGCATTGAGATACATCCCGGCGCGAGGATAGGCAGGAGGTTCTTTATTGATCACGGCATGGGGGTGGTGATAGGAGAGACGGCTGAGATAGGAGCCGACGTGCTGATGTACCAGGGGGTGGTTCTGGGCGGGACGTCGCTGGAGAAAAAAAAGCGGCACCCCACTGTCCAGGACGGCGTTGTGATCGGTGCGGGAGCGGTGCTGCTGGGGCCGATCGTCGTCGGGGAGAAGGCGCGGATAGGCGCCGGATCTGTTGTCATCAGGTCAGTCTCGCCCGGGGCCACCGTAGTGGGTGTTCCGGGGCGGGACATACGGGAGAAGCGCGGGGCTTCCGCGGCGCTGGAGCACGCTAACCTGCCGGACCCCGTGTTGGAGATGTTTGGCAAAATCGAAGCGGAACAGGAACGGATCAACGAGCGCCTTGCCACAGTTGAGCAGGGCGCTGCGGCCGAGTGTTGGCGTGAACAACCATCTGTAGTCCTGCGGCATTCAATGGCCTTGCAGGACGGTGCGGGGATATAGGAACATGAAGCCGATTTATCTGGATCATTCTGCGACGACGCCCGTGCGCCAGGAAGTCCTGGAGGCGATGCTGCCCTATTTCTCGGAGACCTTCGGGAACGCCTCTAGCATTCACAGGTTCGGGCAAAGCGCAAAGAAAGCGCTCGAGGACGCAAGGGAAGCCGTCGCCGCTTGCCTCGGGGCCAAGGCGAAGGAGATATACTTCACCGGCGGCGGCACCGAGGGGGATAACCTTGCCATCAAAGGCGTAGCGCATGCAAACCGCAAGAAAGGAAAGCGCCTGATCACCTCGCAGATCGAGCATCACGCCGTCCTGAATTCCTGTAAGTTCCTCGAGGGTGAAGGCTACGAGGTGACGTATCTGCCGGTTGACCGTTTCGGGATCGTTGAGCCGGCGGTCCTCGAAGATGCGATCCGGCCGGACACGACGCTTGTGACCATAATGCTGGCGAACAACGAAACCGGAACGATTGAGCCCCTTGCGGAAATCGCGGAGATTACGAAAGAGAGGGGCGTTCTGCTGCATACGGATGCGGTGCAGGCCCTTGGAAAGATTCCAGTGGACGTGGAAGAATTGGGCGTTGACTTGCTCACGCTCTCCGGGCATAAGATATACGCTCCCAAGGGCATCGGCGCGCTCTACGTTCGCAGCGGCTCGCGATTCGACCCGATAATCCATGGCGGACATCATGAAGGCCATCGGCGCGCCGGAACTGAAAACGTCGCTTCGATCGTGGGCCTTGCAAAGGCCGTGCAACTCGCAACAGGGGAAATACCTTGCGTCGCCCCCCGGTTGGCCGCGCTCAGGGATCGCCTTGAACGCGGAATACGAGAGAAAATAGCACACGTACATCTGAACGGCCCCCCGGAGAGAAGGCTTCCGAACGTGCTGAACATGAGCTTCGCCTTCATCGAGGGTGAGTCGCTGCTTCTCAACCTGGACATGCGTGGGATTGCCGTGTCAACGGGCTCCGCGTGTACGTCTGGAACGCTTGAGCCGTCGCACGTCCTGGCCGCAATGGGTGTGGAGCCGTCCCTGGCGCAGGGAAGCCTGCGGTTCTCACTCGGCCGTGATAACACCGAGGAGGAAATGGACTTTGTGGTGGAGTCGCTGATTGAGATCGTCCAGCGTCTCCGTCAGATGTCTCCCCTGTATGCGCAAGAAGCGGGGGGGGTAGAGAGTTGAGAAAGTCCATCACTGAACGAATCAGGGCGCTCAAGGAGCGGAGGGGCGCCATTATCCTGGCGCACAACTACCAGTTGCCGGAGGTGCAGGATATTGCCGACTACGTCGGCGATTCGCTGGGCTTGAGCCGGAAGGCTGCCGCGAGCGAGGCCGGCGTAATTGTCTTTTGCGGGGTCTACTTCATGGCCGAGACGGCCTCGATCCTGTGCCCCGATAAGAGCGTTCTGATCCCGGACGTCCGCGCCGGCTGCCCGATGGTAGACATGGCGCCCGTGGAGCGCCTGCTGGAGATGAAAGCTCGCCGCCCCGGAGCCGTCGTTGTGAGCTACGTGAACTCCAGCGCTGCGGTGAAAGCAGAGAGCGACTACTGCTGCACTTCAGCGAACGCCGTGGACGTCGTGGAGTCCATAGAAGCCGAAACGGAGATAATCTTCTTTCCCGACAAATACCTGGGCTCCTACGTGGCGTCCCAAACCGGCCGGAGCCTGATCCTTTACGACGGCTACTGCCCCACCCACGTCAGGATTCTCGCGGCGGATATCCTGCGCCTGAAGCAGGAACATCCAGGGGCCGAGGTGATGGTTCACCCGGAATGCACTGCGGAGGTGGTCGCATTGGCCGACCGCACCCTTTCCACCGGCGGTATGTGCCGTTATGCTCGGGAATGCTCGAGCGAGGAGCTGATCATGGGCACGGAGGTCGGCTTGCTGCATCGTCTGCGAAAGGAGAACCCCGGGAAACGATTTTACCCCGCGTCGGAAGCCGCAGTCTGTCCGAACATGAAACGAATAGACCTCCAGAATGTCCTGTGGTCTCTGGAGGAGATGAAGCACGAGGTGCGAGTGCCGGAGGCCGTCAGGGCAAGGGCCGCCGCGGCCGTTGATAGAATGGTGGAAACAGTGAAGGCGTAGAGATGACGGCTCAAAAGCCAATACTGGTAGCGATGTCCGGCGGGGTGGACTCTTCGACCGCCGCCGCGTTGCTCAAGGCGCAGGAGTGTGAGGCGATAGGCGTCACGCTGAAGCTGGCGAATCCGGGCTCGCCCGGGGAAGGCCGGCGTGGCTGCTGCGGGGTCGCAGGAGCGGACGTGGCGCGCCGCGCGGCCTCCGTCATCGGCATCCCGTTCTACGCGCTCGATTACGTGGAGTTCTTTGAGGAAACGGTCGTTGATTATTTCTGCCGCGCCTACCTGGCGGGGAGGACGCCGAACCCATGCGTGGAGTGCAATCGCGCCGTGAAGTTCGGGCGGCTTCTCGACTTTGCGGATTCCCTCGGCGCCGCTGGCGTAGCGACGGGCCATTACGCCAGGCTCTGCCGCGACAGGCGCACGGGCAGGTATCTGCTGAAAAAGGGGCTGGACGCCGCTAAAGACCAGTCTTACTTCCTTTATTCGCTTTCCCAAGAGCAGCTTTCACGCGCCATGTTCCCGTTGGGTGAGATGACCAAAGAGGAGACACGAAAACGGGCGAAGTCCTTTGGGCTGGCGGTTCATGACAGGCCTGCAAGCCAGGACGTCTGCTTTGTCGCGGACGGAGACTACCGGCGGTTCCTGGCGGAAAGATTCTCGGAGTCACTCCAGCCCGGACCCATAGTGAACACGCGCGGCGACGTGCTGGGCGAGCACAGCGGGGTCGCCTTCTACACCGTGGGCCAGCGCAAGGGCCTGGGCATTGCGGCCGCTGAGGCCCTGTACGTTCTCGCCGTCCAGCCGGCGCTCAGAACGGTCGTTGTTGGCGCACGGAAGGAACTGATGCTCTCCAGGCTGCGTGTCACGAATATGAACTGGATTGCTTTCGAGAGGCCGGAAGGCCCGCTGAATGTCACGGTAAAGGTCCGTTACCGCCAGCCGGAGGTCCCGGCTCTCGTCGCCCCAGATGGGGACGGCTGCGCGGAGGTGGCGTTTCAGGCGCCGCAGGCGGCGGTCGCCTCCGGGCAATCGGCGGTTTTCTACGACGGCGACACCGTTCTGGGCGGAGGGATTGTGGAATGATCGCGACACAAAAAAAACTCCAGAGCCTGCGCGCGACACTCGGCCGCATGGCCAGCGCCCTGATAGCGTACTCCGGCGGCGTTGACAGCACGTTCCTGCTCAAAGTCGCGGCCGACGTGTTGAACGGCAAAGTCCTCGCCGTTACGGCTGCCTCTGCGATCTATCCGCAGGAGGAACTCCAGGAGGCGCGCCGGATAGCGCGTTCGCTGGGCGTGAGACATGAGACGATCTCCACAGATGAGTTGGCTGACGAGGACTTCTCAGCGAACCCGCCCCAGCGCTGCTACTACTGCAAAAGGGAGTTGTTCCGAAGGCTGCTGGACATTGCGCAGCGCGAAGGCATCGCCTTTGTGCTCGATGCGACCAACCTCGACGACTGCTCGGACTTCCGGCCCGGCACGAAAGCCGCCAAGGAGGCGGGGGTGAAGAGCCCCCTCGTGGAGGCCAGCCTCACGAAGGCCGACATCCGAGCGCTGTCCAAGGAAATGGGTCTGCCAACCTGGGACCGTCCCTCGATGGCGTGCCTGGCCTCGCGCTTCCCCTACGGGGAGGCGATAACGGCTGAGAAACTCGCCCGCGTGGAGCAGGCCGAGAAGCTGCTCAGGCAAATGGGATTCAGCCAGGTCAGGGTCAGGAGCCATGGCGCCCTGGCGCGCATAGAAGTGGAGGCCGACCGTGTCCACCGGCTTGCCGAACCGGAGGTGAACGCGAAGGTGGTGGAGGAATTCAAGGCCCTGGGGTTTGTCTACGTCACGCTTGACCTCCAGGGCTACAGGTCGGGGAGCCTGAATGAACCGCTGCGCAAGGAATAGGCATTCGGCCAGAGGATGAACATTTACACTCAGGGCTTCAGAATCGAGTAGAATCATGGCGTTGGATGGCTACAGCGAGAAAGTGATGGATTACTTCACGAATCCGCGCAACATTGGTGTCATTGATAATGCGGACGGCGTGGGGCTGGTGGGCAACCCGGTGTGTGGGGACATTATGAAGTTGTTCATCAAGGTGGAGGACGGCCGCATCGTGGACGCGAAGTTTCAGACGTTTGGCTGCGCGGCAGCTATCGCCAGCAGCAGCATCGTGACGGAAATGGTGAAGGGCAAAACCGTCGAGGAAGCGCTGGAAATCTCGAATAGGGCGGTCACCGAGGCGCTCGGCGGACTGCCCGCCCGGAAGCGGCATTGCTCCGTCCTTGCGGAAGAGGCCCTTCAGGCCGCTGTTCTGGACTACCGCGAGAAGGTAGGCCGGAAGACGTAACCCTTGGTACACCTTCACCTTTTGCACCAGGGAGAACGAGATGAACGAGAAGCCTGAACTGAAGTTCGCTACTGCCTGCTTGCTCGGGGGGCACGTGCCGGACAGCGACACACATGCCCGTGCCGTCCCCATTTACCAGACCACCTCCTACGTCTTCGAGAACAGCGACCACGCCGCCCGGCTCTTCGCTCTGGAAGAGCCGGGCTACATCTACACCCGCATCATGAATCCCACCACGGACGTTCTGGAGAAGCGGGTGGCGATGCTCGAGGGCGCAGTCGGCGCCGTGGCGTTCTCCAGCGGGATGAGCGCAACCAACGCGGCCTGCCTGGCCATCCTTGGAAAGGGCGACCAGATCGTCTCCTCCAGCGGCCTCTACGGAGGCACGTACACACTCTTCAGCCAGACCTTCCCGCAGAAGATGGGTATTGACGTCGTCTTCACCGACACGGACGACCCTCGCGAGTTCGAGGCGGCCATCACCGATCGCACCAGGCTCATCTTTCTGGAGACGATCGGGAACCCGCGCCTGACGGTGCCTGATTTCCAGGCCATTTGCCAGGTCGCACACGCACAGGGAATACCAGTGATGGTGGACAATACGATGGCGACGCCCTATCTGTGCCGCCCTCTGGAGCACGGGGCGGACATTGTCGTGCACTCGCTTACCAAGTACCTGGGCGGTCATGGCAACAGCATCGGCGGACTCATTGCCGGGGGAGGCGGGTTCGATTGGGCCGGAAGCGGACGGTTCCCGGAGATGCTGGAGCCCGATCCCGCCTACCATGGGCTGCGCTTCCTCGAAACCTTCGGCGAAGCGGCGTACGTCGCCCGGCTCCGCGTGCGGATGCTGCGGGACCTGGGCGGCTGCATCAGCCCGATGAACGCTTTTCTCATCCTCCAGGGCATCGAGACGCTGCACGTGCGCATGCCGAGACACTGTGAGAACGCTCTCGAAGTCGTCCGGTTCCTGCAGGAGCATCCCAAGGTGAGCTGGGTGAACTACCCCGGCCTGCCGGATCACCCGGCGTATGAACTGGCGACCCGCTATCTCTCTGGCGGCTTCGGCGGCATGGTCGGGTTCGGAGTCAAGGGCGGCCGGGAGGCCGGCAAGAAGTTCATTGACGGACTCCGGCTGATAAGCCACCTGGCCAACATCGGCGACGCCCGCACGCTCGCCATTCATCCCGCCAGCACGACGCACCAGCAACTCAGCGCAGAGGAACTGTTGCAGACGGGCGTTACCGAGGACTTCATCCGCCTTTCGGTCGGGATCGAGGACATCGAAGACATCAAAGAAGACCTGTGCCAGGCTCTGAGCGGGTAGCGGCAATGAACGACGAGCAATCGTTCGACATAGTTGAGACCAAGCACTGGCAGTTCGCGGAGCCGCCGAACGAACTGCCCCTGCGTTGCGGCGCGAAGCTCGGCCCGATCACCGTGGCCTACGAGACCTGCGGGACGCTCTCGCCCGAGCGCGACAACGCCATCTTGATATGCCACGCGCTTTCAGGCGACGCGCACGTGTGCGGCAGGTACTCGCCAGACGATCCGGAGCCCGGCTGGTGGGACATCATGGTCGGCCCGGGCAAGCCCATAGACACCCGCAAGTACTTCGTGATCTGCTCGAACATCATCGGCGCCTGTAAGGGGAGCACCGGCCCGTCTTCCGTCAATCCCAAAACGGGAGAGCCTTTCGGCCTGGACTTTCCCATGGTCACGGTGGAAGACATGGTGAAGGTGCAGCACGCGCTCGTGAGCCGGCATCTCGAGCTGGACCAGCTCTTATGCGTGATCGGCGGCTCATTCGGCGGGATGCAGGCGCTTCGCTGGGCGATCGACTATCCGGACATCGTGCGCTGCGTCGTGCCAATTGCCACCGCCACCAGGCTCAGCGCCCAGGCGATCGCCTTCGACGAAGTAGGCCGGCAGGCTATCTACGCCGACCCGAACTGGAACGGCGGCGACTACTACAGTGGCAATCCGCCCGCACGCGGGCTCGCCGTGGCACGCATGATCGGGCATATCACTTACCTGAGCGATCAGTCCATGCACGAGAAGTTCGGTCGCCGCCTCCAGGACAGGGAGGACGTTGGATACGATTTCGGGCCGCCGGATTTTCAGGTCGAAAGCTACCTTCGCCACCAGGGGGGCAAGTTCGTAGGACGCTTCGACGCCAACAGCTACCTCTACATCACAAAGGCGATGGATTACTTCGACCTGGCGAGCGATTTGGGCGGCGCCGTCGAAGCCTTCCGCGGCGTAAAGAGCCGTTTCCTGGTGGTCTCCTTCACCGGCGACTGGCTATTTCCGACTTACCAATCCCGCGAGTTGGTGCGCGCCCTGCAGGCAAATGGCGTCCGTGTCAGCTTCTGCGAGCTGGAGTCGCCATACGGGCACGATATTTTCTTGCTCGAGAATCCCGGGCTTGAGGACGTGATTCGTAGTTTTCTTGCGAACGCACAGGAGGCGACCGGCTAATGGGCGTTCGCATTGACTACGAATACATCGAGGCGCATATCCCGCAAGGCGCCAGGGTCCTCGACCTCGGCTGCGGCGACGGCGCCTTACTGCAACGTCTAATCCGCGACAAGGGGGTTGAGGCGCGTGGCATAGAGATCAATGAGCAGGCGGTCAGGGAGTGCATACGCCGGGGCGTGCCCGTCTACCACGGGGACATGCTGGAAGGGATGAGCATGTTCCGGGACGGAAGCTTCGACTGCGTTATCCTGAGCCAGACCCTCCAGCAAGCTCTGAATCCGGCGCAAGTGGCGCGTGAGATGCTGCGCGTGGGCCGGCGTTCGATTATCAGTTATCCGAACTTCGGACACTGGCGCATCCGCCTGCAACTGCTATTCGGGGGCCGCGCCCCGATCACGAAGACGTTGCCTTACAGGTGGCACGACACGCCGAACCTTCGTGTGCTGACGGTTAAGGATTTCCGGCGCTTCTGCCGGGAGAACGGGATGCGCATCGTGAACAGTCGCTATTTTACGCCCGCCTACAAGCCGGCGCCGGCGTTTGCTGCGAACCTTTTCGCTGCGACGGCCGTCTCCGTGCTTGAAGCGAGGGAGGCGGCCCCCAAGTAGAGCGCACCTTGAGTTCCGCTGTCTGGCTATCTGAGCGCATAAACCGGCGCCACGCCGGCGTCGGGCCCGGAGAGGCTGAGCTTGGCCCCTCGGAAGATGCGCCCGTAGACCGGTCCTATCGTGATGTCGCCCTCGTGGGCGGCGCACAGCACGCGAACGTCGAACCTGAGGTCGTCATCTTCCGCCCAGCGTCCGGCCTCGAAGTAGCCCTGCACGATGCTTCGACCCTCCACCATACGGCGGCGAAGGATGTGCCCGGCCTGTTGCGAGGAGGAGCCCGGCCGCAGCACCGTCACCCCGCGGCCGCCCCCGCCCAGGGCGTCCTTGACCACTACTCGCAGCCCCTGCTCCAGCATGTAGTAGGCCGCTGGCTCGATGTGTCGGTCAAGGGGGTGCGACCAGAGGATGTTCTCGCGCAGAACCTTCTGCTCCGCCTCGTCGGGCCCAAGCATGTCCTGCACTTCGGGGTCGGCGAGCAGAGACAGAAAACCCTTGCTGGTGTAAAGGAACATCTCCAACTCAGGAAACGTCCTCACGAGGCCGCTCTCAACGGCCCGCCGGACCGGCGAGTCGTCGGCCGGGCCCGGCCACTCCGAGAGGTTCTCCTCCACGTAGAGCAGGTCCACTCGGCCGGTTCCGCCCAGGTAGAGGCCGTCTTTACGCAGCGCCAGGTCGCGCTCGTGACACAGCGGCACGTGCAGGCCCGTATCTCGCTCGATACGCCTCGCCACGCCCTCCAGCTCGTCCACGTTGAACATGTCCTCGCCGCCGAACCCACGCAGGAACGCAATGCCCCCGGCGCCGGACTCGTGCAACGGCCTGAGCCCATGGCGGTGAAGGAAGGCGGCAAAGTTCCATTCATTGGGCCGCTCAGCTTCGCCAGCTATCCGGCGCACGATGGGGAACAGCGCCTCGTCAGCCAGCGCCGCATAATGGCCGTAGCCGACGGCGCAGTTAAGCTCTATGACCTTCAAGCGTTGCCCGAGAATGTGGAGGTCTGCTGCGAAGAACAGCCGCTGCGAGCCGTTGCATGGTGGCAGCAACGGACGCAGCTCGTCCGGTATAAACTCGACCAGGCGCCGCCTGAACCCTCCGTTCTTGGCGGCGAGCGCTCTGGCTTTTCTCAGCAGCTTTGCCAGCGCCGTGACGACGTCGAAGGCGCGGCGCATCTGGCGCCCACGCAGTATAACGGGATATGGTGAGCTCGCAGGAATCCCGTCGAGGGCCGTGCGCGCCTCTTCCAGTGCGCCCTTGCGATAGCGCCGGGCAGTCTCCTGGAGGCGGTCTCGTCCGGTGGCGGCGACCACGAAGGAGTTTATCTGATCCGTCAATACCTTCTCCGCGTCAGGGAAGACCTCCTGTAGGCTGCGGAGTTCCTCCGGGTGGAATTTCGAGAGCAGGAAATCGGCTACCGATTCGTAGTCGGCCTTCCGCCGAGAACTCACGCCCAGCTTCACGCGCGCCAGGTCCCGCCGGCCGGCGGCCTCCAGGAGAGAGCGCACCCCGTTATGGCCTCCATGGCCGCCTTTCTGACGTCCTTTGACGCTGCCCAGCGGCAGGTCCAGGTCGTCATGGATGACGACCCAGAGGTGTTCGTCGAACGAGTAGTCCCTTGCGAGGGGGGACACTACGCGGCCGCAGTCATTCATTGCCGTGGTCGGCTTGACCAGCAGGGTGCGCATGTTGGCAAGCGTCCCTTCGGCGGCGAGTGCCTCGGTCCCTTCCAGTGGCTGAAAGGGCCCGAACTGCCTCCGTTGGGCGAGGTGATCGGCGAGAATAAAGCCGGCGTTGTGGCGGCTGCCGGCGAATCGCTCGCCCGGGTTGCCCAGGCATATCACGATGACTGTGGGTTCGGTTCGCGCCATATCTTTCCCGAGAATGTTTCCAGGATGACCTCGTTGCCTTCCCGGCCGCGTATGTACTGATAATTGAGCGGGACCTTCCCGTAGGGGGTGTCAAGCACGTACTGTGGTATTGCGAAGCCGCTCGTCCTGCCGCGCAGGTCTCGCATCATCCGCACTCCTGCCTCGATTTGCACGCGGAAGTGATGCGTTCCTTGAAGGACCTGGCACTGGTAGACGTAGTACGGCCTCACGCGCGCCGCGACGAGGCGCTCACCCAGTTCCTTGAGGATACGCGCGTCGTCGTTGATACCCTTCAGCAGCACGGTCTGGTTGCCCAACGGGATGCCGTGGTCCACGATCCGCCCGCAGGCGGCCACGGCCTGCGGCGTGAGTTCCTTCGGGTGATTGAAATGCGTGTTGATCCAGAACGGCTGATGTCGCGCAAGCCGCTCGCACAGTTCCTCCGTTATGCGCGAGGGCAGCGTGCAGGGGGAGCGGCTGCCGATGCGCACCAGTTCCACGTGAGGTATCTCGTGGACCCTGGCTACGATCCGTTCGATCCGTTCGTCCTCCATCAGGAGAGGGTCCCCACCGGTCAGCAGGACGTCGCGGATGGCCGGCGTGCGACGGATGTAATCCAGGCCCTCTTCGAAGTTGTCTTCGGAGATCGGACAGCCCAGCGTGTCCACCATCCGCTTGCGCAGACAGAATCTGCAGAACGTCGGACAGAGGGAGCTGACGCAGAAGGCCACCCGATCCTCATAGACATGGATGAGGTTCTCGACAGGCGAGTGATCCTGCTCTCTGAGCGGGTCCCAGACGCCGATCGGGTCGTGCAGTTCCTCGATCCGCGGCACCACCTGACGCCGAATGGGACAGCCCGGGTCGTCCCGGTCCATCAGCGAAGCATAGTATGGGCTGATGCCCCAGTTGAAGACGCCCTGGCATTGTTCTATCCCCTCGCGTTCCTCCGGCGTTAGGTTGATGAACTTCTCAAGCTGCTCAAGGGTGCGAACACTGCTCTGCAGCTCTTCTCGCCAGTCGGCGGCCGTTCTCTTATCTCCGTCAAGCAAGGCGTTGCTGGACAATGCTGATTATCCTCCCAATCAGTTGCGAATGAGTGTATCCCGCGGCCTGGGCCAGTACGGGCAACACTCCATAGTAGGGGCTCAGGCCCGGCAGGGGGTTGATCTCCAGAAACCACGGTTGACCATCGGCGCCCAGCACGTAGTCCGCGCGGGCGAAGTCGCGGGCGCCGATCGCCCGGAATATTTTCACTGACCAGTCTCTCAGCTTTCCCTCGACTTCCTGGGGGACGTCGTAGGGACAGAGGATTTCTCGTTCGTGCGTCTTCTTCGCCAGCTCCGAGTAGATTCCCCCGGGCGTTATCACCTTACCGGCAGGCAGCGCTTCCAGATCATCGCTTCCGAGCAGGCCCAGCGTAAGGTCTTCGCCTTCTACGTAGGCCTCTACCAGACAGGGCTGACTATAACGGGCGAGTTCGCGTTCGACGACTTGCGCAAGGGCCTCCGGGCATCGCACGATGCTCTCCGGCCCAATCCCGACGCTCGAACCACCGAAATTGGGCTTGACCAGGACTGGATATTCAAGCCCGGCGGCCCGCTCTACGGCCTCCTGTGCGGAGTGAACCAGAAAGAACGCCGGAGTCGGGATTCCGAGCTGGGATGCCAGGCGCTTGGTCAGCGCCTTATTCAGCGAAATCCCGAGAGCAACCCCGTCGGAACCTGTGTAGGGTATCCCGAGAAAGTCCAGTACGGCAGGCGCGATGGACTCTCGCGAAGGCCCGTCGCGGCCTTCGACGATATTGAAAGCCAGGTCCGGCCCTTCCGCCCGCAGCCTTTCGATCAGGTCTGGACCGAACGGGACGCGCACCGCCTCCTCACAGTGTGCGCCGATGGCCGCCAGCAGCGCCTCAATAGTGCGGGGGGACTCGTACTCCGCTTCCACCCAGGCGCCTTCTCCCTGCGGGGAGGGCTCGTCGTAAATCAATGCGATCTTCATCGCTCCACCATCCACTTGCGGAAACCGGCGAGCTGCCTCTCCACGTAGCTGCGGTCTACGAAATAGAAGGTGCTGCAACCGTCCTTTTTGAAACGCACCAGGCCGGCGCACCTCAGGATGTTAAGGTGGTGTGACAGGCAAGGCTGGGAGATGCCCAGTTTCTCGGCCAGATTGCAGACGGAGAGGGCGCCTTCCCGGTCGTCTCCAGGCAGGATACCCAGCAGGCGCAGCCGAACGGGCGCCGACAACGCCTTGAACACTGTGGAGTATTGCTCAACATCGCTCATACAAAGCCTCCCATCATAAGCGTGTTCGCGCTCACGGCAGCAATGCGCTTCGTAGTGCGGGCGTTTCTTGAATCATCGAAGTATTCATATATTTAGATATTCTATGGGATCGGAGCAATTCTGTCAACGGGGGGGAGGGGGATAGCGAAAGTCACACACGAGCTCCGTGCGGCGTCGGCGCTTCACCGTGGGTTTCGATGATGTACTCCTGGAGGGTCTTGACGGTGAGGTAGTGCTCCTTGAGCCCCGCGATGGCCTCCGCTGCGGCCACCGCGCCCTGGATGGTGGTGATGATGGGAACCCTGCGCGCCCAGGCAGTGCTGCGTATGGCGATCTCGTCCTGGCGCGGGTTCTTGCCGCTTGGGGTGTTTATCACCAGGCCGATCTCGCCGTTGATCATTGCGTCCACCACGTGGGGCCTGCCTTCGCGCACCTTGTTTATGCGTTGGCAGGGGATGTCGCTAGCGCGCAAGAATGCGGCGGTGCCCTCGGTGGCTACCAGCTCGAACCCCATCTGCGAGAACTTTCGAGCCACACCGGCGGACAGAGACGTCTTATCCCGCTGGCACAGGCTGAAGAAAACCGCTCCTTCCTTCAACAGGTCCTGTCCGGCCGCGAGCTGTGCCTTGGCGAACGCCATGCCAAAGTCGTCCGCGATGCCCATCACCTCGCCCGTGGACTTCATCTCGGGGCCGAGCTGCGTGTCTATACCGGTGAAGCGGGTGAACGGGAACACGGCCTCCTTGACGGCTACGTGCTTGATTCGGACTTCCTCGGTCAGTCCGAGTTCCTCCAGGGAACGGCCGAGCATCACCTTTGTCGCCAGCCTGGCCAGCGGCACGCCGGTGGCCTTCGAGACGAATGGGATGGTGCGTGAGGCGCGCGGGTTCAGCTCCAGGACGTATACCTCGCCCTGCTGAACGGCGAACTGGATGTTCATGAGGCCGACGATATCGAGAGCGCTGGAAAGTTCTCTTGTCTGGCGGGCGATCTCGTCCTGCAACTGTCGCGAGAGCGTCTGCGGCGGGATGACGCACGCGCTGTCGCCGGAGTGAACGCCTGCCTGCTCGATGTGCTCCATTATGGCGCCTATTACGGTGCGATGTCCGTCGCTTATGGCGTCCACGTCAACCTCGATGGCGTCTTCCAGGAACTTGTCCACCAGAACGGACCCCTCAGGGGACGCCTTCAGGGCCTCGCGCATGAAGCGCTTCAGTTCCTGGGCGTCGTAGACGATCTCCATTGCCCGTCCGCCCAATACGTAGCTGGGGCGCACAAGCACTGGGTAGCCTATCCGCCTGGCAAGCTGCAATGCTGCTTCATAGGTGGTGGCAATGCCGCTGGGGGCCTGTTTGAGGCCCAGTTCGCGCAGAATCTGGCTGAAATGTTCGCGGTCTTCGGCCAGGTCTATGCTCCGGGGGCTTGTGCCCAGCAGAGGGACGCCGTTGGCCTCGAGCTCGGCTGAGATGTTCAGCGGAGTCTGGCCGCCGAACTGGAGTATCACGCCGTAGGGCTTCTCGGCCTCGACGATGTTCAGCACGTCCTCAGCGGTGAGCGGCTCGAAGTAGAGCCGGTTGGCCGTGTCGTAGTCCGTGGAGACCGTTTCGGGGTTGGAGTTGATCATTATGCTATCGTAACCGTCCTCGCGGGCGGCCAGCGCGGCGTGGACGCAGCAGTAGTCGAATTCGATGCCCTGTCCGATTCGGTTGGGGCCGCTGCCGATGATGACGACTCGTTCTCTGGCGCCGGGCCGGGCTTCGTCTTCGGACTCGTAGGTGGAGTAGAAGTAAGGTGTGTAAGCCTCGAACTCGGCTGCGCAGGTGTCAACGAGTCTGTAGACGGGGCGCACTGCCACGTCGGTTCTGCGGCGGCGGACTTTCGCCGGGTCCATGCCGCCGAGGTCGGCGATCTGCCGGTCGGAGAAGCCCGTCCGTTTTGCCTTTCGCAGGAACTCCTCAGAGAGTAACTCCTCCGGGCTCAGGGACCCGAGCTCCCGCTCCATCTCTACGATCTGGCGGATGTTGTTAAGGAACCAGGGGTCAATGCGTGTCAGATCGGCTATCTGCTGGATGGGCATGTTGTTCTTCAGGGCGTGCTTGACGTAGAACAGGCGCAAGGGGTTCGGTCGCGCGAGCATGGGGAGGAGGTCCTCCGGGACAACTTTGGCTTCGCATTTCCTGTCCAGGCCGCTCAGGCCGGTCTCAAGGGACCGCAGGCCCTTCTGGAGAGCTTCCTTGAAGGTGCGGCCGATCGCCATTGCTTCGCCGACCGATTTCATGGACACAGTGAGGGTGTCGTCGGCGTCGGGGAACTTCTCGAAGGCGAAGCGCGGAAGCTTCACGACGCAGTAGTCAATAGTGGGCTCAAAGCAGGCAGGCGTCTCCCTGGTGATGTCGTTGGGGATTTCGTCGAGTGTGTAGCCGACCGCCAGCTTGGCGGCTATCTTGGCGATGGGGAAGCCGGTGGCCTTGCTGGCGAGCGCCGAGGAGCGGGACACGCGGGGGTTCATCTCAATGGCGACCATCCGCCCCGTGTCCGGGTGCACGGCGAACTGGATGTTGGAGCCGCCCGTCTCGACGCCCACCTTGCGGATAATGGCTAGGGCGGCGTCGCGCATGTTCTGGTACTGTTTGTCCGTCAGCGTCTGAGCCGGCGCTACGGTGACCGAATCGCCCGTGTGGACGCCCATGGCGTCGATGTTCTCGATCGAGCAAATTATGACGACGTTATCCTTGCGGTCGCGCATGACCTCCAGTTCGTATTCCTTCCAGCCGATCACGGATTCCTCGATGAGCGCCTCGCCTATCATGCTCGCGTCGAGGCCCCGCGCGGCGGCGGTCTGAAACTCCCCCACGTTATACGCTACGGACGCCCCCGTGCCGCCCAGTGTGAAGCTGGGGCGTATTATCAGCGGAAAGCCGATCTCCCTGGCCGCCTCGCGCGCCTCTTGGACCGAGTAAACGGCCCGGCTGCGGGGCATCTCCACGCCGATTTCCTCAAGGGCCGCGCGGAACTTACGCCTGTCCTCCGCGCATTTGATCGCCGTCTCGTTGGCGCCGATCATCTCCACGGCGAACCGGTCGAGCACGCCCGCCTCAGAGGCCTGGACGGCCACGTTCAGCGCGGTCTGACCGCCCAGCGTAGCCAGCAGCGCGTCCGGGCGCTCCCGCTCGATGACTTTGGCCAGCACGCCGGCCGTTATCGGTTCGATGTAGGTCCGATGGGCCATGACCGGATCGGTCATGATGGTGGCCGGGTTCGAGTTGAGCAGCGTGACCTGGTAGCCCTCTTCGATGAGCGCCTTACATGCTTGCGCGCCGGAATAATCGAATTCGCAGGCCTGGCCGATCACGATCGGTCCGGAGCCGATGAGGAGTATCTTCTCGATGTCGGTTCTTTTTGGCATTCTAACTGCGCACCTGGACGGAGCGTTCGGCGAGATAGCGTTTCACCTCGGCTATGCTGAACTTTCCATAATGGAAGATCGAGGCCGCCAGCGCTGCGTCGGCCTTGCCTGCGGTGAGCACGTTGTATATGTCCTGAGGAGTTCCGGCGCCTCCGGAAGCGATTACCGGTATTCGCACGGCTTCGGAGACTTTTGCGGTCAGCTCGAGGTCGTAGCCGGTTTTGTGGCCGTCCGCATCTATTGATGTAAGCAGGATTTCCCCGGCGCCGAGCCCTTCGACCTGATGCGCCCATTCGATAGCATCGATGTCCGTAGGGGTGCGTCCCGATTCGATGGAAACCAGCCATGATCCATCGGCCCGCTTTGCGTCTATCGCCACGACTATGCACTGGCAGCCGAACGTCTGCGCGGAGCGGGTGATAAGCTGTCTATTCTTCACAGCGGCGGTGTTGATCGAGACTTTGTCCGCGCCGGCCTCCAGCAGGTCGCTGATGTGGTTGGTGGCGCCGATTCCACCGCCTACGGTGAACGGAATGGAAATCTCATCGGCCACTCTCGCCACCAGGTCGCAAATGGTGGCGCGCGCCTCGACGGTGGCGGTTATGTCAAGGAAGACCAGTTCGTCGGCGCCGGCTTCGCTATAGCGGGCCGCGCTTTCGACCGGGTCGCCGGCATCACGCAGGGACACGAAGGAGGCGCCTTTTACGACTCGGCCGTTTTTTACGTCGAGGCATGGAATAATGCGTTTTGCCAGCATTCTATGTCCTATTCACACAAGTGGCAGAAGTTAGCAAGCATTCTTAGGCCCCAGGGGCCGCTCTTTTCCGGGTGGAACTGCACGCCGAACAGGCTCTCCCTTGCAACGGCGGATGCAAAAGAACCCTCATAGTCGGTTACGCCGATTATTGACTCCGTATCGTCCGGCTGTGCGTAGTAAGAGTGCGCGAAGTAAAAGAATGAATCGTCCGGGATGCCGTCAAAGAGCGCAGACGGCTTTTGCCGCCGGACCTGGTTCCATCCCATGTGAGGCGCCTTGGCGCCGGGGGGGAATCTGCGCACGCGCCCGCTCAGCAATCCAAGCCCGCGGTAGGAGCCATGTTCCTCGCTTTCAGAGAAGAAAAGCTGCAACCCGAGGCAGATGCCGAGGATCGGTCTGTCGGCGCTGTTGATCCTGCAAAGGGCGCTGTCCAGGCCGTCACGCTCCAAGTTTTGCATGGCCGTCGCAAACGCGCCCACGCCGGGGAGAATCACGCCCGAGGCGCTTTCCACCTCGTCCGGGTCGGAGCTGAGAATCGCCTCCCTGCCGAGATGACGCAAGGCGCAGAGAACACTCTTGACGTTACCGACGCCGTATCTGATGACAGCAATCATTACTCCCACTCGATTGTGCTGGGGGGTTTCGGGCTTATGTCATAAACGACCCTACCTACGCCGCGCACTTCGTTGATAATGCGGCTGGATATGCGGCCCAGCACTTCGTAGGGCACTTTGACCCAGTCGGAGGTCATGCCGTCCGCGCTGCTTACGATGCGCAGGGCCACGACGTTGCCGTAGGTGCGCTCATCGCCCATCACGCCGACACTCTTGACGGGCAGCAGGAGCGCGAACGACTGCCAGATCTGATCGTATATCTCTTCGTCTTCCAACTCCTGTTGCACGCGTGCGTCGGCCTCGCGCAGCATTCGCAGGCGCTCATCGGTCACCTCGCCAATGATGCGAACCGCCAGTCCTGGTCCGGGGAAAGGCTGACGCGTGAGCACCTTCTCCGGCAGGCCGAGCCGGCGCCCGAGCTGACGGACTTCGTCCTTGAAAAGCTCCCTGAGCGGTTCCACAAGCGCAAAATCTATGTCGTCCGGCAGCCCGCCCACGTTGTGGTGACTCTTGATCCGCGCGGATGGGCCGCCGAAGGTAGAGGTGCTTTCTATCACGTCCGGGTAGAGCGTCCCTTGAGCCAGGAAGGGGATGTCGCCGAGTTTGTCCGCTTCCGCCTTGAAAACCTCGACGAACATATGGCCTATTATGTGCCGCTTCCGCTCGGGGTCCGTCACGCCCTCCAGGGCGGCAAGGAATCGCTCCCGAGCGTCCACGACTCGCAAGTTGATCCGGTATTCGTCCCGGAAGAACGTCGGCACGGCCTCCGCCTCGCCCATGCGCAGCAGCCCGTTGTCGACAAACACGGCCACGCAGCGTCGCCCGATGGCGCGGTCGAGCAAGGCGGCAGTGACCGTGGAGTCAACGCCGCCGGAAAGGCCGCACAATACCCGCTCGTTTCCAACCCGCTCGCGTATCTTGCCGACGGCTTCCTCGACGAAACCGGCCATAGACCATCCGCCCTTGCAGCCGGCGATGTTGAACAGGAAGTTGCGGAGCACCTCAGAGCCGCGTGGAGTATGGACGACCTCCGGGTGGAACTGCACGCCGTATATCTTCCTTTCGCTGTGCCCCATGGCAGCCACAGGGCAATTGGCCGTGTGAGCCAGAAGCTCAAAGCCTTCCGGCAGGCGCTCCACCTGGTCGCCGTGGCTCATCCAGACGTCCAGTTTGCCCGGCATCCCGTCGAACAGCCACCTGGCGCCGTCTACGTGGAGGAGCGCAGGGCCGTATTCACGAGATTCGGCGCCTCGAACCGTCCCACCCAGAAGCTTCGCCAGAAGCTGCATGCCGTAGCAAATCCCCAGGAGCGGGATGCCCAGCTCCAGGATGCCCTTGTCGAGCGACGGCGCTCCATCCGTCACGACAGAGGCCGGCCCGCCGGACAAGATGATGGCGCGCACGTTGTCTCTGCGCAGCTTTTCCATGAGAACGCCGGGCGGGACTATCTCGCAATAGACGCCGAGGGCGCGCACTCGCCGCGCAATTAGCTGACTGTACTGCGAACCGAAGTCCAATACTATTGCGCTCTCTCGCATCAGCGCCCCATCTCTATCATCCGCAGGAAATAGCCGAACAGACGCCGGGCATCGTGCGGCCCGGCGGACGCTTCCGGGTGGTATTGGACAGACATGATGGGCAACTCTTTGTGCCGCATGCCCTCCAGGGTCATGTCGTTGAGGTTAAGGTGTGTCAGTTCCACCTGGTCCTGGTCCAGGGAGTCAATGTCCACGCAGAAACCGTGGTTCTGGCAGGTGATGTCAATCTTCCCGGTGGAGAGTTCTTTGACGGGGTGGTTCGAGCCGCGATGCCCGAACTTGAGCTTGTAGGTTTTCCCGCCCAGCGCCAGTCCCAGCAATTGATGCCCCAGGCATATGCCGAAGATAGGCGCGCGCCCGATCAGGCCCCTGACCTCTCGGACGGCGTAAGGCGCCCCGGCAGGATCGCCGGGGCCGTTCGAGAGCAGTATGCCGGCGGGCTGCAGGGCCAGCGCATCATCGGCGCTCGTGGAGGCCGGCACGACGCGCACGCGGCAGCCCATCCCGGCCAGGGATCTCAGGATGTTACGCTTCACTCCGAAGTCGTAGACTACTATCAGCGGGCCGCCGGCGGCGGGCTGCGAGCCATCGGAGAATTCATATCCTTCCGGGCAAGTGACCTCTTTGACCATGTCCCGGCCGACGAGTCCCGGGGCGGCCTGCGCCTCCGCCACCAGGTCGTCAGGCGCGTGTTCGCCAACGGCGATGACGCAGCGCATCGCCCCGGCCAGCCGGATGTGCCTGGTCAGGGCGCGGGTGTCCACCTCGGTTATTGCGATTACGCCATGCCGGAGCAGGTAATCCGCCAGGGGACCCGTGGCAGCGTGGTTTGAGGGGAAGGGGCAGAGCTCGCGCACCAGGAATCCCTCCACTTTCGGCCCGGCCGACTCGACGTCCTTGGGGTTGACGCCGTAGTTGCCGATCAGGGGGTAGGTCATGGTGACGATCTGGCCCTTATAGGAAGGGTCAGTGAGGATTTCCTGGTAGCCGGTCATGCTGGTGTTGAAGACGACCTCTCCGGCGCGCTTGCCGGGCGCGCCGAAGGATTCACCTTCAAAGATGCGGCCGTCTTCGAGCGCGATTGTCGCTCTCATAGTCGCCAGGCCAGGAACTTGTGGAGGAAACGAGTACGTGCTATCCCGGTTATCAAGTCCGCGCTGATCGTCGGGACGTGTGATGCGTCTACAAGACTGGCAGATACTCCTCCAGTTCGTAGCGGCTGACCTGAATCTTGTATCTGTCCCATTCGATTCGTTTGTTTTCTATGAATTTCTCAAATACATGCTGGCCGAGGGTCTCTTGAACGAGCTGGCTACCTTCCACCAGCCGGAGCGCCTCGGACAGGTTCCCCGGCAGCGAGTCGATGCCGACTTCGGCGCGGTGCTGTGCGCTCATCTCAAAGATGTTCTCCTCGACTGGTTCGGGCAGCCTATAGTCTTGCTCGATGCCGTCCAGGCCCGCTGCCAGCATAACGGCGAAGACCAGGTAGGGATTACACGCCGGGTCCGGAGAACGGTACTCGATTCTAGTGGAGTTTTCCTTGCCTGGTTTATACATGGGAACGCGCACAAGGGTAGAGCGATTGCGCCGCGCCCATGAGACGTAGACCGGCGCCTCGTAGCCCGGCACGAGCCGTTTGTACGAGTTCACCCACTGGTTGGTGACTGCGGTGATATCACGCGCATGCCTGAGGAGCCCGGCGATGAAGCGTCTGGCTACGTCGGAAAGATGGTGGGGGTCTGCGGGGTCGAAGAATGCGTTGCGCCCGTCTGAGAACAAAGACTGGTGCACGTGCATTCCGCTCCCGTTTTCGCCGAAAACGGGCTTCGGCATGAAGCTGGCATAGGTGTCGTGCCGTTGGGCGACTTCCTTTGTGATAAGGCGGCAGGTCATGACCTGATCGGCCATCCTGAGCGCATCCGTATACCTGAGGTCTATTTCGTGCTGGCTCGGCGCCACCTCGTGGTGCATGTACTCGACGGGTATGCCCATTTTCTGGAGGGCCAGCACCGTCTGGCGCCTGATGCTTGAGCCCGTGTCGGGTGGAGTCAGGCCGAAGTATCCGGACTTGTCCAACCCCTCGGTTATGGGCCCGGTTCCCTTGAAGTAAAAGTATTCGAGTTCAGGTCCGACGCAGTAGGTGTAGCCCATCTTCTCGGCCTTGCTGAGCTGCTTCTTTAGAAGCGCCCTGGGGTCGGCGTCGTAGGGAGAGCCGTCAGGCTCGAGGATGTTGCAGAACATTCTGGCCGTAGCGCCGCCGTCAATTGGCTGCAAAGGCAGGATCTGAAACGTGGAGGGGTCCGGCATGGCGACCATGTCGGACTCCTCGATACGGGCAAAACCCTCTATGGAGGAGCCGTCGAAGCCCATGCCTTCCCGAAGCGCGTTCTCCAGCTCGTTGGCTGTTATCACGAAGCTTTTCAGAAAGCCCAATATGTCCGTAAACCATAAGCTGACGAATTCTGCGCCGGCCTTCTGGGCTCTTGCCAGGATGTCTTTCACGTCCGAATTCTCCATCGTGTTCTCTACCTCCTGCTAATACTATCTCGATTCGTCGTAAGCCCTGCGCCCCGTCTCCATAGCGTACTTGCCCATGTCCTCTGAGACTTCGACCGGGTATTCACCGGTGAAGCATGCGAGACAATAACTGTCTCTGGAAGTCGGGACGGCGGCGAGCAGCCCCTCGACCGACTGGTAGCCAAGGCTGTCAATCCCGAGAAAACGGCGGATCTCTTCCACGGACTTCTCGGCGGCTATCAATTCGCCAGCGTGGGGGAAGTCAATCCCGTAGAAACACGGGAACCGGATAGGGGGAGCGCTGATACGAAGATGCACTTGCCTTGCGCCTGCTTCTCGAAGGGTATGAATTCGGGCCTTGCAGGTGGTGCCCCGCACGATCGAGTCGTCCACTACGATGACCCGTTTCCCCGCAACAACGTCCCGGACCACGTTGAGCTTCATCTTCACGCCGAAGGAACGAGATTCTTCGGCCGGTGTGATGAACGTGCGCCCGATGTAATGATTGCGCACGAACCCTCTGCCCAGCGGAATGCCGGAGCGATGGCAGTATCCGAGCGCAGCGCAGTCGCCGGAGTCCGGCACGGGGCAAACGACGTCAGCGTCCACGGGGCAGGCGCTTGCAAGGTTTTCTCCGAGTCTGCGTCTGACGTTGTGGACGGTCTCGCCGAACACCACGCTGTCCGGACGGGCAAAGTAAATGTGCTCGAATATGCAGTGCGCAAGCCGGTTGCCGTCGCGCCGGCCTAAATACCTGGAATTCGGCCGGCCTTCTCCGAACTCAATGATTTCGCCCGGCCCAACGTCCCGGATGAACTCCGCGCCCAGAAGGTCCAGGGCGCATGTTTCGCTGGCGACCACGTAACCGTCCTCCAGCGCGCCAAGGGAGAGCGGGCGGAAGCCATGCGGGTCCCGAGCCGCCACGAGATTGGAAGCGTCCATAAGCACCAGCGAGTAAGCGCCCTCCACGCGGCCGAGGGCGCTGGCAAGGGGGTCGGGCGCCTTATCGTGCTGAGGATCGGCCAGGAGGTGAACGATGATCTCGCTGTCGGTGGAGGTCTGGAATATAGAGCCGTGCGATTGATACAGCCGGCGCAGAGCCCGGGCGTTCGTCAGATTGCCATTGTGCGCTATGACGGTGATGCCGCGTGAGTATTCTGTCACAAGGGGCTGGATATTCTGAACACGCTTCGCGCCGGTGGTCGAGTAACGCACGTGCCCGACGGCAATGTGGCCGCACAGGTCATGGAGTTCGTGCCGGTCAATGGCTTCCGATAGCAGGCCGAGCCCTTTTCTGCTATGAATGCGCGCACCGTCAGAGGCGACTATCCCGGCGGACTCCTGGCCACGATGTTGAAGTGCGTGCAGGCCGGCATAGACGAGTTCGGCGGCGCGCTGGACGCCATATATTCCGATTATGCCACAGTCCTCGCGGGGTTTCTCGCCGGCGCCGGACGGCATACGTCGATCCAATCGCATCGTGATCCACCTTGTGCGCGGAGCAAATGGCTTGGCAGAGCTTGATCCCGCATGTGTTTGCTCACAGTATCACAGCCGGTGGAACAGGTCAACGTAATTGGCTGTGCAAGGATTCAGACCCAACCGCGCAGTTGCATCGCTTCGGTCACGCGGCGGACAGCTACGACGTAGGCCGCCTGACGCATGTTAATGTTATACTCCCTGGCCACGTCGAGCACGGCGCGGTATGCCGTCGTCATCGTGGCGTCGAGCCGCCGGTGGACCTGCTCCAAGTCCCAGTAGTACATGTAGGCGTTCTGCACCATCTCGAAGTAGGAAACGGTCACGCCGCCGGCGTTACACAGGAAGTCCGGCAGCACGTGCACGCCGCCGGCATGAAGTATATCGTCCGCCTCGGGGCTCGTCGGGCCGTTGGCCAGCTCGCCGACGATCTTCGCCTTCACGTTGGGGGCGTTGCTTTCGGTGATGACGTTCTCGAGTGCCGCCGGGATGAGAATGTCAACGTCCAGCTCGAGCAGCGCCTCGTTGGAAACCGGTTCTGAGCCCGGGAAGCCGACCACGGAGCCCGTGTCCGCCTTGTGGCGTGCAACGGCGTCAGGCTCCAATCCGTTGCGGTTGGTGATGCCGCCCTTGCTATCGCTGACGGCGATAACTTTGCACCCATAGGTTTCGGTGGCGAGTCTCGCCGCGTAGGCTCCGGCGTTCCCGTAGCCCTGGATGGCTACTATGGCGCCGTCCAGCTCGACGCCGCACACTTCGGCGGCCTCGCGTATGACGTACCAGCCGCCGCGTGCGGTGGCGTCGCCGCGGCCCGCCGAACCCCCGACAGGCAGCGGCTTGCCCGTGATGACGCCGAACTGGTTCTTCTGCCGGATCGTGGAGTATTCGTCCATCATCCAGGCCATCATCTGCGGAGTCGTGTAAACATCGGGCGCCGGAATGTCCGTCTCCGGTCCGATGAAACGGGCCATGGCACGGATGTAAGCCCGGCTGAGGCGTTCCAACTCGCCGGCGGACATTTGCTTCGGATCGCAGATGACGCCCCCCTTGGCGCCGCCGAGCGGGATGTCAACCAGCGCGCATTTCCATGTCATCCAGGCCGCCAGTGCCCGGACAGTGTCGATGGTCTCGTCGGGGTGGAAGCGGATGCCGCCCTTCGTCGGACCGAGCGCATCGTTATACTGGACGCGAAAGCCCCGGAAGACCTTCACCGATCCGTCGTCCATCTTCACGGGCAGGGAAACACGGATTTCCCGCTTGGGGGCGCGGAGCATTTCGTGGACGCTGGAGGGCAGCTCCAGAATCTGTGCACACGTATCGATCTGCTGCTGTGCGACGGCGAACGCGTTAAAATCCGCCATGTTCAGAAACTCCTTCGGTTATGTTTCCCGGTTCGGGGGATGAGCACCGTAGCAAAGCTTGCTCTGTGACTACATAAGGAGAGAAGTAGTAGAGCAAGCCTCGTGCCAAAGTACCCGCGAGAAGGCCTGCAGTACCGCCGGGCTGCTCGCAACCTCTCGCAGCAAAGGGACATACGCCGAGGGGTAAAGATCGGCCCTGCTGCTGAGAACACACGGGCCGCTGGTTACGAGGCGCCCACCTGGGCACAACGTAACCAGCGGGCTAAAGTCCGTACTCTCTTATCCGTTTGCGCAGAGTGTTACGGGTTATGCCCAGCTCTCTGGCGGCTCGAGTTTGCACGTGATCATTGGCTTCGAGTATTTCTGTTAGCAGCGCCTTCTCGACCTGTGATATAACGGTGGTGTGCAGACCGGACGCGCCTGACACGTGTGATGAGCGTAGACCCTTTATCAACTGCGCCAGAACATCCTCAGAAGCTTGCCGAATGGGCCCCGGGCGCCTTTCTGATTCTCTGAAACTGCGGATGTTTATCGGCAGAAGACTCATCGATAGGGCGCCGTCCTGGCTGAGAACGACAGCCCTTTCGATGCAGCTTTCCAGTTCACGCACGTTGCCGGGCCAGGGATATTCCAGCAGCGCGTCCATGACCTGGCGAGACATCTTCTCTACGGCCTTGCCGTAATGTTCATTATACTTGTCCAGGAAATGCTGCACCAGAAACTGGATATCCTCCCGGCGTTCTCGCAAGGGGGGTATGAAGATGGGTATCACGTTGAGGCGGTAGAACAGGTCTTGCCTGAAGGCGCCTTCTGACATAAGCTCCTCCAGGTCCATGTTTGTCGCCGCAACGACTCGCACGTCAATCTCGATGGTTTTGGCGCCGCCGACCCGCTCGAATTCTCTCTCCTGGAGCACGCGCAAAAGCTTTGCCTGGAGCTGTTCGCTCATCGAGCCCACTTCGTCCAGGAATATCGTGCCGCCGTCGGCAAGCTCGAATCTGCCTTTGCGGTCCTCGACGGCGCCGGTGAAGGCGCCTCGGACGTGGCCGAAAAGTTCGGTCTCCAGCAGCCCTTCGGATAATGCGCTGCAATTGACCTTTATAAAGGGGCCTTTCGCCCGGTCGCTGTTATAGTGCAGCACGCTTGCTATCAGTTCCTTGCCCGTGCCGGTCTCGCCGCGTATCAGGACGGTGGCGCCGCTCTTGGCGACGGTGGCCGCCGTGGCGACTACGTCCTTCATGGCGCCGCTGACGGCCACGATACTGCCGAACTTGTAGCGGGACGTCAGGTCCTTGCGCAGGCGGACGTTCTCATCGAGCAACAGTTGCCTGTCTATCATCACCATTCGGTTTATCTTGATGGCTTGGGATATAAGTGATCCGATTATATGGAGGAGGCGCTGGTCCTTGGCGAGGGTCTGCTCGTCCACGAAGTCGCGGTCTATGCTGATAGCGCCCACGACTTCGTTGTCCACGCGCAGCGGGACGCATACGAAGGATACGTGGCCGCGCTCCTTCTCGGCGCCTCTGGCTCCAGTGCGATTCAAGAATAAGGGGTTCTTGCAGATATCTGCTATTGCGACCGGTTGCCCCGTTTTCACAACCCTTCCAGTAACTCCTTCGCCTATCCGGTATTTTCCTCGTTGCTTTTCCTGGGGGCTCAGGCCATGAGCGGCTACGATTTTTAGGCGATTAGCTGTCCTGTCCAGCAGCACCAACGTGCCCCGTTTCATCCGCAGCTTTCCTGCCAGGACGCGCATTGTCTCCTCGAAAACCTTCTCCAGCTCGAGGGCGTCGCCTATGGTGCGGCTTACCTCGCTGAGGATGGCCAGTTCCAGCGCCTCCCGGCCCTCCGGGGCGAACTCTCCGGCCGCGAGGCTGTTCGGGCCGTCCACGGCTGTGCTGAGGCGCTCTTCGTTCATTTTATCGGGCACCAGGACTTTCACGCTAATTGCACGTCGCGCCTAAAGCATAATGCATGCCCTGCCGGCCATCAAGCTTCTCCATCTTGTATCCCATATACGAGGCTCAGGCAGTAACGGGCGCCGGCGGTTTCGGCAGGAAAACGTTTCGAACTGCGTCGGCGTAAGGACGGCGACAGGCCGAGCCCCTGTGGGTGGCGGGCCGATAACTGCGCAGCCGTCCCTGTCCGTGTGGCGTGCTTGTGCCCCTCTTCTGGTTTCGGTATCATGCCGTTGCAGCGGTAACGTGGCTTGTCCGTGAACCAGATAGTAGAGGGCATTCGTGAAGGATCATTTGCGCAAAGGCGTTGCTTTTGGCCTTACTTCGGCCATTATCACGACTCTTGGAGTGATGGTCGGCCTGCATTCAGGCACTCACTCTAAGATGGTCGTCATCAGTGCAATCCTTACAATCGCAGTTGCCGACGCATTTTCTGATGCTCTTGGTATGCATATCTCAGAGGAATCGGAGAACACTCATACTACCAAACAGATTTGGATCGCTACAACGGCGACTTTCTTTGCGAAGTTCCTGTTCGCGATGACTTTCGTTGTGCCGGTGCTTCTCCTGCCGCTCTCTGTTGCGATCATCGTGAGCGTTGCCTTCGGATTGTGCCTTCTCACCGTCCTAAGTTATGCAATCGCAAGGGCGCAGAAGAAGCCGCCCTGGGGGATTATATCAGAGCATATTGCGATTGCAGTGGTCGTGATCGTTATCACCCGCTGGCTTGGCGATTGGGTGGCGACATTGGCATAGCAAAGCGAATCGTCCCCGGCCAATTGCGGGCTGAACGCTGCCCTGGCGCCTCCCACGGGTTGCGCGTTCAGACTGCGTCTCGGGCTGGGACAACTCAGTGGCCCGGGCCGCTGTGAGTTCCTGACGCCGGGCGTGGCGGCCCTGGCCGGTGATCCCCCATCCCATCGCCATGTTCCTCTTGATAGTGGGGTCGGCGCGTCCGTATCATAACTTCGGTGAGTCAATCCTTGCTGTGGACGATGCACGGAGGCGGTAGAATAAGCGCAGACGCCATCAATGTGTTGCTTATCGATCATAATCCTCGGGATGTGGAACTGGTGCGGGCGGCGCTCGCGAAAGGTCAAAAGAGCGCCTTTGCGTTGGAATCGGCTGATTGCCTTCGCGCGGGACTCAAGCGCATTGCCGAGGGCGGCATTGACGTGGTCTTGCTGGACCTTGAATTGCCGGATTCAAAAGGGCGCAATACGCTTGTGGAATTTCGCCGCAAGGCCCCGGACATACCTGTTGTCGTGCTCACCGAGCTTCTGAACAAGGTGGTCCGGAAGGGAATCCGCTACGGATATGCGGACGACTACCTGGTAAAGGGGGATTTTGGCGGCAGGATGCTCCAGCGTGTTCTGCGTTCCGCCCTTGAGCATAAGCGGAGAGAGAACGAGCTGAAGGCCAGCGAGGGCCGCTTTCGCAGCATCATCCGAACAAGCGCCGATGGCATAATAATCGTGAACAAGGATGGCATTGTGCAGCTTGTCAATCCTGCCGGTGAGGCGCTCATGGGTCGGGGCGCCACCGACATGCTTGACGAGCCCTTCGGCTTTCCGGTGCTGAGCGGAAGGACGCAGGAACTCCAGATCATTCGCGGCGACGCAACTCAGGTAGTGGCCGAAATGCGCGTGGCCGAAATGGAGTGGAAGGGGCAAATGGCTCACCTGGCCTTGCTCCGTGACGTTACCCGCCGCAAACGCATGGAGGAGGAGTTGGCGTACGGCGCAGTCCACGACGGGCTGACTGACCTGCCGAATCGCGCTCTGTTCATGGAGAGGCTGCGTTATTCGATTCAACGCGCCAGGCGGCAAGACGGCTATGTTTACGCAGTGCTCCTTGTGGACCTGGATAATTTCAAGTTTATCAACGACAGCCTTGGGCACGTGGCGGGCGATGGACTGCTTATGGAGACTTCCCGAAGGCTGCTGAAGTGTATGCGCGCCATAGATATGGTTGCAAGGCTTGGCGGGGACGAGTTCGCCATTCTGGCAGGTGATGTCCACGACGCCAGGGGCGCGGGCGCCATCGCTGAGCGGGTGCTCGAAGGGCTTGCGCCGCCTCTTGAGGTGCTGGGCCAAGAGGTGTTCGTCAGCGCAAGCATCGGGATTGCACTGGGCTCTGCCGGCGTATACGAGACCCCGGAGGAAGCGCTGCGCGATGCCGACGCCGCCATGTACCACGCCAAAGCCGAGGGCAAGGCGCGCTACGGCATCTTTGACCAGCACATGCGCGATTACGCGGTCCTGCGCCTGCAATTAGACGCGGACCTGCGCAAGGCTTTGGATCGCCGCGAGCTGGCGATCCAGTATCAACCGATTATCCGTCTCCAGGACGGCAGGGTCACCGGCTTTGAGGCGCTTGTGCGCTGGGAACATCCGCAGCGTGGTGTTATCGCGCCGGGTGCGTTCTTGCCTATCGCTGAAGATAGCGGCCAGATCGCTTCCATAGACCAGTGGGTGATGTACGAAGCCTGCCAGCAGGCTTGCGAATGGCAGGCTCAGTTTCCTTCTGTGCGGCCCCTCGAAGTGAACGTTAACCTGTCAAGCAAGACGTTTGCGGAGCCTGATCTTATCTCGCACGTGCGCCGCGTTCTTCGTGAAACCGGCCTTGCCGCCGAGTGCCTGAAGCTGGAGATTACCGAGACGACGGTAATGGAGAACGCGCCACAGCAGGTCAGGATCCTCTTTGATCTCCAGGCTATGAGCGTTCTGCTGGAGATGGATGACTTCGGGACGGGTTATTCGTCCCTCAGCTACTTGCACCAGTTTCCCATAAGCACGCTGAAGATAGACAGCAGCTTCGTCGGCGGCATGGACAAGAAGGCGGAATACGCCGAGATCGTCCGCACGATCATCACGTTGGCGCATTCCCTCGGCATGGCCGTCGTTGCGGAAGGCGTAGAATCGGCTGAGCACCTGGCCCGCCTCAGAGAACTCGAGTGCGAATATGCGCAGGGCTTCTTCTTCTCCAGGCCCCTCGACAGCGACGCGGCGGCGAAGCTGATCGAAGCGGCGCCGTCCTGGTGAGGCGGCAGGGGGCGGGCAGGACGTCTATCGCCCGCGCTTCTCGCCAGATTACGCCTCCCCCTCCGGCCGGCCTTCCACGGCCCAGAACTCGCCGGTCATTGTCTCGTAAGTGGGCAGGAAAAGGCCGTGTCGTTTCGGCGGGATGATTACCTTCATCTGGTCGAGCGCGTCGAGTTCTTTCAGGCGTTGATAGATCCGATACCAGCCGCAGTCGCGCTTGTTGTCCACCTCGCACTTCCCGTCGCTGGAGGTCCCGCCGCACGGCCCGTTGACCATGCTCTTGGAGCAGGCGGTGATGGGGCAGATGCCGCCGGTCTGGCTGAGCAGGCAGTCGCCGCATTCGGCGCAGCGTTCGCCCGACATCTGCACGCCGCTCACGCCGCCCATGTTGACGGTATTGCAAGCGGTCCGGACGCGCTTCAGGACGCTGTCGGCCACACATTGAACGCCGACCCCACACGTGGCCACCAGGACGCTGTCGGCGTCCATTATTTGCGCCTCGTAGGGGCGCAGGTATGAGCGGATCAAAGACTTGTTGCAAAGGTAGTCAACCGCGGTCTGGCCGGTCAGCTCCTTGCCTGCCTGCTGAAGCATTTCCGCCAGGGCGGGCAGGTTCTCCGCCCCGCCGGTTTCGCAGGCGCTTGCGCACCCGTCGCAGCCCAGAAGGAAGACGCTGGAATCATCGGCAAGCCCCTCCAGTATCTCATCTTGAGGCTTCAATTCGGTCACTAACATCGCCGAGCTCCTTGATTCTCTTATGCTATATGGGCAACTCTATGTGTAACTCGCCCCTGGGCCGTTGCAGGTGAACGGCGCACGCCAGGCACGGATCAAAGGAGCGGATAATCCTCACTATCTCGAACGGATTGTCCGAATCCCGGATGGCTTCGCCTTCAATCGCCTGTTCGATCGGTCCCGGCACGCCTTCACTGTCTCGAGGGCTGCCGTTCCACGTCGTGGGAACCACGCACTGGTAATTGGCTAGCTTGCCGTCTTGAATCGTGACCCAGTGGCTCAGCGCGCCGCGAGGGGCCTCGGTCAGCCCGACGCCCTGGCCGGATTCCACGACCTCCGGCGCCAGCGTGCACGGCTCGCCGGGCCTGAGGGCCAGTATCCATTCTCGCATTGCGGTGGCCACCAGCTTGGTCTCCAGCGCGCGGGCGGCGTGCCTCCCGAGGGTGGAGTTGAGCCGGCAGGCGTCGAGGCCGGTTTGATCCAGCAGGGCTTCGACAGCCGTTCTAATGCGCTCGTCGCCGGCGGCGTGGCCGACCATCATCCGCGCAAGTGGCCCCACCTCGCAGGGCTTTCCGTCGTAGCGCGGCGACTTGAGCCACGAATAGGCGCCGTCCTTTTCCGCATTGGGCACTGTTGTGCTGTCAAAGGGCGTGTCGGCCTTCGACTCCTCGGAGTAGTAAGAGGTGGCGATTTCCTCACTGACATTCTCACGCTCGAAATCCGAAAACCGGCCATCGGGCGAGAGGACGCCTGAAGCAAAAAGCGGCGTGCCGGTTGACTCCATGGCTCCGAACGCGAGGAACCGGGAGCAGCCCCTCCCGATATCGAAGTAGTCCGGATAACGCCCGGCGACGAGGAGGATGTCCGGCAGATATGCGCTGTCGATAAACTCGAGGATACTCTCGACGTAGGACAGCGCCCGAACGATCTTATCCGCGCTGACCGCCGTGCCCACGCCCCCCACGTTGACCGTGCATTGATGTGGCATTTTGCCGCCGAACAGCGCCCCCAATTCGTGGGCGTTTCGCCGGACGTCGAGGGCCTCGATGTAGTGTCTGGTCGCCGCAATGTTCTCATCGGGCTCGAGGCGATAATCCCCTTCGTAGCGCGGCGCGAACGGCGCCAGTTGGCCGCGCGAGATAAAGCCCTTCACCGATTGGAGGCCGGGATCGCTCCCGGTATAGCCCTGGACTGCCGTCACGTCCACGTAATCGAGCGCGGCCAGATGATAGAAGTGCAGCACGTGCGACTGGAGAAAATTAGCGCCCAACATGATGTCCCGCAGCAGGCGGCCGTTCTGAGGTATCCGGCCGGTTACGCCATATGCTTCATCAAGCGCCAGCGCAGACGCGGTCGCATGGGACTGCGGGCAGACTCCGCAGATGCGCTGAGTCAGGATGGGGGCATCTCGAGGGTCCCTTCCACGCAGAATGATCTCCAGGCCCCGGAAAAGCGTGCCCGAGCACCGTGCCTCAGTAATCACGCCGTCCTCCATCTCCACGCGGACCCCGAGATGACCTTCGATCCGGGTGACGGGGTCAATCGTGATTGTGCTTTTGCTCATCCTTATCTCCTGTGGAAACAGCGTGAACGATTACGCCTGGCCGATCTTCGGCAGGGCGTCCTCGGGCAGCTTCTGGTAGAAGGGGGTCGTCTCGTCAATGTACTCCGGTTGAGTGCAGCCGTTGCAGGGCCCGCCGGCCCCGACGCACCAGTTTGTCGCGTTGTTCCACCGTCGAAGTGGGCAGTCCGCGTATGTGATCGGCCCCTTGCAGCCGAGTTCGTGGAGGCACTCTGGGTCGCCCGGTTTCTCAGCGAATTTGCCCTCGTCGTAGTAGGCGCGCCGGGGGCAGTTCTCATGTATCAGTTGCCCGTAAATGGACATGGGCCGTCCCAGCGCATCCAGCCTGAGTCCCCCGGCGCCGGCCAAGAGGAATTCGGCTATGGCGGTGACTATCCAATCGGGGTGAGCCGGGCAGCCCGGCACGTTCACCACCGGCGTCGTGATATCATATTTGGCCGCTACCTGGCCGGCCGAAGCGAATCCGCCAGGATTGGGCGAGCCGGCGGGTATCCCGCCGAAGGAAGAACACGTTCCCACGGCCAGCACGAGCGAGGCGTCGCAGGCCAGTTCCACGAACTTGGAGAGAATCGTCACCTCCTGACCGTTCTTCTCGCCGATGGTGCAGAATTGATCGTTCTCTGGAATGGCGCCCTCGATGGCGAGCACGTAGCCCTGACCGAGCGGCCGGTCCAGGACTGAAAAGGCCCCCTCGCCTTGCCCGGCCATCAGGGTGGGGTGATAGAGAAGGCTCAGGTGCGTGCCAGGCAGGAGCTGATCGAGCAGGATGTTTCGCAGTGACGGGAACAGCGAGTTCGCCAGGGAAACGGTGCAGCCCGAACATCCGCCCCCCTGGAGCCAGACAACGGGAACTTCATTACATGCCATGGGGTTCTCCCGGAGCTTTACGAATAGGGATAAGGCCCTGCGCAAGAAGGAATTAGGGCAACAAAAGCGCTCGTCGCCATCTGTCGCGCAACTCTGGCAATGAACGTAAAGCAAAGGGGGGTTTTCGTCAAGAGCCCCGGCAGTGATTTGTTGAGAAAATGTCCTCCCGTTTGTAAGTGGCTTTGTGCCCGAGGGCGTTTATACTCTGACTTTTGCGCTATATCCAGGTCAAACATGAGGACTATGAATATGTCTCTTCCAAAAGCCAGCGACCTGCGCTATTCCCTGGCGCCTGACCCACGAGGCCGCCATCGGAAGCGCGGACTCCGGGCGGCTTCAGACGCTCATGGGCCGGGGCATGGACGAAAGCAAGGCCGTGGAGCTGATCGTGCGCGGAATGCTGCGGCGCAAATGAACCACCATTCGAGTCCGATCCTCAGCAAATGCGCGGCAGTTGCTCCCCGCTGAGCATCTGCACCAGGCGATGCGTCCCGAAGGCCGTCTCGATAACTATTTCTCCCGCGTACTCTGCGGTGGCCTCGCCGATGATCGTCGCGTCCTGTCCTGCAGGGGTTCTGCGGACGGCCTCGACCACAATCGGGGCGCTTTCGGCGTCAATCACTGCCGCCACCCGCCCCTCACAGGCGAGGTAGAACGGGTCGAGCCCCAATAGCTCGCAGATTGAGCGGACCCCTGGGCGGACCGGTATGTCCTGTTCCCTGAGCAGGAGGCCGAGAGGGGCGCCGCCGACGGCTTCGTTCAGGATGGTCACAAGGCCCCCGCGGGTGACGTCGCGCAGGAACGACGTGCGCCTGGCGCCGGCGAGGATAGCCTGCGCCACCTCTGTCACCGGGGCGCAATCGCTCAGGATGGCGGAGTCCAGGTTCAGGCCCTCTCGCGCCGATAGGACAGCCGCGCCGTGGTCCCCGATGGGGCCGCTGACGAGTACGACGTCGCCCGCCTTCATCTCGGCATCGGGCAGGGCGCTCTCCGGGCGGAACGCGCCAATGCCGGCGGTATTGATGAAGATCGAATCGGCTTTACCTCGTGGAACGACCTTCGTATCGCCTGTGACCACTTCCGTGCCTGCGTGATCTGCGGCCTGGCGCATGGAACTCAGGATGGTTCGCAGGTCCGATTGCGGGAGCCCTTCCTCGATGATGAGCGCACAGGAGATAAAGCGCGGGATGGCCCCTACGACGGCCAGGTCGTTGACCGTTCCGTATACGGCCAGCTTCCCGATGTCGCCGCCCGGGAAGAAAAGCGGGTCTACCACGTAGGTGTCCGTGGTGAAAGCGGCGGGGACGCCCTGGAGCTGAACCTTCGCGCTGTCCGGCAGGCCGGCCAGCAGGGGGGAGTCGAAGTAGCGCAGCAGAGTCTCTTCGATCAGCGCGCGCGTAAGGCTGCCGCCGCTGCCGTGTCCCAGTTTGATGGTCTTTTCAGTCATATTGGTTCCTCTGCCGGTTCATCGTAAGAGTTCAGGCTTCTCTCTGCACTCAGGACACAGGGAACACTAACGCCACGCTAAATACAACTTCATGATTATGCAACATGCCGCTGACTGCCTCTGGAGTGCGCCGCGCCTGCCCGTGAGGAGGGACCGGCTACGCGGGCGCCTGCTGAGCGGTCTCGCGCGGACCGGACCCACCAGATGTGATGTTGCAATTTCCTGAACTCCTATTCAGACACTGAAAAACCGGCCGTAATAGTCAATATCCTTTGCCGTTCTCTGCGATCTCTGCGAGCCCTGCGGTGAATGTTTGGGAACCATATTTGAAGTGTGCCGCGCAGGAACCTTCGGACGAAACCATGCAGGGCCCCACGGGGCTGTCCGGCGTGCAGACCTCGCCGAAGAGGGAACACTCCGCAGGCTTGATCAGCCCGCGAAGGACATCCCCGCAGCGGCAGGCGCTATATTCCGCGGAGGGCCGCTCCGGGTCGGGAGGCTCAACGCGGAACTCGAGCCACTGCGGCCCCAAATCCAGTCCGCTCCCCGGGATATGACCGATCCCACGCCATTGGGCGTCGACCGGGACCATAACGCGCTCCAGTAGGGCGAGGGCCTTCTCGTTGCCATCGGGCCGGACAGCCCGGCGGTAGGCGTTCTCAAGGGCGGGTCGCCGCCCCGGGCCACAAAGCTCCGTCAGCTTCTCTATGCTCGCCAGGATGTCCGCCGGTTCGAACCCCGTCACGCAGCAGGGCACGCCGAACTCATCGGGAATGAAGGTAAACGGCCTGGCGCCGGTTATCGTGCAGACGTGGCCCGGCAGAATGAAGCCGTCTATCGCCACCTCGGGCGCTTCTAACAAAGCGCGGAGGGCGCGGGGCATGGTCTTATGTCCCGACAGGACGCGGAAGTTCCGAAGGCCCAGGCGCTTCGCCTCTAGAAGCGTCGCTGCGACAGTCGGCGCGGTCGTCTCGAATCCGATGGCGAGGAACACGACCTCTCGGTCGTGGCTGTCCTGAGCGGCGCGAAGGGCGTCCCGCGGCGAATAGACTACCAGCGCCTCCAGAAGCCCCGCGGCGGAGGCTCCCTCCACGCTGCGCTCGCTGCCGGGAACGCGGTAGAGGTCGCCGAACGTGGTCAGCAGGGCGCCATCGCGGCCCAGCTCAATTGCGCGATCAATATACGTGGTCGGCGTGACACAGACGGGGCATCCGGGGCCGCTGAGCAGTTCGACGCTTTCGGGAAGCAGTTGCGGAAGGCCGAATCGGTGGATGGCCATCGTATGCCCGCCGCAGACCTCCATGAAACGCAACGGCCTGCCCGCCTGCGCTGCACGCCTCTCGATGCTCCCGGCGAGCGCCTTGACATGTTCCGCGTTGCGGAAGTCGTCGATGAATCTCATGGCTGTCCCAATTCCAGGCGGGCCATCTCGTCCCACAGGCGCAACGTCTCCTCGGCCTCCTGCTCGTCCAACTTCTGTATCGCGAAACCGGCATGGACAAGCACGTAATCGCCGGGGCGAGCGTCGTCAAGTAACTGGAGACCCACCTCGCGGGTCGTTGCATCCAGTTTGACTCTGCCGATTTGACCCTCAACTTCAACTATCTTCAGTGGTATTGCCAGGCACATTTTTCTTTCACTCTAAGCGTCTAAATACAAGTTCATGATTATGCAACATGCTGCTCAGTGCCTCCGCAGCGCGGCCCCGCGGCGCTTACCCAACACCTTCGGTAGGTCCGGCGTCCCCGCCGGACCCGGGCGCGGCGGGGACGCCGCGCCTACCGTGTGTGGGCGGGCCGGCCACGCGGACGGGTACCGATCGGCCTCGGGCGGCCTGGTCCCACCAGATGTGATGTCGCAAGTTTGTGAACTGCTATTTAGGGACCTCTCAGCACCGCTTTCAGAAGGATGAAGGATAGATTATGAAGGATGAAAACAGAAAAAGAAAGCTTCCGCCCACAGTTTTGCCGTTGGCTTTAGCGTTGGCTTTGCCGTAACTAATAGTCTAATAGCCTAAATACCTAACCCCCTGTCGTTGAAAGTTGAGCTATGGCGCAGGCGGCCTGGCCGAGGCAGATGCCGCCGTCGTTAGGCGGCACGCGTCGGCGCAGCAGCACGTTGAAGCCCTCCTGGCGCAGGACAGGCACTGTCCGGTCGACAAGGAGCCTGTTTTGCATCACCCCTCCGGAAAGGGCAACCCGGACGATTCCCGTCTCCTCCCGCAGGCGGCGGCATCCCTCGCGGATCATCTCCACCACGGCGTTGTGGAATCGGGCGGCGATCACAGGGGCCTTCGTCCCCTCGTCGAGGTCTTCACAGACCAGTCTGAAGACCGGCGCGCAGTCTATCTCGCCGCCATCGTAGCAGAAGGCGTAGCTGCCGCGTTCGCTTTCGTCGGTGATGGCCTCCAGCTCGCAGGCGGCCTGGCCTTCGTAGGTTATCGAGTGGCGCACGTCCAGCAGCGCGGCGACGGCGTCGAAAAGGCGCCCGCAGCTTGAGGTCGGCGGCGAGTAGCGGCGCCTTTTCATGATCTCCAGCAGGCTGGCACACCTCTCAGGGCCGAGATATCGTTGCATTCGGGCGCGGGCCTCGTCGGCTCCGACGGCCGCCGTTAGGTGCGCCAGGGCCATCCTGTCGGGCTCGAGGACGGCCTTCTCTCCGCCGGGCATGGGCACGTAGCGCAGGTGGAACTTCCGATCGTACGAGGCCTGGTCCGCGATGAAGAACTCACCGCCCCATATCGCCCCGTCCGCTCCGAGACCGGCGCCGTCCATGCTCACGCCGATTGCCCGCCCCTCGATGCGGTGTTCGGCGAGCGTGGCGGCGACGTGGGCGTGATGATGCTGGACCTGGACCAGCGGTAGGCCGCGTTCCTCGGCAAGGCGTTGCGCGAAAGCCGTGGTCGGATAGTCGGGGTGCAGGTCGCAGGCTATCAGCTCCGGCTCGAGCCTGAGCAGGGCGGAGAATCTGCGGAACGTTTCCTCGAAGTGGGCGGCGTTGTCGGCGTCGGAGACGTCCCCGATGTGCTGGCTGAGGAACGCGCGCCTGCCGCTGGTCAGGGCGAAGGCGTTCTTCCACATGGCGCCGGTGGCGAAAACGGAAGGCCCCGCGCGGGCGAGAAGAATCGGCTCTGGCACGTATCCGCGGCTGCGCCGGATGGGGACGGGGCCGCCCGCGTGGAAGGTGAACACGGAGTCGTCACAGCGGTTTATTATCGGCCGGTCGTTGCTGAGGACGGCGTCTGCGATGTCGCCCAGCCTCTCGAGCACTTCCTGTGCGCTGATTGCGATGGGCTCGTCCGCGCGGTTGCAACTGGTCATAATGAGGGCGGGCGGCATCTCGGGCGCGTCGAAAAGCATGTGATGCACCGGCGTATAGGCGAGCATAACCCCGACGTGCCGGAGGCCCGGGGCGACGCCTGCGGCAAGCGGCGCGGCAGGGCGTTTCTTCAGGAGCACAATAGGCGCGGAGGCGGAGCGCAGAAGCTCCTCCTCCCCCCGGCTTACCATGCACAACCCGCGGCAGCTCTCGATGTCCGGCGTCATGACAGCCAGTGGCTTGTGCGGGCGCTCCTTACGTTTGCGCAGTTCTGCGACGACTTCCTCGCGCGTGGCGTCGCAGGCCAGATGGAAACCGCCGAGGCCCTTGACGGCCACAATGCGCCCGCGCGCCAACGCCCGGCGGGCGGCATCCAGCGGCGCCAAGGATTCGAACTTCAACTCGTCCAGGTTCGGCGTCCACGTAAGGGACGGACCGCAACGCGGACACGACATCGTCTGCGCGTGGAAACGCCGGTCCTCCGGGGCTTCATACTCGGCGCGGCAGGCGTCGCAGAGGGGGAACTCGTCCATGGCGCTTGTCGGCCGGTCGAAGGGCACCGCCCGGGCGATGCTAAAACGCGGGCCGCACGCGGTGCAGGTGTTGAAGGGATAGGCGGCCCGGCGGTTAGCGGGTTGATGCAGTTCATCCTTGCAGGCCGGACACATGGCCAGGTCCGGTGGGATCGGCAGGAGGCTGTCCCCGCAAGTGGCGCTCGGCTCGATTACGAACCGATCGCGGCCCATCGGCTGGGCCTCTTCAATGAGGAGTTCGTCCACACGGGCGCGCTCGGGAATGATGCGCCGGAACTCGTCCACGATCTCAGTGACGGCTCCTGCCGGGCCTTCGATATCGAGAAAGACGCCCTGCGGCGTGTTGCGGATCGCGCCGGCGCAGCCGCGCGCCGTGACCACCCGGTAAATAGTGGGGCGGAAGCCGACGCCCTGCACTCTGCCGCGGATCCTGAGCAGGACTCGCCGCTGTGAAGCGCCTGTGCTTTCGGATGAATGATTCACGCCTGCCCTCAGACGTCAGGTTGCCGCAGGAACTCCATCCACGGGCCAAAGCCGGTCCCCTGCGCGGCGCTGACCTCGAATACCTTCACGTCCGGCCTTGCCTTGCGGCAGTCTTCCTTGACCCGTTCTACGTCATATGGGCAGTATGGGAGCAGGTCGGCCTTGTTGATGAACACCACTTCGGTCCGCAGGAACAGGGCGGGATATTTCCGGACTTTTTCGTCGCCCTCGGGCACGCTGAGAACCCCGACTTTGATGTTCTCCCCCAGGTCCATCGTCGAGGGGCAGACGAGGTTGCCCACGTTCTCGATGAACAGGTAGTCAAGCTGGTCAAGATCGAGCCGGGCGATAGTGTCGGCGATCATCTGCGCCGACAGGTGGCAACTGCCACCGGTCTCGATGGGGTATGCCGGGATGTCGCACTGCAAGATACGGTCCGCGTCGAGGGCGGTCTTCACGTCGCCCACGATTACGGCTGACTGGCCGGGACAGTGACGCGCGGTGTACTCTAGAATGGTGGTCTTGCCGCATCCGGGCGAGCCGATCAGGTTCATCACGAACACGCCGGCGTCCTGGAACTTGGTCCGGTTCTGCTCGGCGACGGGTTGGTTCCGGCTTTGCGCTGTCCGATTGAGCTTAATCCTTGTCATTTGCGACCTCTATTGTGTCCAAAGTGACATCCTGGCCGTCCAATATGTCACGCTGAAAGCCACCGCAGCGCGGGCACCCCTCAAAGAGGTTCTTGATCTCTCCTTCGTACCCGCATTCGCAGCGCGCCCGGGCCGGCGCCTCCCGGATTCGGACCTCGACATCCCCCATGCTTCTCTCATCGAGGAGCATCTTCATGCAGAAGTCGAGCGCCTCCGCGCTGGCGCTGGACAGGGCGCCGACCTTGATGTTGAGCGCGCGCAAAGCGTGGCCGTGCGCCTTCGCGGCTTCAAGGGCGATGTCGAGCATTCCCGCTGATAGGCTGAGTTCATGCATGGCAAACGTGCAGTTTATTACAGGTGGCCCCCGCCTTCAAAGGCGGGCGGCCGGGGCCGTTTCGTTGTCTTGGTTGTGTCGCCGTGGTAGAAGTTCTCCCGTAAGTTATTAAACCCGCATCATGAGGAGGCCGCGCCGCATGGAAGCGAAATCGCTGGCTGCGCAGCTCCGCGAGGCGATCGGCAAGACCGATCCGCGCCACGTCGCGATTCTCGGCGTCGGCAACGTGGCGCGAGGCGACGACGGGTTCGGCCCCTCCGTGGCGCAGGCTCTTGTCGGTCGCACCGGAGCCCTCGTGGCGGACGGCGGCGCCGTTCCTGAGAACGAACTGCCACGGCTTGCCAGGCTGGGCACGGAGGTCGTCATCTTCGTTGACGCCGTCCGCAGCGGCCGGCCGCCGGGCACGCTTCGGCTCATGGGCCCGGAGCGGCTGCGCCAGGACGACATGTCAACTCATTCGGCGTCTCTCGCAGTAGGGGCCGAGTTCCTGCGGGCGGCGTGCGGCGCCCGGCCCCTGCTGCTTGCGGCTGAGCCGGCCGACTGCTCGCTGGGAAGTGAGATGAGCGATGAAGTGAGCAGGGCGGTGGAGAAGGCCGTCGAGACGCTCGTTGAAGCGCTGAAGATTCCTGAATCGGGGTGACGAGCTCTCAGGCGAGCAGGGATGTAACCTGGCGGCACTTCGGGCAGGTGATGCGCAGCTTGTCGCCCCGGCGCAGGTGGGCAGAGGGCGTCGGAACGCCACCCGCCGCGTCCAGGTCCTCCATCGCGGTCAGCAGCAGCGTGGGGTTGGCGAACCCCAACGGCCCGAGCCGCTCGGCGACCCACCGGACGTGATCGCGCGGTCCTATGACCTCGCCGCAGCTCTCGCAGATCAAAAGCGCTTTTTCTACGCTTTCGCGCAGTTCGCCCCGGTCGGTGGTGGCCAGATCGTAATGGTTGCTCAGCTTGATGCCTTTCTCCGTGATGCAGTTCGCCTCGCACTGGCCGCAGAAGATGCAGCGGTCCAGATGGATGGTTATCCTGCGTACGCCGGCCTCGACGTCGTCCACCAGGTCCATCGCATCTGGCGGGCAGGCTTCGTAACAGGCCCCGCAGCCGACGCACTCGTCCTCGTCGAAGACGGGCTGGCCGCGAAAAGCCTCGGGCAGGGGGGTGGGCTCCGCCGGGAACCTGGCAGTATAGGGGCCGCGCAGGACGGCTGTTATGGCTTCTTTGAGTTCTCGCAGTTTGGGTAAGCGCATCGGTTAGCTCCTGCCCTCGTCGGTTTGGGTCTCGGCATATCGGTCAACGACGGTCGGTTCTTCCAGCTTGACCCCGAACTTGTAGGCCCCACGGGCGATGGCGTGCGCGGCGGTGGGGGAGGTTATCAGGACGAAGGCCATGCAGACCAGGGCCTTGACCCCGGTGGCGTTCAGGCCCGTCAAGATAGCTATCCCGATCAGTATCATGCAAGTGCCCAGGGTAACGCACTTGGTGGCTGCCTGAAGGCGCGTGTAGATATCCGGCAGCCTGACCAGACCGACGCACCCGAACACGTCGAACGCCAGCCCAACGATTACTATAGCCACGCCGATGTATTCATTCATCGAATCCCATTCCTTCCAGGTGTTTGGCCAGCGCAATCGTCCCGATGAAGCTGAGCAGCGCCCACGCCATGGCCACGTTCATGTAGAAATCCCGTCCGGTTAGCAGGCACAGCAGCGCGCAGAAGCCGACCAGGCTCGTTCCCAGGATGTCAATGGCCACGGTGCGGTCGGGCGCCGTGGGCCCGCTTCCGATCCGGTAGAGGCACATGTAGGAGGTCGCTACCAGTACACCCAGCGCTGTGTAAAGAAATGCTTCCATAAGCTATTTGTCGCCTTCTTTTTCTTACTCGAAGATGCGGCGCAGATGGCCTTCGAACCGGCTCACGATCTCCCGCGTGGCCTCGTCGTCTTCCGCGAACTTCACGTCGATCCAATGCACGTACAGCGTGCCATCTTCATCGGCATCCACCGTGAGGGTGCCGGGCGTCAGGGTAATGGAGTTAGCCAGGGCTGTAATGGCAACCCGGGTGCGCAGGCTGGTGCGCACTTTCACAATGCCCGGTCGGATGGGCATATCCGGATGAAGAACAAGGTAAGCCACCTCGAGGTTCGCCTTCAGGCAGTAATAGGCGAAAAACGGGATATACACCAGAGCCCAGAACCACCGCCGGGGGGCCAGTAGAAAGCAGGACCGATCGGGCAGCGCGTTGCCGAAAAGCACCACCACCACCAGCGCGGCAACCAGTCCCACCAGCAGGCTCTGGGTGTCCCACTGTCCCGTTGTCCGGTCGTACGGGAAGACCAGCAGGCACCAGACAACGTACAACACCACGAACATGGAGATCTTACGCATTTTTAGTTCTCCGCGATTTTCATGTCCGTCTCTTGCCCCGCGCCCAGAGCCGACGCTACGCCCATTACGCTCTGAATGTAGGCGTCGCGGTCCATCAGGACCTGCACGGCCGGATCCAGGACGCGCTTCTTCGGCCCTGGCAACAGCATCAGGCTCATCCCCAGGCACAGCACGGCCAGCAATGTCATTGGAATCCTCATTGCCGCGGGGACTTCATGAACGGACTTCCGACCTTCGGCCGGTTTTCCCAGGAACGCGTATTTCTGCACCTTCATGTAGACGGCAAGGGTGAAGATGCTGACAAGCACGGCCGCCAGAGCGAAGCCGTAATGTCCGCTGCTCACGCAGGCCAGAATGATTATCAGCTTGCTGAAGAAGCCGTTCAGCGGAGGCACGCCTCCGATGGCCAAGGAGGCGACCAGCGACGCGCCGGCGGTTACCGGCATCTCTTTTCCGAGCCCGCCCATCTCCTTGAGCTGGCGGGTGCCGGTGGCGTATTCGAGCGCGCCGGAGCTGAGGAACAGCAGGGATTTGAACACGGCGTGATTGACCAGGTGGAACAGGGCGCCAAGGAATCCCAGCGCAGCTATGACCGGGCTGCCGCCGGCGGCCAGCACAGCGCCTCCCACGCCGAAGCCCAGCATGACATACCCGATCTGGGAGATGCTGCTGTAGGCCAGCAGGCGCTTCAGGTCCCACTGGATGAGGGCCATCAAGATGGCTACGACCATGGAAATCGTGCCAAGGACCATCAACGCCGTGGCGACCTGAGCCGTGACGCCGAACACATTGAAAAGCACTCTGATCAATGCGTAAACGCCGATGGCCTTAATCAGCACGCCCGAGAGCATGGCGGAAATGGGCGCGGGCGCCGAGGGATGGGCGTCCGGCAGCCAGGCGTGGAACGGCACGAGCGCGGCCTTCAGGCCGAAGCCGGCTATGAATAACACGAGGCTGAAGATCGCCGCCCGGTTCAGGCCGGACGCGCTGACTTTCTGCCCCAGGTGGGCCATGTTCACTGTGCCGAACAGGCAGTACATCAGGGCAATCCCCAGGAGGATGAATGAGGATGCGATGGATCCGAGCACGGCGTATTTGAAGGATGCCTCCAGCTCCTCCTCATGGCAGCCGAAGGCGACCAGGGCGTAGGAGGCCACGGCGGCCACCTCGATGAAAACGTAGAGGTTGAACATGTCGCCCGTCAGCACAGCCCCGTTCATACCGGCCACCATCAGCATGAACAGCGCGTAATATCGGCCCCGCGCGGTGTACTGCTCCATGTAGCGCGCCGAAAACACAGTGACGAGGAAGCTGACCAGCGCCACCGTAATCAGCACAAGCCAGCTGAGCCCGTCCAGCACCAGGACGATGCCCACCGGCGGGCGCCAGCCGCCAAGCGCGTAAACTCCGCTCTGGCCGATCAGCATGGCGGCCAGCGCGAGCAGGGCCAGCGTGGCCAGGACAGCCAGGCAGTCGGCCATCCGGGGCCGCTTCTTCGGAAGCAGTGGCAGGATGAAGGCCACACTGAGTGGAATCGCAATCATTAAAGGCAACAGTTTCATTGGCTCGCTTCCTTATCCCCGCAGCTTTCGGATTTCCGTGATATCGTAAGTGCCATAGGTATGGTAGAGCCGCATGGCCACCGCCACCATGAGTGCCAGCACGCCCAGGCTAATGACGATCGCCGTCAGCACCATCGCCTGTGGCAGTGGGTCAACCGCTCCGGAGGCAAAGGAGGAACCTGCCACCTGCGCCCGGTCGACGATCGGGGCCGTTCCATCATGGCGATATCCCACCATGATGAGGAACGTATTCACCGCGTGCTCGATGATGGCGACGCTGAGTATGATCTTGATCAGGTTCTTCTGCGTCAGTGCCCCGAAAAGTCCCACCATCAGCAGCAGCAGGCAAAGGAAATAGTGCACAGTTACTCCTCCTCCTGGGTTGTCAGGTCATCTTCCGTCCCGCCGCCGGCCGCCACCCGGAGCACCGAGAGCACCAGTATTACTAGGAACAACGACGCGCAGACCTTGATGGCAATGGCGATGTTGCACAGCGGTATGATACCGGCATTGAACAGGGAGAACGGCTTGCCCGGGTAAGCCTTCTGAATGACGTTCACAAAGAAGTCACCACCCAGCAGCAGCCCCAGCAGACCCAGCACGAGGAAAGCGAGCGCGCCCGCGCTGTCGAATGGCTTGGCCAGTCTGAAGGGGAGACTCTTCAGAGCCTCTTCCTTCCCCCAGGCCAGCATCTCGAGCACAAAGGCCGAGGCCAGGATCACGCCGCCGGTAAATCCTCCTCCCGGCGTCAGATGACCGTAGCAGACTATGTAAAGGCCGTAGAGGAAGATGAACCCCACCACGCACCGGCTAATGGTCTTGACTATTGTGCTCGTTTCTTTCACGGCCGGTTACTCCTGTCGTGGTTTGTCAGTTCTGCTCTTGCGGCGCAGCAAGGTCATTGCGCCCAGAATCGCGCCGAACAGCACGGTGGCCTCGCCAAGGGTGTCGTAGCCGCGGAAGTCCAGAAGCACGGCGGTCACTATGTTAGCCGATCCCGTCTGGCTCAGCCCGTTCTCCAGGTAGTAGGAGGCGGGCGCATCCGCCACGCGAGCCATGACGGGTTCGCCGAACTCCGGCAGCCCTCCAATGGCATGTACGGCGAAGGCCAGCAGCAGCAACACCAGCACGGCCGCCACCGACAGGCCGAAGATTTCCCGTGCACTTCCGATGGTATGCACGTCCCGTCCCACGGTAGCCCGAATCAGGATGACCAGCATCAGCACCTCCACCACAACCGGCGCGAGGGCGACGTCCGGCGCCCGCAGCAGCAAGAACACAACACTACTGCCGAACCCCACGGCGCCGACAGCTATGATCGCAGACAGCAAGTCCGTGGTCCAGATCGAGATGATCGCCCCAATGATCATGAAAATTAGGACCAACGTCAGCAGGTTAATCATCTTGGCCGTCCGTTCCTCTTGAGTGATTCAACTCGCATCGTTTTCCTCCTACCTTACCAGGAACCACAGCAGGACCACCAGTCCCAGCACGCACCACGCCACGTAGGTCAAGAGCAGCCCCGAGTGCAACGCCCTGAGGGGCGCTCCGATATAGTCGACGAGGCGATGTCCCAGGTCGTAGATGTCGTAGCAGTGCTCCTTTGCCCGGCGGTAAAGCTTGTCCAGAGCCGGCAGAGTCTCGATGGTGCGGTAGAATTGCACACCGGTGTAATCGTAAGGGGCCGCGCGTTCGCCGGTCTCCCCTCCGATGTATGCGTCGTCCTCCCGGATAGACTTGATTGTCCCGAGCGCATAGATGACGGCGCCCGCCACCAGCGCCACCAGGAGCAGCAGAGCGGCCAGGCCCGGCTGCCAGGTGGCATTCTCAAAGCTGATCTGCAGGTGCGCCGGCAGCGCGGGAAGGAGCAGGCCCTTGATCGGGACAGCGTAGGCGAAAACGCCGAACACCAGGCACAGCGCGGCCAGCAGGCCCATGGGCGCCCACATGCCCAGGTTAGGTCTTCGGCCGGTGGCGGCCTTCGAGCGCGGCTGGCCCAGGAATACCGAGTGCAGCACCTTTACGAAGCTGGCCAGCGTCAGTGTGCTGCCGAACATGGCAGCCACCAGCGCTATCACCCAGAGCGGGCCGAGGCCGTGTTGTCCCGCCTCGATAATCCCTTGATAGATCATCCACTTGGAGACGAATCCGTTGAGGGGGGGGATACCGGAAATGGCCAGCGCCGCTATCAGGGCGCACGCGAAGGTGAAGGGCAGGGCCCGCGCCAATCCGCCCATCCCTTCCAGCTCGCCAGTGCCGGTTCGGCGTTCGGCCGCGCCTGCCGTCAGGAACAGGCAAGATTTGTAGAGCGCGTTGTTTAGCATGTGAAACAGCCCGCCGATAACGCCGATCGCGGTCCCCGTGGCAATGCCGAGGATCATGTAGCCGACCTGGCTGACCGCGTGGAAGCCCAGGAGGCGTCTCAAATTGTGCTGCACGAGCGCCGCCATGACCGCGCCGATCACCGTGACGGCGCCGATCAGCACGAAAAAGCCGCGCATGCCTGTGTCGAGAACGAACAGGTCCAGTGAGATGCGAGCGAACAGGTAGATGCCCAGCAGCTTGTCGAGCGAGGCCGGCAGGAAGGCAGCGGCAGGCACGGGGGCGGTGGCCCCCGCGTCCGGCGCCCAGGAGTGCAGCGGTATGGCGCCCGCCTTGGCAAACGCCGCCGCCGCCAGGCACAGGCAGGCGATGACGCTCATGCCCTCCAGCGCCACGGCGGGCTGGAGCACGTCCCAACTGCCGGTGGCGTGGTAGAGGAGAGCTATGCCCAGGATCAGCAGCGAATCGCTGCCGCCCAGGATGATCATCGTCTTCTTGGCCGCTGCGTCGGCGCCTTCACGCCCCAGGTTGATCAGCAGGTAGAATGGAATGCCCATCAGGCCCCAGAACACCAGCAGGGCTATCATGTTCCGCGCCAGCACGGCGCCGCAGGCCGCCCCAAGCGCGCAAAGGAAATTCGCATAGTAGGCGCGGGGGCTCACCTTTTCGTCGTCAAGGAATCCGATGGAGTAGATGGTCATCACAACGCCGAAGAATGCCACGCCCAGCAGGATGAAGGCGCTCAGGTTGTCCAGCCCGAAGATGACCCCGCCCCCGTTCCAATGCCACAGTGCGACCGATTGCGAGCGATAAAGGACTATGGCGGCCCACATCACCAGCGCCGAGACGATCAGCGAGAGCAGCTTCGTCAGCTTGCTGAGGCCGCGCGGAAGGAGCCACGCCACAAGCCCGGCCGCGAACGGAAGCGCTATGGCCGCCAGTAATGCCTGTTGCGTGTTCATTCGCCCATTTCCTCCCGAAGCTGTCGGGTTTTCTCCTGTGAGAGCTTGATCAACTGCTTGCCGTCCAGGGCCTTCTGTCCGGTGGAGGCGTCATAAACGCCCATCCGCTCGGTGCAACTGTAGCAGGGATCGACGGAGGCCAGGATGATGGTCGCGTCGGTGATGCTTTCGCCAACCGTGGTCGCCCGGCAAGTGGGCAGGTTCATGTACGTGGGCGCGCGGGCCTTGTGGCGGATGGGCCGATTCGTGCCGTCGGAGCGCACGTAGTGGAACGTCTCGCCTCGTGGCGCCTCTGCGTGGCCGATGCCCTCTCCGGGGGGGATTTCCTTTACTCCGGAGTCTATTTCGCCTGGCCGCATCTGGTCCAGGCAGCGCCGGATGATCTTGACCGACTCCAGACATTCCAGCAGCCGGACGACGGCCCGGCCGTAAACGTCGCAGCTGTCCACGCTGATAACGTCCCAGTCCACCAGGTCGTAGGCCGCGTAGGGATGGTCCCGGCGAACATCGATCGGTATGCCGGACGCCCGCACGGTGGGGCCCAGGGCGCCGTAAGCGCGGGCCGCCTCCGGCGTCAGGATGCCCACGCCCTTCAGACGGGCGTGCAGCACGGGGTCATCGGTGACGGCGCCCACCAGCATGTTGAGGTGCTTGTCCAGATCGTCCATCCGTTCCAGCACCGATGGGAACAGACTCTCGTCCAGGTCTCGGCGGACGCCTCCGACCTTGAGCATGGCGTAGTTGTTGCGGTTGCCAGTCAGTTCCTCGCAGATGTCCAGCACGGGCTCGCGGTATTTCCAGGCCCACATGAAAACCGTGTTGTAGCCCAGGAAGTGGCCGGCCAGACCCAGCCAGAGCAGATGGCTGTGAAGGCGCTCCAGCTCCGTAATGACGCTCCGGATGTAGAGGGCCCTCTCCGGCACTTCGATGTCAGCCAGGTCCTCGACGGCCTGGACGTAGGCGGTGGGGTGGCAGGCGGAGCAGATGCCGCATATACGCTCCACCACGAATGGCACCTGGTCGAAGGTCTTGGTCTCACAGATCTTCTCTATTCCGCGGTGATTCCAGCCGATCTCAACTTCGATGTCGACCACGGTCTCGCCGTCCACGTGCAGCCGGAACAGCTCCGGCTCCTCCAGCAGGGGATGGAACGGCCCTATGGGCACTATCGTCGTCATACCTGTTTCCTCACTTTGCCTTCCCAGGGCCTGCCGCGCCGCAGTGGGTACACGTCGTCCGGCCAGTCGTCGCTCAGGATCAGCCGTTTGGGATTTGGGTGGCCTTTGAACTGGATGCCCAGCAGGTCGCGCATCTCGCGCTCGATGAATTCCGCACCGGTGATAAGCGGGGTGATGGAGTCGAACTCCGGCTCCTCCGACTCCGTGCTGACGCGAAGGCTGACCACCACGCGCTGCGAATCGAACACGAAGTGGTGCAGCACCTCGAACCCGTCCTGCACCTGCATACCGGTGGCGGTGGCGTAACGGGCGCCCATTTCCTCGAAGATCACGCGCACGGCCTGCCGCAGGTCATCTGGCGCCACCTCAACGTAGACCCTGCGTTCGTTCTTCACGCTGAGTTCCCGAATCATGGCTCCGAGCCTGGCGGTCAGGTCATGGACTAACTTCTCACTCATTCTACTTATCCTGTAGGGTTTGAAGCGCTTTGACCAGGCCGGAAATAATGGCCTCCGGCTTCGGCGGGCATCCAGGCACGTAGGCCGTCACAGCACCGGGCAGCAGCTCGTCCAGCGGGGTCGTCAGTGCGTAGCTGCCGCGGAATATGCCCTGGTCACAGGCGCAGGTCCCGATCGCAAGGACCAGGCAAGGCTTTGGAGCCTGGTCGTAGAGCTTCTTGACGCGCATAGCCGACTTCCGGTTCATTGCGCCGGTGACCAACAGCGCGTCGGCGTGACGCACGCTGCCCACCAGGAGCGCGCCGAATCGCTCTATGTCGAACCGCGGGCAGAGGCAATCCAGTATCTCGATGTCGCAGTTATTGCACGAGCCTGCGCTCACGTGGAAGACCCACGGTGACTTTGTCAGGGCTTTGAGTTTCAAACCCATCTCAGACTCCCACCAGAGCCAACAGGACGGCGATCAATGCCAGGGCGGTGACCGGGCCCCAGAAGAACCGCACGGCGTGCTTTATCTTTACGCGAGGATTGGTGTTGCGCAACAGGATGACCAGGACCAGAAGCGCCACGTACTTGCCAATCCCGAGCAGCGCAGAGCCGAGCGTCTGGCCAAATCCTCCCCACAGCACCACCACCAGGAACATCGGCGCAGTAAAAAGCATCATGGCCTTGGTAAGTTTGAAGACCGCCAGGGGCGCCCCGGAGTATTCGATCAGCGCGCCGCCCATTATCTCAGTCTCCGCCTCGGCCTGGTCGAACGGGACCAGCGCCAGCTTCGCCTGGAGGCACGGCAGCACGGCCACAAGCGCCACCACCCCCGACAGGCTTGCTGCGAAGGAACCGTGCTGCGCCTGGAAGCTCAGAAGGTTCCCCAGCGACAGCATACCGCCGCTCTGAATGATCGGCACCAGCATTACAAGGATAAAGGGCAATTCGTAACCCATCAGAAGCTTCATCTCCCGGCTCGCCCCGACTGAGGCGAGCGGGTTCTTCGAGGCCGCTCCGCCCAGGATGACTGCCAGCGAGGGCAGAACAAGCAAATAGAGCAAAATGATAATGTCGCCCCTGAAGCCGCCGCCGCCGCCGTAAATGGCCGCCGTGCCAATGAGCGTCGCCGCCAGCGTGGCGCCCGCCAGGCCCACCAGCGGCGCCCCGAGGAATGCCATGCGCGAGCCTCCGGCGGGGACTATGACCTCCTTGCCCAGCAGCTTCACGATGTCGTAGAAGGGCTGCAAGAACGGCGGCCCCACCCGCCATTGAACGCGGGCGGTCACCTTGCGGTCCAGCCAACTCATCACGAGCCCCACAACGGCGGTGAACAGCAGCCCGGGGAAAATAAGGAATCTGAGCAAGGCTATGAAGAAGTTCGCGGTCATGTTTCCCTCGCGGACTCGAGTTTCTGCCAGGCCCTGGCCCTGACGGCCAGTTTGTCGCTCAGAATGTGCAGGTCGGCCTCTTCCTCGGAGACCTCTTCCACCGTGATAGCGCCGTGGGGACAGGTCTGCGCGCAGAGGGGGTTATCTTGCTGGCGGCCGACGCAAAAATCGCACCTGCTGTCCTTGAACTGAAGCGCCGCCGGTATAATCACGCCGAAGGGACAGCCCAGGCTGCAGGACAGGCACCCAGTGCACCGCATGTTGTAGCGACGTATGGTCCCGTCCTCGCGGGCCTCCAGGGCCTCGTTGGGGCAAGCTTCCACGCACGAGCGCACCTCGCACTGGCGGCAGATCAGCTCCTGGGCCGCCACTTCCCGCAGATAGGAGACGCCGTCATTGTCGGGGTGGTACGGGTAGCTGCACTCGGCGGTGCACTCCCCGCAGTCGCGGCAAACGTCCAGGTTGATTACCAGTCTCTTGCTCATGGCTCCTGTGGCATTCTCACCAGAGGTCCTTGATACCTTGCAGCTTCGAGTAAGCGAAGACGGGTCCGTCCCGGCAGACGTAATAGGGGCCGACGCGGCAGTGGCCGCACTTGCCTATGCCGCAGCTCATGTTTTTCTCGAGCGACATATAGATGTTCTCCGGCGTGAAGCCCTTGTCCAGCAGGGCGAGCGTGCCGAACTTCATCATGACGGGCGGCCCGCAGACGGCGCTTACGGCCCCGGCGGCGTCCAGCTCTACGTCATCCAGCGTGGTGGTGACAACGCCGACTTTCCCGTCCCAGGCGCCGTCGCTCTGATCGACCGTCAGGTGTACCTCCAGGTTATCGAGCCGGCTCCACTCCTTCAACTGTTCCTTGTAGATCAAGTCCTGCGGGGTGCGCGCGCCGTAGCAGAGGATGATCCGCGCGAACCTGTCGCGCTGCTGCATCAGGCCCAGCAGGAGCGACCGCAGGGGCGCCAGTCCCACACCGCCGCCCATGATGAGCACGTCCCTGCCGGCGAACCTGTCAAGCGGATACACGTTGCCGTAGGGGCCGCGCAGTCCTAGCTCGGCGCCCGGCGCCATCCCGTGCAGCGCGCCGGTGACCGTGCCCGCTTCCATGACGGTTACTGTCAGCCTTTCGCCCCTGCCGGGGGCCGAAGACGGGGTAAATGGGGCCTCGCCCAGCCCGGGCACAGTCAACTGGACAAACTGCCCCGCCTCAAAGGGCAGCGCAGTCTCCGGCGCCAGGAGGAAGGTCTTGATGTTGCCGGTTTCTCGGGCGACGTCCTCTAGCCTCGTCCTGACAGGTTGGTAGGGGTTGCTAGACATGGGCCAGTTTCCTCAGAGTCTCTCGCACGTCAATAGCGCCCGGACAAGCGTCTATGCAGCGTCCGCATCCGACACAGCCCCACCGGTCGGCGTCCGTCTTGAGGAAGTAGAACTTCTTCTCCATCCTGCCGTGTAACCTTTCTGATCGTCTCTTGCGCGGGTTGGCCCCGCTGGCCTCCTTCGCAAATGACGGGTAGAGGCAGGCGTCCCAGTTGCGGAACCGACGGAAGCCGTGCTCTTCCTCCAGGTCAGTCAGCAGAAAGCAGTGGCAGGCCGGGCAGACGAAATTACACGCGCCGCATTCGACACACTGGTCCGCCAGTTCGCCCCACATGGGGGCATCAGGCTTTTGCTGGACCTTCTCATATATCTTTTCGGGGTCGGGAAGGCCCGCGTCTTGGACAGCCTGCTGGACCCGCTGCGTCACCGCGGCTCGGCTCCGCTCGCGCTCTGAGAATTGATCCGCAGTGGCTTCGGGCAGGTCCGCCAGCTTTTCCTCCAGCAGTGAGCCGCCCTCCTCGCTGCCCGCCTCCAGGATATACCCACCGGAGATGGGGGAGAGGTTCAGGTCGAATCCGGCCGTGGGGTAGGGTCGAGCGCCGCTGAAGGTGCAGAAGCAGACGTCCAGCGGCTCGGTGCAGTCCACGGAGATAAGCAGCGTATTGCGGCGCAGCTCCTGGTAGAAAGGATCAACGAAATCGCCCCCGAGGAAGACGTGATCCAGGACTTCGAGAGCGGCCAGGTCGCAGGCCGTCACGCCGATCATGGCGCGCTTGGCCGGAGTTTCCTCGTCGGCGCGCTCGAAGTAATCGGCCACTTCCTGTCGGGGGGGGAAGAAAATCGATTTCAGAGGGTCCACCATGCGAACGGGCGGAATCTCTGCCTCGTCGGGCTCCACGCGGACCAGCCTGAGATGATCCTTCACGGTCTTGACGCCGAAGGTCTCCCGCCCCGCCAGCAGCTTACTGAGCGCTAAACCAACTGAAGGTGTGTCAACGAACTTCGCCGTCATGTATTCTGCTCCTGTGAGGCCAGATGTGCCTTTAACCTGAGCGAGCGGGGCAGCGGGCTTTCGTCGCCAGGCGCGTCTTTCACGTCGGTTTCGGCTATCTGTCCGACGGAACCTGCCATTCGGGGGCGCCCAGACGATCTTTTCAGTCAAAAGTCTGGCACTTTAGCCCCTGGGCGTTGCTGTGTCAAACAACTTTGTTAAAAATCGTTAAACACTGTTATGGTCCACCCGCGCTGCCCGTTCTGACGGCGTACAGAAAGCTTCACGTCGGTGCTGTAAAACGTGCGCAAGGAGCGCACGCTTCAGAAGTAGAGCGACTAAGCGGCTTCTGGCGAGGACGGCCCGCTAGCCCGAATATTTCACGAGCCTTTCGAGGCGGAACTCCTCTCCCTGTAAAGAGCTGCAGACGAATCCGGGAAATGCTCGTGAAATATCCGGGCTAAGACGTTTCCTCGTCCTCTTTCTTCTTCTTTTCCTTCTCCTCGCCTTCGGGAGTCCCAGATGTGCCGTCCTGCACCTCGCCCGCGCCGGAAGAAGCAAGAGTGGTGGCGCCGGCCGAACCGTGCGCGCCGCTCAAGAGGGCCGCTATCTGTGTGGCCGCTGTGGCCGGGATGACGATGTCCAGGTTCAGGGGTTTACTTATCTTAACCATGCCCTGGGGAGCAATTACTGTGCTGCCGGGCTCCGCGTCGAGATCGAAGGCGACGAGAAAGGCATCCCCGCTTTGGGACTCGATAGTGCTGGCCGGCCCCAGGCTGATCCGGTCTCCGGAACTGAGCGTGATGTCGCCGCCTGACGAGACGGAGCCTTCCACTACGATAGTGTCCCCCGCCACGAGCTGCACTTCGCCCGCAGCGCTGGTGACACTGCCGAGCAGGCTTAGCTGGTCTCCAGTGGCCGTAAGGACAACGTCTCCGCTATCGGAGGCCACGTTACCTGTGACTGTGAGGTTGGCCTGGGAGGTCACCGCAATACTACCGCTCTGCGAGATTATGTTACTACCACCGGTGACCTGAACGTCGTTGGGGGCGCTGAGGTCGACGGCGCCGGCGCCAGTCTGTATCGCGCCGCCATTGACTATTATCTGGTCGCCGGAGTTGGCGGCGACGTCACCGCCCTCCGTTTGAACCAGGCCGAGGATAATCACTTCGCTGCCGGCTTCGAGTTGGATCTGCCCGGTTATGGTGGTGGTCAGCTTCACATCTGCGGCTACGATCAGGTCATCTTGCTCGGCCGTTCCGGCGGCGTCCAGTTCTATGCGCCCGCCGCCCACGTTGGTGACGTCCGCGTTGATATGGAGCGGGCTGTGAGCGGTAATGTAAATCGCGTCGTCGGGGTTACCGTCAGTGACCGCAGCGCCTTCTGTAACGTCCACGGCGCCGATGGTGAGGCCGCCGGCGACGTCGTCCAGGTAGATACCGCCGCTCGTAGTGTCGGCCGCCACGGTGTCGGCGTCTATCTCGAGGTGGTCGGCGGAAGCGCCGATCCCACTCTGGGCCAGGAGCTCCAGGTCCGGGGCAATGACGTCTGTAACCGCCTCCCCGCCGTCCAGTATGGCGCCGGCGGAATTGATCAAGACCAGGCCGCCGCTCTGGACGCCCGTGAGGATGATGTCAGCCAGACTGGATACCAGAGAAACATCCCCGGCCGCGGTGGCCCCATCCAGCTCCAAGCCGCCAGCAGTTGCCGAAAGGGCTGCAACCGCTGTGCCTGCGCCTACGGCGCCCTGCAGGTCCACGTCTCCGGCAGCGCCCCCGTCCACCACAAACGTGGTGGTGCCGACTACGTCGTCATTTACCGGGCCCGTGATGGTGACATTCGCGCCCGTGGGCACAGCGCCGCCGTTCGTCGTGTCGAGGGTAAC
>JAGHAF010000005.1 GCA_021161675.1 Planctomycetota bacterium | reverse complement strand
GCCGTCCACCAGGAGGCCGCATTCCTCGTTAGTGGAAAAGTTGAACGGTCCCTGCGCCGTTTCCATCCCCTGCGCGGCCAACCAGCTCTCGGCGCGGGCCATCAGCGGGGCTGCGGCCTCGAGGCCGGCGCCGGTTTCAAAGAAGCCGAAGAAGCCCGTCTTGCGCCCGGTGAATTCATTATAGCGGTGGTTGACGTGGGCGCTGAGCCGCCCCACCACTTTGCCGTGTTCGTCGCGCGCGAGCAAATATCGGACGTCCAGGAACTCGAAGATGGGATTCTTATGGCTGAAGAACTCCTTGCGTTCAGAGATCAGGTGCGGGACGTAGCAGGGGTCATGCGCGTAGAGCCGGAGGGGATACTTGATGAACTGTGCGAGTTCTCTGCGGGACGCGACTTCGGAGACTTCGACACGCATTGACGCAACTCTTTCTGCGGGCTATATAACGCCCAATTCCCCGCCGACTTTTTCAAAACATTCCAGGGCGACGTCAATCTGCCGGTCGGTGTGGGTGGCCATGAGGCTGACCCGGAGCAGCGCCTGGTTCGGGGCCACGGCGGGGGGCACAACGGGATTGACAAAGATTCCTTCCTCCTCCAGCCGTTTGCAGAACCGGAAGCAGGTCTCGGGCTTGCCCACGTGCACGGGGATGATAGGCGTCTCAGAGGCTCCCGTGTCGAAGCCGAGCTGTTCGAGCCCGTTTCTGAGCCTCCTGGTGTTGTGCCAGAGCCGCTCGATGCGCTCGGGTTCGCGCTTCATGATGTGAAGCGCGGCCAGCACGGCCGCCGCGTTGGCCGGGGTTATGCTGGCGCTGAAGATAAGCGAGCGGGCGTTGTGCTTGAGGTAGTCAATGACAATCGCGTCGGCGGCGGCGAATCCACCCAGCGAGGCCAGCGACTTGCTGAAGGTTCCCATGATGATGTCAACCTTGTCGGTCAGTCCGAAGTGGGAAGCCGTGCCGGACCCGTTCTTTCCGATCACGCCGATGGCATGGGCATCGTCCACCATGAGGGCCGCCCGGTATTTTGCAGCCAGCTCCGTCAGGGCGGGCAGGTCGCAGATGTCGCCGCCCATGCTGAAGACCCCGTCCACGGCGATCAGTTTGCCGGCGTCCGGCCCGCAGTCCTGCAACCTGGATTCGAGCGAATCTATGTCGTTATGGGCGAAGCGAACGAACTTGCCGTGCGAGAGCCTGCATCCGTCCACGATGCTTGCGTGGTCTTCTTTGTCGGTGATAACGTAGTCACCCTTGCAGACCAGGGCGCTGATGATGCCGAGGTTGGTCTGGAAACCGGTGGAGAAAATCAGTGCGGCTTCTTTGCCAATCAGGTCCGCCAGTTCCTCTTCCAGCTCCAGGTGGATGTCGAGTGTGCCGTTCAGGAAACGGGACCCCGCGCATCCGGAGCCGTATTTCGCGATGGCCTTCCTGGCCGCTTCTTTGACCTCCGGGTTATTCGTCAATCCCAGGTAACTGTTGGAACCCAGCATTATGACAGACCTGCCATTGAGCTGGACCACGGTATCCTGGGCGGAGGATATGGGCCGAAAGTACGGGTAGAGCCCGGCCTCGCGCGAACGCTCGGCGACCTTATACTCTCGCACTTTTTTCATCAACGGCAGACTATTACCATCATCTTTGTCCATGTGTCACTCTAAATCCAGGGATGACCGCCTATCTAGCAACCCTCAAGTAAACAGATATCGCGCTCAATGTCAAGTCAGCTGGCTCAGAAGCCGGACTCCGCGTTATGGGAATGAGCGCGCAGCGCTCTTGCCTTTTCTTCTTCGTCCGTGGTATATTCTTGAGAAAAGGCAGCGCTGTGGGAAAGGAATCACCATGTCCGAAGATGAAGCTATTGAAAACGCACAGGGCCCTGCCGCCCCTCTCCGTTCTGGGGAGGGCGGATTGGTGGGCAAGCTGTTCCGCAAGAACGCGGACAATGACGCCAACAAGGATGCTCCCTCACTTGGAGAGGGCGTTGCGTACGTTCCCGCCAGCATTATGACCGTCGAGTACGTGGACGAGAACGATGCGATGGATGAAGCCCTTCAGAAGATAGACCGGCGCCTGCACAAGCTGGAAGAACAGGCCAGCACCATGCAGCATACACAGTCCGAGTTGATCAACGCCGTCAATCAGCAGGCCCGGGAGATAGGCAAGTGGTTCGAAACCATCGGGCGGCGCCTCGATAAGCTTTACAAGAGAACGCTCAGCTCCGCTCAACCCACCTCGACACCGGCCGGCCCATCCGGCAAGCCGGTTGCGCTGAGCGAGATGGCCTCGGCCGCCTCCGCGGCGCAGGGCTCGCCCGGAGAACTTCCCGAAGAGTTGGCCGACGACCCCGACCACAAGAACGCCTGGCGTGTGGCGCGCGTCCTGGCGGCCGACCTGGAGGCCTACCACGGGGAACAGGTCAAAGAGGGGGTCCTTTACGACACCTTCTACAAGCTGCTCGAAGAACCCATAGAAAAGGCCCGCACGACTTACGAGCAACGCGTGCCAAAGAAGGTCCTTGAGAGCTACGATTATCTTTCTAAGGCGCTCAACGATCTGGTGCTGCGCAGGCGCACAGAGCTTCAGGATGGGAGCAGCGATTCATGACGTATCGCGAGGGCATTGGGGCCGTGGGGGGCAAAGAGACCCTTATACTCCTGGCCGTAGTCTGCCTCTTGTTCCCGATCTGTCCCCCCGCATTCGCTCAGCAAACCGGAGCGGATCAACAGGCGCGCCAAGGCGGGCAACCTGCCGACCAAGGGCCGGACCTGCTCTCTGAAGGCAAGCAACAGCAGGAAGCCCTAAAACGTGAGGCAAAGGAGCTGAGCCGCAAGGCCGGCGCCAAAATCAGGAGTTTTGCCGTCTACGCCGACAATTTCTTCAGCCGCAGCACGAAGAAAAGGAATCTCGGATGGGTCATGTTCGCCGGCGCCGTGCTGGTGGGCCTGGTTTCCATGTTCTACGGCTGGGCCATTGTCCAGGGGTTCCTGGTCCCCTTCGCCCCCCTTTGGGGCCTCGTCACCGGTGGCAGCGTGGCTTTCTGCCTGGTGGCGGCCTTCGCCAGGGGGGAAGAAACGTGGCTCAAACTGCTGCTCGTGTCGGTCGGCACAGCGCTCGGGTTTGGGTTCTACCTGTTTTCGGCCCTCCGGGCCAGGCCCATCGGCGTACTGCTCGTTGTCATGTCGCCGTTCCTTATTGCCGCCGCTTTCCTCTTCCCCTTTCAGGACAAGGTGGCGCTGGTGATATTCGTGCTCGGTTTCCTGTTGGGCTTCGCCGCAATGATCGAAACTCGGCCCCTGACGATTATTTCCACGTCAATCTTCGGCAGCCTATTCCTGCTCTCGGCAATCGGCCTGGCCTCCCATCTCGTCGGGGACCAGGCGGCATGGCTGCAGCATTCCTTCCAATGGCTGCTGAAAACGCCTTATGCGCTTATCGCCGTCTGGCTCCTGCTGGCCTTTATCGCCAGCAACTTCCAGTTCATGATCGGGCCCAGGGGCGCACTGGAAGAATAAGGAATTATGGGCGACCCCCGCCGCTGAACTCTGCGAGCCGCCTGTGTCATCTTCCGAAACGCTCCCCTCGCCGCGGCCGGAGAGCGGGGCCTGGGCCGCCGCTTTGGCCGCGGCGCTTCCTTTCCCCTTTCTCGTTCGCCCGCCCGGCCGCATTGCGTCGCCAGCGCCGCCGGCGACTTGATCGAACAGATCAACAGCCTCCTGGTGGTCCCCTCATTCCCATCTCGAAGGCCTCCGGAGACGAACCACCCCACTGACGGACGCTCAGCAGGCAAACTCCGAGCGCGAAAAGCAAGGCGTAAATAACGAACCTCAACATGCGCCAGCTAACCCCGCCAGCTTGCTCTTGACGTTGTTCATCGCCTCCCCGATCTCAGAGCCGAACCGGATGTAGCCCCGCCGCGTGACGGATGCGCCGGGGGGCATGTCGCCAAAGACGGGTTGGGAGTGCAGGCAGTGGCGCCCGTCGGCGTTCTGAGAGCCGCTGGTCGAGCCCTCATAGCCGAATGCCAGCGCCCGTAGGCCGTCCGCGCTGACGGCCCCCACTATCACGGGGCAGTCAATGGTCGCGTCGCTGCGGCCCCAGAACCATTCTGTCGTGTTGACCCAGTCCTTCTCGTAATCGCTCAGATCGGCGTGGTAGATCGAGCGTATGGGTATCGTTCGATGGAGGTCCGCCATGCTCTTCGGCGCTCCGTCCACCATCAAATAGGAGCGTTTCACTTCATCCTGGTCCTGAAATGCAGGGCTTTCGGCCCGGAAGCAGCCGCCCTCTGAACGAACGTCGTAGAAGGCGCCGGTGGATTCGTTGGTCATCGTCAGGGCCAGCGCTATGCCGTCTTCGAGGGCCTTGATCTCCGCTTTGAGGGCGAGTCCTATCACATAATTGGGCCGGATGGTATTTCCGGCGTTGTCCTTGGTGGGATGGGCCATCCGTTCGGCAATGTATTCCGGGGTGGTTCGCCATTCGTAGGACCAGGCGTTCTCCCCTGTTTGAACCCAGTCGGGATAGACGCTCGGCCACGTCATGACGCGGCCGTTCATGGAGGTGACTGCCTCGGGTAATTGAATGGTCCACTTCATGTCCCAGTCGGGATGAAGAATGCTGACGTTCCTCGTTTCGGACGGGTTGATCCCTATCACGGCTCAAGACCTCGCTCTAAAGGGAAAGCGCACGTCGCGACGCCGATTCCGGTGGCGCCGTACCCGTTGCCGCAGTAGAAGAGCCTAAGCTGTTCCCCCTCTTGAATCAAAGCGGGGTATTCGACCATTTGCGATTCCCAGTCGCTTTCCGGGTCGGGCGCCAGGCTCAGGTTGGCGTCGCCCGGGCCGCGCTCCCACTCGTAGCCGTCCGCGCTGAACGCCTCGGAGATGGAGTACCATCCCCACCTGGTCCCGATGCCGCAGTAGAGCATTCGATAGAGGTCTCCGTCGCGCCAGACCACCGGGGCGGCCACGCCGACGTCTTCGCTGGTCACGTCGCGGCGGGGACTCAAGACCAGGCGATGATCGGTCCAATGGATACCGTCCGCGCTGTGGCAGACGGCACAGTGCTTCTCCTGATCGATCCGCACGTCTTCATTCGGGGTCCCGACGGCCAGGGTGTAGTACATCCGGTAGCGTATCGAACCGTCCGGGAGGCGTTCTTCCAGTATCCGCCCGCCGCCTGCGATTCCCCTGTTGTCCGGAAATTCTGCGACCTGGTCCCCGGTGATGACGGGCTCTGCGGAGTAGCGCTCGAAGTGGATGCCGTCCTCGCTTACGGCCAGCCCGATTCCGGGGAAGGATTGGAGTCCGAGGTCCGTTCCCTCGTGGCCGGAGTAATAGAGGCGCCAGCCGTCGCCGAAGCGATGCACACAGGGCAGGACGCACCAGTGGCCGTCAAAGGCGCCCTCGGGGCCGACGTCGAGTATGACGCCGCGGCGCTGGAACTTCGTGGGATTGGCGGCGCTGCACGTGGCCAGACAGATTCGATGCCGGCCCTCTGCGTCGCCTCCGGCGTAGTAGAGACGGTACTGATCACCGATTCTCACCACGAACGGGTTCATGCAGCAGGCGCTCTCATAGCTGGAGTCCGGGGCGGGGGGCAGAACCGGATTGGCGGGATCGCGAGTCCACATGAAGTGTGCGAGCATTGTCACCACCTTGACAACGGTTATTTGTTGTGTGCAATTAGGCGAGTTCTGCTCCGCTCTCGCAATCAAGACGGGCGCCGGCCAGATCGAAGTGCGCTCCGCCAGGCGCCTTCTTTCTCTGTTCCGTCTGCGCCTGGAGCAGAGCCGTTATCGCATTGTGGCCGTGGGGCGTGAGGAATACGTCCTGGCCTGCCACTGGCTCGCGCAATTCTCGACGCCGCTTCGCACGGTGGACGCGCTGCACCTGGCGGTCGCTTTTCCCAGTGGCCTCCGGCTTCTCACCGCCGACGAGGGTCCGGCGCGTTCCGCGCGCCATTTCGGGGTCGAGCATGAACTGATCTCGTGACGCGGCGCTATCCCCCCTCACGGGGCCTCGGCGGGCGGCAGCAGGGGGTAGCCCAGGCTCTCGCGGAGCTTCAGGTATCCTTCTGCCACGGCGAGGGCGAGCGCCCGAATCCGCCCGATGTAACTGGTGCGCTCGGCCACGCTGATCGCCCCGCGCGCGTCGAGCAGGTTGAAGGCGTGACTGCACTTGAGCACGTAATCGTAAGCGGGCAGCGGCAGCCCGGCCTCCAGGCAGCGACTGCACTCGGCCTCATACAGGTCGAAGAGCTGGAGCTGGGTGGGCACGTCCGCCTCGTCGAAGTTGTAGCGGCTGAACTGCACCTCGTCCTGGTGGCACACCTCGCCGTAGCTCAGCCCGTCCGTCCATTCAAGATCGAACGTGCTCTCGCATTCCTGAACGAACATGGAGATGCGCTCCAGCCCGTAGGTCAATTCCAGGCAGATGGGGTCCAGCTCGACGCCGCCCACGCGCTGGAAGTAGGTGAACTGCGTGATCTCCATCCCGTCCAGCCACACCTCCCAGCCCAGCCCGGTGGCGCCGAGGGTGGGGGATTCCCAATCGTCCTCGACGAAGCGCACGTCGTGCGCGCTCAGATCAATCCCCAGGCGCCGCAGGCTCTCCAGGTAGACGCCCTGCGCGTCTTCGGGGGCGGGCTTGATAAGCGCCTGGAACTGGGTATGGCGCTGGAGGCGGTTGGGGTTCTCGCCGTATCGTCCGTCGGTGGGGCGGCGGGACGGTTCCACGTATGCCGCCTTCCAGGGCTCGGGGCCCAGGCAGCGCAGGAAAGTGGCCGGGTTGAAGGTGCCCGCGCCGGTTTCCACGTCGTAGGGTTGCATGATGGCGCAGCCGTAGCCGGCCCAGTAGTCTTGCAGGCTGAGTATGAGCTGCTGGAAGTCCATTTCCCGGTTCCAGGCGGTATGGGGCGCTTCCGCCGGGCCTCTTAGCGAAGCGAAAGACGCACGGAGAAGGTTTACCACAACGTCATAGAGAGCGCAATGGCGCGACAGGCTACAGGCGCTTGAGCAGTTCGCTGCCGTAGCGGGCCACGTCGCCGAGTCCCTCCTCGATCCGCAGCAGTTGGTTGTACTTGCAGATGCGCTCGCTGCGGCAGACGGAACCGGTCTTGATCTGCCCGGCGTTGGTCGCGACCACGACGTCGGAGATGGTGGTATCCTCGGTCTCGCCGGAGCGATGGCTCACGACTGCCGTGTAGCCGGCCTTGTGCGCGGCTTCGATGGTGTCCAGCGTTTCGCTCAGGGTGCCGATCTGGTTGAGCTTGATAAGGATGGAGTTGGCGACGCCGTTCTCGATGCCCCGCCGGAGGCGGTCAACGCTGGTGACGAATATGTCGTCGCCGACGATCTGGATGCGTTCGCCGAGCGCGTCGGTCATCACCTTCCAGCCGTCCCAGTCGTCCTCGGCCAGGCCGTCCTCGATGTTGATGATGGGGAACTGGTCGCAGAGCTCGGCGTAGAAGGCCACCATTTCTTCGGCGCTCTTGATCTGCTTGCCTTCGGGTTCGGCGGCCAGGACGTATTTGCCCTCGGCCCGGATGCCCTTGCCCTTGGCGTCCTGCCCGTAGAATTCACTGGCGGCCGGATCGAGCGAGATGTTGACATCCCGGCCCGCTTCATATCCGGCGGCTTCGATGGCTTTCATGATCATCTCGAGCGCCTCGACGTTAGAAGATAAGTCGGGCGCGAAGCCACCCTCATCTCCCACCGCGGTGCTCTTGCCGGCCCTGGAGAGGACGCCTTTGAGGGCGTGGAACACCTCGGCCCCCATGCGCAGCCCTTCGGCGAAGGAGGCGGCGCCGGTGGGCATAATCATGAACTCTTGAATGTCCACGTTGTTGCCGGCGTGCTTGCCGCCGTTGAGGATGTTCATCATCGGCGCCGGCAGATAGCAGGCGCCCACGCCGCCGATGTAGCGGTAGAGCGGCAGGCCGAGCGCATCGGCCGAGGCGCGCGCTGCGGCCAGCGAGACGCCGAGGATGGCGTTCGCCCCCAGGTTCCCCTTGTTCGGCGTGCCGTCCAGGTCGATCATGTATTGGTCGAGTTCACGTTGCTGGAGCGCGTCGAAGCCGAGAACCGCCTCCTGGATGACGGAGTTCACGTTCTCGACGGCCTGAAGGACGCCCTTTCCACCGTAGCGGCTCTCGTCCCCGTCGCGCAGTTCGACGGCCTCGTGCTCCCCCGTGGAGGCGCCGCTGGGAACGGCGGCCCTGCCGAAGGCGCCGGACGCCAGTTCCATTTCCACCTCGACGGTCGGATTGCCGCGCGAGTCCAGTATCTGACGTGCCTGAATAGAGATGATTTCCGTCATGTCAACTTCCCTTCAATCAAGAGCAACAAGAAGTTATTTCACGCTACCGCCCCCATTTATCTCTAGTTAACTGACGGCGCCCGGAAAGTCAAACGGATGCGTTCTTAGTCTTTGGCGGCAAAGTGGTTGATCATCTGTCGTGTCTCTGGTAGAGTCTCGACATCATGATGGTGCGAGTGAAAATATGCGGGATTACCACCGCCGAGGACGTCATGGCGTGCGTGGCGGCCGGCGCGGACGCGCTGGGGTTCAATTTCTTTCCGCCCAGCCCGCGTTACCTGGCGCCCCAGAGGGCGAAGGCCCTCTGCATGAGCGTTCCGCCCTTCATCACCACAGTAGGGGTGTTCGTGGACCGCACGCCCGAGAAGGTCTGTGAGATTATGAAGTTTTGCGGGCTGGACTACGCCCAGCTTCACGGCGCCGAGCCGCCGCGCGCCGTGGACAAGATAGGCCCGGATCGGGTGATAAAAGCGGTGCGCATCCGCAGCGAAGCGGACATGAAGGAACTGGAGCGTTATCGGGCGGCAGCGTTCCTGCTGGACGCCTATGTGGAGGACAAGCCGGGCGGCACGGGAAAGACGTTCGACTGGGGGCTGGCCCGGTTGGCGGCCAGCCGCGCCCGGATCATCCTGGCAGGGGGGCTGAGCGCCGAGAACGTGGCCGCGGCCGTCCGCAAGGCCCGTCCCTATGCCGTGGACGTCGCCAGCGGGGTCGAGGACGAACCGGGCGGCAAGTCGCGCAAACTGGTGGCCCGTTTCGTCAGGGCGGCCAAGTCGGTCGAGCTGTGAATACAGCAGTTGCTCAGTTGTCAAGGCATGGCGTCCTGTATCCGTGCAAGCGCTTTACACCGCGGTGCGCGCACAACGGCTACGAGTCCCTAAGACATGCCACACCTAGCAACTTAGCCACTCAACAACCCTACAACTCGCCTTTTCCCCCGCAGAGCCGGCCGGCCAGGCGCGCCACCCTTGCCCCGAGCTGTCGGGACTGTTCGGCGGCTCTTTGGTCGGGCGCGCCGATGGAGACGGGGCCGAAATGATCTCCTGAGGCGGAGCCCTGCACGATCATGCCGTGGATGAGCATTGCCTGCAGGATGCTGAGTATGGTGGTTTCGTTGCCGCCGCCGATGTTGGCGCAGGAGGTGAAGGCGCCGCCCACCTTGCCGGTCAGCTTCTGGTGGAACCGCACGGAGTCGTCGAAGAGCGCTTTGAGCGGGGCGCTCATCAGCCCATAGTAGGTGGGCGAGCCGGCGATTATGCCGTCGTAGTCGAGCAGCTCGTCCGCGAGCGTGTCCTCCACGCTCTTGAGTTCGACGTCGGCGCCGGCGTCGCGGGCGCCCTCGGCCACCAGCCGGGCCATTTGCTCGGTGTTCCCCCCGCCGGAGTGATAGACGACCAGTATTCTCGACATTCTCGCCACCTCCTCACCTGGCTATCAGTGGGCGATTTCCTGGAACCGGGTTTCCCGGATGACGGTGACCGTGATTTCGCCTGGATACTGAAGTTCTTCCTCGATTTCGCGTGCAATACTATTGGAAAGGCGCGCCGCTTCTTCATCATGCATTCGGCTGGCGTCAACGAGCACGCGGACCTCGCGGCCGGCCTGAATGGCGTAGGCGCGTCGCACTCCGCCGTGCTGAGTGGCCAGGTTTTCCAGCCTTTCCAGGCGTTTGACGTATCTTTCCAGGGTTTCGCGCCGGGCGCCGGGACGGCTGGCGCTGATGGTGTCCGCCGCAATCAGCAGGCCCGCATAAATGGATTCGGCGGCGACTTCTTCATGGTGGGCTGCGATTGCGTTGACGACTATGGGCGACTCTCCGCGCCGCTGGGCCTCCTCGGCGCCGAGAGCGGCATGGGAGCCTTCGTGCTGGTGGTCGAGCGCTTTGCCGATGTCGTGGAGCAAGCCGCACCGGCGGGCCAGCGCGACGTCGAGGCCCATCTCGCCGGCGAGCAGACCGGCCAGTTCGCAAACCTGCATCGAGTGCGCCAGGACGTTCTGGCCGAAACTGGTGCGGAACTTGAGCCTTCCGAGCAGGCGCTTGAGCGGGTCGGGGATCTTGCTCTGATCCATTTGATAGCAGACTTCCTCGCCGGTCTCGTTGATGGTTTGCTCGATGCTCTTGGTTGCCTGCTCAACGATATCCTCGATCCTGCCGGGGTGGATCCTTCCGTCCGCGACCAGGCGTTCCATGGAAAGGCGCGCAATCTCGCGTCGGACGCTGTCGAAACAGCTCAACACAACCACGCCGGGGGTATCGTCCACGATGACGTCCACCCCGACGGCCTTCTCGAAGCAGCGGATGTTGCGGCCTTCCCTGCCGATGATACGCCCCTTCAGGTCGTCGCTGGGTAGCTGCACGGTGCAGACGGTCGCTTCGCTGGTGGTCTCGGCGGCGCAGCGCTGAATGCTGTCGGTCAACATGCGGCGGGCCACTTGCCTGGCTTTACGTCCCGCCTGTGCGACGTGGCGGTTGATCATCTCGGTGCATTCGTTTTCGACCTCTTCCCTGATAGTCTCTTGCACCATTTTCTCGGCTTCTTCGCGGCTGAGGCGGCTGATACGGTACAGTTCCTGGCGTTTCTTCTCTTCAAGCTGCCGCAGTTGCTCCTCACGGTTGATGAGCTGCCTTCGTTTTTCGGCGACGTTCTTTTCGCCGGTTTCGAGGAACTTTTCCTTCTTCTCCAGCAGGTTCTCTTTCTCGTCCAGGCCATCCTGCCTCTTCTCCAGGCGCCGCTCTGTGAGCCGAAGTTCCTTGCGCGCTTCCCGCACGTCCTGCTCAAAATCCTCCCGTCGCTGAATGATGAGCTGTTTCGCTTCGAGTTCCATCTCCTTCCTGATCTGCTCCGCTTTGTGTCTGGCTTCTTCGAGGATTCTCTCTTTGACTTGCTGTGCGCTGCGTTCGGCGAGGATATCAATGAAGACGCGGATCAGGTAGCCTCCCACTACGCACCCCACACCGGCGAGGATTATGTAGACTGGTTGCATCATTTTGACCCTCCTCTCCCGCTTGGGAGATAACAGCCGGGGGGCCGACAACACGGGCAGAATGCACAGGGAGGGGGGGAGGTCTACGCACGCCGGATGGGATTCGCGCCCGCCACGCCATAGCTGGTGAAGCGCGGATTCGTCGCTACTTCGGAAGCTTCTCCGCTTCTGGCCGCCCACTCAAGCCTCGCCGTGCGGCAGCGCAGCCGAGCGCGACATGCCCAAAGAGCCGATTTCCCGTCCGCACAGAAGGCTCTGAGGACATCCGCCGGGGCAGGAGAAAAGCGACTTTCAAGCCCCGATCTGAATTCGTCTTGCTCAGTGCTGATCCCTCGTCAACGACGAAATGTAGCATGAGAGGAAAAGCCAAAAACCGCTATTGCGCGGCGAAATTGCCGTTGGACTTTGCTAAGTCCGACCTGCAAAAAGGTCTTGCGAAACCCGTCCGGGCGTTGCTCAAACTCGATCCTGCCCGGCAACGTTTCTTACGCCGTGTTACCCGGAACTCCTCCAGGCTGTAGTTTCAGAACCGCCGACGCGGGCTCATCCGCCTTTACGTCGGAACATGCACGGACGCCCTGGCTGAAAACTCAACGAAAAAGCCCTACGGCGGAAAAAAATCAAAGCGCTTCCAACCGCTTTTCTCGTGGGCGGCCTTGTTCCAACCGGCCTTAATTATGAGGGAAAAGTCGGCCTTTGTCAAGGTTTCGCAAGGGAGGCGTCGCGCGTCAGTAACGGGCATGATGTCCTTGAAGCGGGATGAGCTCTATACGGTCGGTTCAGACGCATTGTCGGCGTCTGCCGAATCAGCGCGGGGCCGGCGGCGAGGAGATCGCTTCGCAGGGCGGCGTCTTCGTTTCAGGGGGATGGACAAAAAAAAGCCCGGCAACAACCTACTTTCTCGGTCCACGAGGGGCCAATATCATCGGCGCGACAGGCTTAACGACCGTGTTCGGAATGGTAACGGGTGTTTCCCTGCCGCTATAGTCACCGGGCAAAAGGGGGCCGCCCGCGGCGTCGAGGCGCAAAGGGGACTGACAAGCAGAGCCATGCGTGCGCGCCTGCCCGCTGGTCCGCGGGGGACGTCGGCGGCGGCGAAAGAAGAATAGGAGGGCGTCAGAGGATCCTGGATGCTGACGAAATCGCCAAGAAAGAGCGATCGGAAGTGTGTCAGCCTTTCGGCGGATTAGTACCGGTCAGCTCAGCGCCTTTATGTATACGCGCTTACACCACCGGCCTATCAACCTCCTGGTCTAGAAGGTGCCTTATTCCCTCGAAGGGGAAGGGATAGTTAGTCTTGGAGACAGCTTCCCGCTTAGATGCTTTCAGCGGTTATCCTTAACGAACATAGCTACCCAGCGATGCCCCTAGCGGGACAACTGGCGCACCAGAGGTTCGCTCTCCCCAATCCTCTCGTACTAGGGGAAAGACTCCTCAACTATCCAACGCCCACGGTAGATAGGGACCGACCTGGCTCACGCCGGTCTAAACCCAGCTCGCGTGCCGCTTTAATCTGTGGACTCCGGAACCCTTGGGACCTTATTCAGCCCCAGGATGCGACGAGCCGACATCGAGGTAGCGAGCCTCTCCGTCGCTATGTGCGCTTGGGAGAGACTACTCTGTTATCCCCGGGGTACCTTTTATCTGTTGAGCAACGGCCCTTCCACACGGGACCGCTGGATCACTAAGCCCTGCTTTCACATCTGCTCGACTTATCTGTCTCGCAGTTAAGCTCCCTTATGCCTTTACACTCAACGTGCGATTGCCGACCGCACTGAGAGAGCCTTTGGGCTCCTCCGTTACCTTTTGGGAGGAGACCGCCCCAGTCAAACTGCCCACAAAACACTGTTCTCCGCCCGGCTTCACGGGTCGGGGTTAGAGTTCTAACAACACAAGGGTGGTATTCCACGGATGGCTCCATCCGTCCTGACGAACAGATTTCACAGCCTCCCACCTATCCTACACATGTCCTGACAGAACCCAATGTCATGCTGCAGTAAAGGTCCACGGGGTCTTTCCGTCCCACCGCGGGTACGTGGCGTCTGTACCACGATCACAATTTCGCCGAGTCCGTCGTTGAGACAGTGCCCAAGTCGTTACGCGATTCATGCACGTCAGCAATTAACTGACAAGGAATTTCGCTACCTTAGGACTCTCATAGTTAGAGCCGCCATTCACCGTAGCTTAGGTCGCAAGCTTCTCCCTCGCCATTGGCTTGGGATAACCTGCTTCCGTGACTTTACGGCATCGAGCACGCGTCAGTCTGTATACGTAGGCTTTTCGCCTTGGCACAGACCTGTGTTTTTAGTAAACAGTCGCCCGGGCCTATTCTCTGCGGCCTCCATGCGGCGGCCCCGAAGGGCGCCACGCGAAGGCGGTCCTTATCCCGAAGTTACGGACCAATTTTGCCGAATTCCTTAACGACGGTTCTCTCGAGCGCCTTAGGATACTCTCCTCACCCACCAGTGTCGGTTTACGGTACGGGCGCAAGTAGCCCCTGACTGGAGCTTTTCTCGGCGCTCTGCTCGGCCACAAACGGGGCTAGGCCCCTTCTGACCATGTCTATTTGGTCGTGCGGCTCCACGAGAACGCGTCATCCAGCCAGCTTTCACGGCTACCAGCGGGGCAGGAATATTAACCTGCTGTCCATCGACTACGCCTTTCGACCTCGCCTTAGGTCCCGCCTAACCCTGGGGGGATTTACCTTGCCCAGGAAACCTTGGGTTTTCGGCGAGGGAGATTCTCACTCCCTTTCACGCTACTCATGCCGGCATTCTCACCTGTATGCAGTCCAGTGCTCCTTACGGTACACCTTCGACCCGCATACAGCGCTCTCCTACCGCCCCGTCCCGCCTTGGCGGGTCAGGACCCGTAGCTTCGGTAGTGCGCTTGAGCCCCGTTCATTTTCGGCGCAGAGAGGCTCGACCAGTAAGGAGTTACCCACTTTTTAAATGATGGCTCCTTCTAAGCCAACATCCTGGCTGTCTTAGCATCTCCACTTCCTTTGATGCACTTAGCGCACATTTAGGGACCTTAGCTGACGGTCTGGGCTGTTTCCCTTTCGACCACGGAGCTTTTCCCCCGCAGTCTGACTCCCCTGCTGTTGAGACGTCGGTATTCGGAGTTTGATTCGAATGGGTAGCCTGGTGGGCCCCCGAATCGATTCAGTGCTCTACCCCCGACGCCGATCACAGGAGGCTAGCCCTAAAGCTATTTCGGAGAGAACGAGATATCCCCGGGTTTGTTTAGACTTTCACTCCTATCCACAGCTCATCGCCCCGTTTTGCATCACAGGTGCGTTCGGGCCTCCACAACCTGTTACAGTCGCTTCACCCTGGCCATGGATAGATCACCCGGCTTCGCGTCTAAGCCACGCCACATGGCGCGCATTTAACACTCGGTTTCCCTGCGGCTCCGTGCCTGAAGCACTTAACCTATCGCGACGTAGCTTAACTCGCCGGCTCATTCTCCAAAAGGCACGCCGTCACACGGGAAGCTGGCATTCGCCGCCTCCACAGTGCTCCGACTGCTTGTAAGTACAGGGTTTCAGGTTCTATTTCACTTCCCTCAATGGGATCCTTTTCATCTGTGGCTCACGCTACTTCTCCACTATCGGTCGCTGGTGAGTACTTAGCCTTGGGAGGTGGGCCTCCCTGATTCACGCCGGGTTCCACGTGTCCGACGCTACTTGGGGTTCCGTCGGCTTGCAGGTCTCCTTTTCCCCTACAGGGCTATCACCTTCTTTGGCTCGGCTTTCCAGTCCGATTCGCGTAAGGTGACTTGCAAACACAATGACGGCCCCGCAACCCCGTCCAAGTCCGAAGACCTGGGCGGTTTAGGCTATTCCCCTTTCGCTCGCCGCTACTGAGGGAGTCGCTCTTGCTTTCCTTTCCTTGGGTTACTGAGATGTTTCACTTCACCCAGTTAGCCTCCGGCCCCTATGGCCCGCCTAAGGCGGACATTCAGAGACGGATGATCCCGCTTTCGCGGGGTCGGGTTGCCCCATTCGGAAATCCCGGGATCTCTGCCTGCTTAGCGGCTCCTCCGGGCTTATCGCAGCCAACCACGTCCTTCTTCGCCTACCAGCGCCAAGACATCCGCCCTGCACTCTTGGTAGCTGACACTCGATCACTTTTTTCTCGGCTTCGTCAGCGGCATTCACCACTGACGCTTCTCCTATTCACTTGTCAAAGAGCTTTTCGACTCGTATCTCGCCCCGCCCCGAGCGCCGGCCGGACCAGGGTCCCGGCCATGTGGGCCTTTCAACCGCTCACGCCGGGGCGGCGCCAGCCTCTTGCTCAAGGCATTCTGGTGGAGATGACCGGAATCGAACCGGCAACCTCCGGCTTGCAAAGCCGGCGCTCTCCCTGTTGAGCTACATCCCCGGAGGCAGGAATCAGGGGACAGAAGTCAGAAAAAAACTTCCGCCCAGACTTTTGCCGTTGCCGTCCCTGACTCCTGTCTCCTGACTCCTGTTCTTATCTTCTCCTGGTGGGCCTAAGTGGACTCGAACCACTGACCTCGCCCTTATCAGGGGCGCGCTCTAGCCAGCTGAGCTATAGGCCCCCTTGTGGGTCGAAAAGAATGGAGGCGGACCCGGAAACGGGTCGCAGAAGTCCCTGCCGCGCGCAGAGTCCGAGAGGGGTATGTCGTTTAGGTTCGGGGCTGCCCGGAGTCCGACGCGGACTCCTTTTTTCGGGGGGCAGGCCCCAAGGACAACATGTCCTTAGAAAGGAGGTGATCCAGCCGCAGGTTCTCCTACGGCTACCTTGTTACGACTTAGTCCCAGTTGCCAGGTTTACGGTGGGCGCGGCCCTCTCGCCCGAAGGCGGGTTGGACCCACGACTTCGCGTACCCCCAGCTCCCGTGGCTTGACGGGCGGTGTGTACAAGGCTCGGGCACATATTCACCGCGGCGTGTCTGATCCGCGATTACTAGCGATTCCGACATTCACGGGGGCGAGTTGCAGCCCCCGATCCGAACTGGGACCGGTTTTTAGAGCTTCGCTCCACCTTGCGGTTTCGCTTCCCTTTGTACCGGCCATTGTAGCATGCGTCCCGCCCAGGGCATAAGGGCCATGATGACTTGACGTCGTCCCCGCCTTCCTCCGGTTTAACACCGGCAGTCCCCTTAGAGTCCCCGGCATTACCCGCTGGCAACTAAGAGCAAGGGTTTCGCTCGTTATGGGACTTAACCCAACATCTCACGACACGAGCTGACGACAGCCATGCAACACCTGTGCAGGCTCCCTGGCTAACCCAGGGTCCTCACCCTTTCAGGTTCGTACCACCTGCATGTCAAACCCTGGTAAGGTTCCTCGCGTTGCCTCGAATTAAGGCGCGTGCTCCACCGCTTGTGCGAGCCCCCGTCAATTACTTTGAGTTTTAGCCTTGCGGCCGTACTCCCCAGGCGGGGCACTTAACGCGTCAGCTCCGGCACTGAAGCTATCGCCCCAATACCAAGTGCCCATCGTTTACGGCCAGGACTACCGGGGTATCTAATCCCGTTCGCTACCCTGGCTTTCGCGCCTCAGCGTCAGCACCGGCCCAGAGAGTCGCCTTCGCCGCCGACGTTCCTCCTGATATCTACACATTTCACCGCTCCACCAGGAGTTCCACTCTCCCCTACCGTGCTCAAGCCGTGCAGTTTCGAACGCAATTCCCCGGTTGAGCCGGGGGCTTCCACATCCGACTTGCACGGCCGCCTACGCGCTCTTTACGCCCAGTGATTCCGAACAACGCTTGTCGTCTCCGAATTACCGCGGCTGCTGGCACGGAGTTAGCCACGACTTCCTCCGGGGCATTTGTCAACCGGGCGGCTTTCACCACCCGGATTTCCTAACCCCTGACAGCGGTTTACAACCCTAAGGCCTTCTTCCCGCACGCAGCGTCGCTGCATCAGGCTTTCGCCCATTGTGCAAAATTCCTTACTGCAGCACCCCGTAGGGCTCTGGGCAGTGTCTCAGTCCCAGTGTGGCCGGTCACGCTCTCACACCGGCTACCTATCGTCGCCTTGGTGGGCCGTTACCTCACCAACAAGCTAATAGGACGCGGGCGCCTCTTCAGGTGACCGAGTGGACGAATCCAAACGACCTTTCAATACGGCGGCTATTCGCTTACGAGTAAGCGAATGCCATCGTATCTTCATCCGGTATTAGCAGCGCTTTCGCCTGAGGGCCGCTCTATGAGCGGCCGCTGTTATCCCGATCCCGAAGGCAGCTGACCCACGCGTTACTCACCCT
>JAGHAF010000120.1 GCA_021161675.1 Planctomycetota bacterium | reverse complement strand
GCCCCCGACGCTCTCCGGTCGGAGGTGATTCGGAAGGCCGAAGAGCGCGCCGGCACGCTTTCGCCCGCGGCGCTTCTGAACTGGCGGCCGGCGCGCAGATGGCTCCTGCTCAGCCTGGTATTCATAAGCGCCCTGGCCGCCCTGGGCTGGCGCCATCCGCAAAGCGCCCGGTTGTGGGTGCGGCGAAACGTCCTGCTCGGCGAGGTCGAATGGCCGCGAAGAACGTCCCTTGAGATGCTGGGATTCACGGGGGATACGAACGTCATCGCCCGTGGGGCGGACTTCGCCGTGAAGGTCCGCGCCAGTGGGGTCGTCCCATCGGTGGCCCGACTCGAGACGCGTGCCGCGAAATCGGGCAGAAGCAGCGTCCTGCTCATGGAGAGAGCGAATGGCGACCTCTACGCCACCACGCTGGAGGCCGTCAGCGAGACGCTTTCGATATCCGCCCGGGCCGGGGATGGGCGGACCGGCGCCTATCGGCTTGAGGTGGTGGAGAGGCCCGCGCTCGCCGGGGCGAGGCTGACGCTGATCCCCCCGGCCTACATCTCGCCCGGGCCGGTCGAGCTTCAGTGGGACGCCCCCGACCTGGACGTCCCTGAGGGCAGCAGCCTGAGCGTTCAGCTCCGCGCGACCAAGCCACTGTCCGAGGCATTCTACCGCGTGGAGGGGGATGAGAAGAAGGCCATGAGAATGGCGGAGCCGCGGACGGCGACCTGCGACTTTCCTGTCCTGCGGGACATGGTCTGCGCCTTCACCTTCGCCGATAAGTACGGGATCGAATCTGAGAACCCCGTAACCCTGTCGCTGCGGGCCGTCCCGGACCAGGCGCCCCGCGTGGCTCTCGAAGCCCCCGGGATAGGGGAGGCGGTGGTCCCTGCGGCCCGGCTCCCCCTCAAGATAGACGTCCGGGACGACCACGGGATAAGAAGCGTGACTCTGGACGTTGAGGCCCAATCCGGCCCGGAGGCCGAACCGGCGCTGCGATCCGTGCTGTGGAAGGGAAACGCAGAAGCTGCGCTGGCCCTGGAACACACGCTGGATATCAGCAGGCTGGGGCTGGACGCGGGCGCATCGCTCATCATCAAAGCGACGGCCACCGACAATTCGCCAGGCGGCGGCAACGCCGGAAGCGGCGCTCCCCTCCGACTGCGCGTGCTGAGCGAGGGCGAACTGCTCCGGAGCCTCCTGCTCCGCCAGGAAGACCTGCGCAGGGACCTGGAGCAACACATCGACAGTCAGGGCAAATGCCTGGAGGAAGTGGAAACAGCGCTCGATTCAAATCCCGAAGCCCGGGCCCCAATTCGGCGCAGGCAACTGGGCCTGGCGGATGAGATGAAGCGCATAGCCGCGGCTTATGAGTTCCTTCTGCGGCAGATGTTGAACAACCGGATCATCGAGCCCTCCGCGTTCTCAGCGCACATTGCGGACGTCGCCGCGCCTCTTCGGGAGATTGCTGCGCCTGAGGGAACGCTGTTGAAAGCGGCCTCCGCCCTCCAAAGCGCAGGGGGGAACCCCACCCCGGCGATGCAATCCGCGCTGCGCACAATGACGCAGGTGCGGGACGGCATGATGCTGCTGGAGGGGTATGCGGCGGTGGCGGCCGCGGTCAATGAGATTGGCGGCGAGCAGGAGCAGATCCTCCAGAGCACCAGGGAAACGCTGAATTCGACGGGAGGCAGGTGAATGGGTCACTTCGTTCACATCCTTGCGTTCGCTCTCCTGGCCATGCTCCTTCCGGTTGGAGCCGCTGACGCCGCTGAGGAGACGCTTCCGCCGCGGCAGCGCGGCATCACCGAACGGATGGAGAGGGTAGAGCAGCGCCTGCTCGACCTCGTGGCACGGGCCGAGAGCCCCGGCAAAGCGGAAGCCCTGCGGCGGGCGCTCAGCCAGAGCCGCGAGAGCTTCCTCGTGTCGCGCATGGGGCAGGCCGCCGCTCTGCTCGAGGAGGGCGATTACCAGGGCGCGGCCGATCTGGAGCAGCGCGCGCTGGATGACCTGCGCCGGCTTGCCGCCACGCTGGCAGGCGAAGACCCTCAGCAACTGAGCCGACTGCGGCGGGCCGCTGAGCGCCTGGATGAAATCATAACGCGCCAGACGGAAGCCGAAGATATGGCCGCCCGAGCGGATACGCCCGCCATCGCCCGCGAACTCGCACAGACGCAGGCGACAATCCAATGCGACGCCCGCGCCCTCTCCGCAGACCTTGCGGGCGGCGCAGGCGCCGCCGAGCTGTCCAGCGCGGCGCAACAGATGGGGGCTGCGGCCGATGCGCTTCGAGCAGCGGACGGCGCCGCCGCGCTCGCCGCCCAGGCGAACGCCGCCGCGTGGCTCAAGGAGGCGAGAAACGCGCTCAGACGCCGTATGCAGCAGGTTCTGCAAACCAACCGCGCCAGGGCCCGGGCAGCGCTGCGACGGACGTTGCAGGCAGCCCTGGAGGAACAGAAGGCGATCCGGGACACGACCGCCACCGTCAATCCACCCCGGCAGGGGGAAGAGCCATCCCGCGTGACCAGGCTGCGGCTCGCCGCGCTGGCACAGCGCCAGCGCCACCTGGAGGACCGTTTCGAAGAAGCCCTCAAGAGCGCAAGCGACGCGGCTGCGGCCCACGCCTGGCCCGCAGCGCTGCGCCAGTTGAGTGCGGACGCCCGGGCCTGCGCGCTGCTGCTCCAGGACGGCCGGGCGGCGCGGGCGCTGCGCTCACAGGACGAGATTATCCTCATGCTGGAGGACCTCGTGGAGGCGCTGCGCCCGGAGAGCCCCGAGGGGGCCGCCCGCCTGGAAGAGCAATCGTCACCGGGCAGGCAGCCGCAGGAGCCGCAAGTCAATCTGGCGGAAGAGCTGCTTGTCATGCGCGCCCTCCAGATGGGCATTAACCGCCGAACGCAGCGCCTTCAAGACGGGCCGGCGGACGGACTGGAGGCGCTGGCGGACCGCCAGACCGAACTCAAGCAGAACATTCAGTCCCTGGCGGAAAGCGCGGCGGCGGCGCCGGCAGGCATGCTCAGGGATATCGGACACAGGATGGCAGAGGCCGAAGGGCTTCTGCGAGGGGGGCAGGTCAATGCCCGCCTGCAAAGCGCGCAGCGGCAGATTGTGGAGCGTCTTGATATTCTAATCGAGCTGGCGCGAGCGGCCGGCGCCGCCACACAGAAGAAGTCGCGCCCCGGCGAAGGGAGCAAGCGCAGGGCCGGCCAGAGGCCCGCCGGCGCGCCGCTGAGCCACATGGAGGAGTCCCGACTGGCGTCCGGGCCGGCTCCGAGCGCGGGCTCCCCGGGCAGCGCGCCTGCGGCGGGCGACTGGGCCCCCGGGCTGCCGGAGAGCGAACGGCGCAAGATAAGCGACAGCTTCCGGACCGGCCGCTTGCCGGCCCGCTACATGGAATTGCTCCGAAGCTATAACAAGCGGCTGGCCCGTGAGGCGAAGTGACCCGTTTGATTCCCGGGGACTTTTCGTCCATGATGGGATGGAAGGGAGGAGCCGTTGCCGGAGCGGAAGAAAAGCGGGAGAGGGCACGGGACCTTCGAACACACGTCGGACCTCGGGCTGCGCGCATGGGGCCGGGACCTGACGGAGCTGTTCGACGAGGCCGGGGCCGGGCTGATCGAGCTTATGCTCGATCCGGCGACGGTCCGACCCAAAGAAACGCGGCAGGTCTCGGCGGAGGCCGAGGAGCCGGAGGAACTGCTGATCGGCTGGCTCGAAGAGGTGCTCTTCGCCCTCGACGGGGAAGGTTTTGCGCCGGCGTCGGTCCGCGTGGAGCGGATGGGAGAGCGCCGGGTCGTGGGCGCACTGGTGGGAGAGCTTTTCTCCCCCCGGCGGCATACCATACGGACCAGGGTAAAGGCCGTGACCTACCACGACGTGAATATACATCGGGCTCAAGGGCGTCTGGAGGTCCGCGTGATCCTGGACGTGTAGAGAAGAGAAGGCAGAGAGAATGGAAAAGAGCGATTTCGACCTGAAGCAGAAGGAGCCTTTCCTCTGGGAGATCGAGCCCACGGGCGGGATGAACGTGCCCGTGCGCGTCTACGCCGACAGCGCCCTGCTGTCAGACATGACCTCGGACAATACGCTGGAGCAGTCAGTGAACGTGGCGCACATGCCTGGGATCGTCGGGGCGTCGCTGGTGATGCCGGACGCCCACTGGGGGTATGGATTCCCCATCGGCGGGGTGGCAGCTTTCGATCCGGAGGCCGGCGGCGTCGTCTCCCCCGGGGGGATCGGGTTTGACATCAACTGCGGTGTCCGCATGTTGCGCACGGACCTGACCAGGGGGCAGGTGGCGCCGAAGGTCCAGCAGCTCGTCAACGCGCTTTTCAAACGCGTTCCCTGCGGCGTGGGTTCCTCCGGGGGCATTCGCGCGCTTTCGGAGAAAGAGCTTCGCCGGCTCTGCGTAGAAGGGGCGGGCTGGGCGGTGGAGCAGGGCTTCGGACGGGAGGAAGACCTGGAGCGCACCGAGGACCAGGGCGCGCTGAGCGGGGCCGATCCCGCCGTGCTCAGCGAGCGCGCCATCAAGCGCGGCAGGCCGCAGATGGGCACCCTGGGCAGTGGGAATCATTTCCTCGAGGTGGACGTCGTTACGGAAGTCTACGACGAGCGCGTGGCCGAGGCCTTCGGCGTGGCCCTGGGCGGGATCGTCCTCCAGATACACTGCGGCTCGCGTGGCTTTGGACACCAGGTGTGCACCGATTTTCTGAAGGTCATGCAGCAGGCCACCCGGCGCTACGGCATCGAGGTGCGAGACAGGCAGCTTGCGTGCGCGCCTCTCGGCTCGCCCGAGGCCGAACGCTACCTGGCGGGGATGGCCTGCGCGGCGAACTACGCCTGGGCCAACCGGCAGACGATCCTCTCCCTTGTGGAGCGCGCCCTGGAGGACGTTTTCGACGCCGATCGGCAGGCGCTGGGGCTACGGCAGGTCTACGACGTATGCCACAACATCGCCAAGTTCGAGGAGCACAAGGTGGGCGGCCTCCCCCGCCGGCTCTGCGTCCACCGCAAGGGCGCGACCCGCGCGCTGCCGGCCGGGCATCCCGCCACGCCGCTTCCCTACAGGGACGTGGGCCAGCCCGTGCTGATCCCCGGCGACATGGGGACGGCCTCATACCTGCTGGTCGGGGCGCCGGGCGCCATGCAGCGGACGTGGGGCAGCACCTGCCACGGCGCCGGACGGGTGATGAGCCGCAAGGGCGCCGTCAAGAGGGCCGCCGGCCGCAGCATCAAGCGGGAACTGGCTGACGGGGGTGTCACGGTGCGCTACACGGGACGCCTCACCCTGGCGGAAGAGATGCCGGAGGCATACAAAGACGTCAACGCCGTGGTGGAGGTAATGCACCAGGCCGGCATCACCCGGAAGGTCGCCCGGATGAAGCCGCTCGGGGTGGTGAAGGGGTAGGTAAGGCAAAGGCAGAAGGATGGAATTGAAAGGCAAAAGCAACGGCAAAGGCCTGGGCCGAAGCTTTCCTCTTACCTTCTGTTCGCCGCCTCAGGGAATGCGCAGCTTCATGCCCGGCCAGATGTCGGTGGAGTCTTTGAGCAGCGCCTGGTTGGCCTTGAGCAAGTCTTTCCACCTTCCGCCGTCGCCGTAGCGCTTCAGGGCGATGCGATATAGCGTGTCGCCCTTGACTACGGTGTATGCCTTTTCATCCGTCTTGGTGGTGGTGGTGGCTTCCAGCCGTGGAGTGGGGGATTTGACGACGGCCTGGGCTACCTCGCCTACGGGGGCCGCCGGAATGCGCAGGCGCATCTTGGGCATCAATCGGCGAGGATCAGTGAGGACTTGCTTGTTGGCGGCGAGTATCTGTGGCCATTTGCTCGCGGTGTTGTAGTATTTCTTACTGATCGAGCTGAGGGTTTCGCCCTTCGCGACCACGTGGGTGATATCGGCAGGTCTTTGGAGCGTGGCCTGTTCGCTCGCTTGCTGCTGAAGAGTGCCGGCAGAGTCGAGTTTAGTGAGTCGAATGCGTTCCGGGGCGGTGTCTTCGATTGCCGTCCGGATCGCAGCATCTTCGTTCACTTCTTCGGACGCCGTCGTTTGGCCAGGGCCCACTACGATATTGTACTGCTGCTGTTCCTCGGCAATTGGCGTGGATTGCGGCTCGCCGGCGGCGCCCTGGTCGAACAATTCGTCGTAGAGAGCGGAGAACGTCTTCCCGGTATCGGAGGCCGCCTCGGGGGGCTCGTCCTGAACAGCCACTTCATCGGTAGCCGGCGGCTGCTGTCCCCACGTGCACAGCAGAACAATGCCAATTGCGATAACCGCCAGGACGCCCAGCAGTTGCGCTTCTTTCAGTTTCATGTTGTATAGTCCCCTTTCGATCGCCCGATGCGAGTTATGGAAAATAACACACTACGTTGCGAGTCACCTTAGCGCATCGGCCCACCCCAAGACAAGTAGAGCTGTGGCGCGGCTGAAGTGACGTAACGTTGGAAGAGGCTGTGTCGGCATAAGAGCCGCTTCAGCAGCGGTTTAGCGCCGGGCCTGTCGCCACTGTTAGGACGGAGCGGGATTGAAGATTGGCACGGGAAAAAGAAACCCCCTGAGCGCCGTTTTGCTCCCGCAGTCGAGGGGGTAAGGTAGAGCGGGCGAGCAAGAGAGCCCGTCTTGATTGGATCATCGCGAGGGCCGTCTAGAATTCGTTGCGCGATAGGACATTTCATCTTACAATGACAAGGGCCGGAGGGCAGAGGTGAGGCGGTGGCGTAGGCGCGCGTTTCTGTTCGCCCTTCCCTCTGCTCCGAAGTCTCTCGATGAGGACAGACCTCAGTGGCTGCTTCGATACAAATGGTTGACATCTTACTGGTGGAAGATGATCCGGAAGACGTCCAGATCGCCAAGCGGGCGTTCCAGAAGGGACGGATCGCTAATCCGCTTCGCGTGGTGCGTGACGGCGAGGAGGCGATGGAATACCTCCGGCAGACTGGCCGCTATTGCAAGACGCGGAGGCCGGGGTTGATCCTGCTGGACCTGAATCTGCCGCGCCTGGACGGACGGGAAGTGCTCAGCGAGATCAAGCAAGACCCGGACCTTCGGCGCATACCGGTGGTGATACTGACCACGTCCAACGAGGACGCTGATATCCTGGGCTGCTACGACAGGGGCGCCAACACATACATCACCAAGCCTGTGGAGTATGACAAGTTCCTACAGGCGGTCATCAATATCAGTCGCTACTGGCTTTATACCGCCGAGATCCCGACATAGGGTGAGAGGCAAGGCAACGTGGCGCGGGAAAAAGGGATGCGGATACTCGTTGTGGAGGATGACGACGGGGACGCTGCGATATTCCTTCGCTACATGGAGAAGATGCGCAAGCCGGTTAGCGCTACGCGCGCAGCGACCATGGGCGAAGCGAAATCCCTGTTGTCGAGCAAGGAGTTCGATCTGGTGTTTCTCGACCTGATGCTCCCCGAGGGCAATGGTCTGGACTTGCTGGCGCATCTGAGCGAGAACGGATCGGACGTCCCGGTCGTCATCGTCACCGGCTCGGGCGATGAAACGAAGGCGGTGGAAGCCATGAAGGCCGGGGCGTACGACTACCTGGTGAAGGAAAACCTCTCAACCGCCGTCCTGGAACAGACGATTCGATACGCCCGGCGCCGTCACAACCTGGAGCAAGACCGCCAGCGCATGGTCGAGAAGCTGGCCCGGCTGAGCGTCACGGACGAGCTGACGGGCGTCGCCAACCGAAGGGCCTTCATGGAGAAGCTCCAGGAAGAGCTGCAACGCTCGGAGCGCACAAAGCAGCCTTTCGCGGTGTTGATGGTGGATATGGACCGTTTCAAAGAGGTCAATGATCGCTACGGGCACCAGGCCGGGGACGAAGCGCTGAAACGATGCGCCGCCGCATTGCGTCGCAATGTGCGGCGCACTGACTTCGTTGCCCGATATGGCGGGGAGGAATTCTGCATTATACTGCCGGAAACCGAAACAGTGGGGGCACGCCGGGTGGCCGCCAATTTGAGAGAGTCGGTCAAACAGTTGCCTCCTCCCATGCCGACCGTCAGCGTAGGCGTCGCCTCGTGGGAACCGGACATCACGCTGGACGAGCTGATGCACAGGGCCGATGAGGCGATGTACGGCGCCAAGAGGGCGGGGCGGGATTGCGTGGCGGTCTACGGAAGCCCTGTGGCGGGCGAAGGCGCCCCGGCAGATAACTGAAAGGCAGGCGTAGGGGCCTGCCAAACTCCCAACATTCTGGTGGGAAAACATGAGCGCGGTCAGGCAACTCGACATCCTCCTGATAGAGGACGATTCGCAGGACGCGACCATATTCAACAGGCACGCCGCGGCGTGTAAGTCCTTCGCGCTGAGCGTGGTGCGCGCCAGTGACTGGGATGATGCGGATCATAAACTGGACGAGAAGGACTGGGACGTGGTGTTTCTGGACCTGAGGCTCGCCGACGGCCCCTCGCCCAAGCGCATGCTCAACTCCATCCGCACCCGGTATGCCCACCTGCCCGTTATCGTCCTTACCATCATGGACGACGTGCGTTCGGCCGTCGAGGTAATCAAGGCCGGCGCCAACGACTATCTGCTCAAGGACACCTTCAACACAGAAGTGCTCGAGAGGAGCCTGCGCTACGCCCTTCACGAGAGAGAGCTGATAGTTCAACGCCAGCAGGCTCGGCAGGCGCTGCTGGAAAGCGAAGATCGCTTCCGGACCCTGTTTCGCAACATCCCGGAGTCGGTTCTCGTACATGATCTGAGAGGCTACATCCTGCACATAAACGATATCGGAGCCCAACGGCTGGGCTGGACGCCGGATGAGTTAGTGGGCAAACGTCTGGAAGATATTCTCGCCCCCGAATACGTCAGGCTGGTCGAAGACCGTGTCGGACACACCCTGCGGGACGTATCCAATAGTTTCTCGACAGCTTACGTCTCCCGCTCCGGGCGCCGGATAGACGCGGAAGTCAACGAGTGCCTCATCAAGTTCGAAGGCCAGCCGGCGATTCTGAGTGTGGCGCGGGACGTGACCGAGCGGGTGCGAACGACCGAAGCGCTTCGCAACAGCGCCCAGAAGTTCCGCGCGATACTGGAGAGCGTCAGAGACGTGACCTATAAGGTGGACCTGGGAAGGGGGAATTTCAGCTTCGTCAGCCCGTCCGTGGAGAAGTTGCTGGGTTTCACCCCGGCCGAACTTGTCGCCATGGGCGCCCGGGAGCTTTACCGCCGCATCCATCCGGAGGACAGGGATGAGTTCGGGCGAATGCTCAGAACATCGCTACAGGACCCCAAGAGGGGGGAGCTGGAGCCCGCAGTGGAGTACCGCATCCAGAGGAAGGACGGAGATTACGTATGGCTCAGCGATAACCGAACGGTCACCCGCGACGCCGAGGGGAGGCCAGCGGCATTGGTGGGCACGGTCCGTGACATCACCGGCAGGAAGAGGGCTGAGCTCGCCCTGCGACAGTACGTAAGAATGGAAGAACGCCCCTCCGGCCTGCCCCCGCTTCTGCTGTCCTACAAGGACGAAGAGCTGCGCTACGTCTGGCTCAACGGCCCCGCCCTGGACGCCCTCGGCAGACCGCAAGAGCAGATAATCGGCAAGACAGATCACGAACTGTTCCAACGAGAGGCCGCCGACCGTTTCAGGGCCGAAGACGAGCTGGCGCTTCAGAGCAGGGAGCCTTGCTTGTTCAACGCCTTTGGTAAGGCGCCCGACGGTCAAGATGTCTGGCGGGAAGTGATTAAGGCGCCTATCAGGGACAGCAACGGAGAGCTAATGGGGTTGCTCACCATCGTGCGTGACGTCAGCGCGCAAGTCCAGGCCGAAGCTGCGCTCTCGCAGTGGGCCAGCGTGGCCTCCGCCTCCCGCGACGCCATTGTCGGGCTGGGACGGGACGGCGCCGTTCTGACGTGGAACCCTGCGGCGGAGCAGATATACGGCTACGCCGCTGACGAGATAACCGGACGCCCGTTCTCCGGTATTTTCCCAGCCGAAGAGCAGGATGGCCTGAGACGTTCCATCGAGCGCGTGGTCTCCGGAGAAGAAGTCTCCCACTACGAAACGACGTGTATGACCCGGGACGGCTCCCGTAAATACGTAGCCCTGACGATGGCGCCCATCGTGGAGGCCACCGGGCAAGTGAACGGGATATCCACGGTGGCGCGGGACATAACCGCGCGCCGGGAGGCCGAAGATGGGCTGCGGCAGGCGGGCAGGTCGGTGCGCAACTTCCTGGGCCTGCGGGACGAGGAAGTGTTCGTCAAGGACGCGGAGTTGAGGTTTCTGTTCGCGAATCGCGCGTTCGCGAGGGCGGCGGGAATGAAACCGGAGGATATCCCGGGCAAGACGGACTACGACCTCTATCGCTCCGAGAAGGCTGAGAAGTACCGGGAATACGACAGGAAGGTCATCGAAGAAGGTGAGCCAATTGTGCAGGTTTTGCGCGGGGTTAGCGGGAAGGGCACGTTGCGGCAGAGCAAACTACCGCTCAAAGACGCGCAGGGCAATGTGGTCGCGCTGCTCATCACCAACGCCTTCCCGGACCAGGAACGGCGGGTCGAGGAAGCTTTCTGCCACTGGGCGTCCCTGGTCGCCTCTTCTGACGACGCGGTGATAGGGCTGTCGCTTGACGGATCGATCTTGAGCTGGAATCCGGGCGCCGAGAGGATGTATGGCTACAGCGAGGTGGAGGTCAGCGGGCAGCCGGTGGAAATACTGGCCGCCCCCGAACATGGCAAGGCCTTCAGCGGGGCGGTGCGGCGCGCCGCCGGTGGCATCAGCGTCAAGAACCAGGAGGTAATCCACAGCCGCAAGGATGGACATGAGCTCAGCGTCTCCTTCACGATGTCACCCATAGTGGCGGCCGACGGCGAAGTTGCCGCCATCTCCATGATCGCCCGCGACATCACAGCCCGAAAGAACGCGGAGGAAGAGCAACGCCGTCTGGAAGAGAGCATGAGGCAGGCGCAGAAACTGGAAAGCCTGGGCGTGCTCGCCGGCGGGATCGCCCACGATTTCAACAACCTGCTCACAGGAGTGCTGGGCAATAGCGGGCTGGCGCTGTTGGACCTGGAGGCGGAACATCCCGCCAGGCCAAGCGTCGAAAGGGCTGAAGAGGCCGCGCGCCACGCCGCCGAACTGGCAAATGAAATGCTGGCGTATTCCGGCAGGGCGCAGTTCGCGCTGGAAGAGGTGGACCTCTCCGAACTCATTGAAAACCTGGTAGATTTCCTGGGAACCGCGATCAGCAAGACCATCGCCCTGAAGCTGGACCTGGAAGAGGAGCCGCCGCTGATGAAGGCAGATCCCGTCCAGCTCAAACAGATCGTCCTGAACCTGGTCACCAATGCCTCGGAGGCCATAGGGGATGAGAAGGGAACCATCTCCATCCGCACCAAATCGAAGAGCCCCGACACGGAGTACTTCGAGGATGCCTGCCTCCGGGGGGACAGCTCTGCGAAGCTCTATGTTTCGCTGGAGGTCACGGATACAGGCTGCGGCATGAGGGAGGAAGTGATACGCCATATGTTCGACCCGTTCTTCACCACGAAGTTCACAGGGCGAGGACTGGGGCTGGCGGCGGCGCTCGGCATCGTGCGGGCGCATAACGGCACTATCAAAGTCTCCAGCGAGGAGGGCAAGGGGACAAGCTTCGAGGTGCTGTTCCCCGCTGCGCTCGGGCGAAGGACGAGAATGCTTGCTGAGGTCATTCCGTCAGTAGAAGAGTTCGATTGCGCCGGGATGGTCCTGATCGTGGACGACGAGGAAACGGTCAGGTCCGTGGTCTCCCACATGGTTGCGAGAATGGGTTTTGACGCCCACAGCGTCGAGGGCGGGGAGCAGGCCATTGAGTTCATGAGGGAAAACGGAGACGAAGTGGTCGCCGTGCTGCTGGACATGACCATGCCGGGGATGAGCAGCAAGGGCACTTTCGAGAAACTTCGTGAGATGCGAAGCGATCTGCCGATCATACTTTCCAGCGGTTATACGGAGGATGAGGTGGATCGCCAGTTCTCCGGGCTCAAGCCGGCCGCTTTCGTGCAGAAACCTTACTCGTCGGATAAGCTGAAACGGACTTTGGTGGGCGTGCTGCAGGGGAAATAGCCTTCTGAGGCGAGCCGGTTGCGCGTCCGCCTGTCCGATCCTTGCCGAAGGGCCATGGGACTTGGGCGATTTGCGCCTTGGTGTGGCGGGGCCATTTTCCCATTCAGCTTTTGCGCCCACTTGAAAGTCACGAGGAATCTGATATAGTGGCGTGGCGCGTGACGCTAGTGTAGCTCAACGGTAGAGCAGCGGTTTTGTAAACCGCAGGTTAGGGGTTCGATTCCCCTCACTAGCTCCAGCCCCAAAGCGAGGAAGGGCAGGTTCCCGAGCGGCCAAAGGGGATAGACTGTAAATCTATTGGCGATGCCTTCGGAGGTTCGAATCCTCCCCTGCCCACCATGGTGATGATGCGGGCGTAACTCAATTGGTAGAGTTCTGGCCTTCCAAGCCAGTTGTTGTGGGTTCGAATCCCATCGCCCGCTCTAGTTTTTCTTGTAGCGTGCGCTGCAGAGGGGCGGTTTTGGATTTCTCCGCGGCGCCAAGTCGCAGGGGCAAAAAAAGGATTCACTTTCGCTTGACGGCGCAGTGGAGGTATGCTACGATTGGCTTATTCGGCTTTATACGTTAATTCTTTGCCCGCGGATCGCGGCAATTTCTCGCTGCTCGTAACCGGGGTGTTTCCGTCGCAATTCACCAGAGAGTTGCGCTGTCAGAAGCGCATAGCCGGCGGCGCTGCTGTAGCTCAGTGGTAGAGCGCGTCCTTGGTAAGGACGAGGTCATGGGTTCAAGCCCCATCAGCAGCTCCATTCATTGCCGCGGTCCAGGGAAGCCCCTGGCGCCGCGCGATGCGGTCTGGAGAGCTGCAGCGGTTCCCCATCGGGGACGGGCATTTGCCCGGAGCAGGTTTTCTGCGCCGATCCCGAATGGGATTTGGCTGTAAATGTCCCGTGGATTCGCATTTTAGATGACACACGACTTTTGGAGGAACAAGCGGATAATGGCTAAGGAGGATTTCAAAAGGACCAAGCCACACCTGAACGTGGGGACCATCGGGCACGTGGATCACGGCAAGACCACGTTGACCGCCGCCATGACCCTTTACCTCAGCAAGAAGGGACTGGCGGAATACCGCACGTTCGATAGCATCGACAACGCCCCCGAGGAGAGGGAACGTGGCATCACGATCCAGACTCAGCACGTCGAATACGAGACTGAGAAGCGGCACTATGCCCACGTGGACTGTCCGGGGCACCGCGATTACATCAAGAATATGATCACCGGCGCGGCCCAGATGGACGGCGCGATCCTGGTGGTCAGCGCGGCCGACGGGCCGATGCCGCAGACTAAAGAGCACGTGCTGCTGGCCCGCCAGGTGAACGTGCCGGCCATCGTCGTGTTTCTGAACAAGACCGATCAGCTCGACGACCCCGAACTGCTGGAACTGGTCGAGCTTGAGGTCAGGGATATTCTGAACGATTACAACTTCCCCGGCGACGAGATTCCCGTCATCCACGGTTCGGCCCTGAAGGCGCTGGAAAACCCCGAAGAAGACGAAAACGTACAGGCGATCGTGGAGCTGCTTGAAGCGATCGACGACTACATCCCCGAGCCGGAACGGCCCATTGACCTTCCCTTCCTGATGCCGGTGGAAGACGTCTTCAGCATCAAGGGGCGCGGAACGGTCGGCACCGGCCGCGTGGAGCGCGGCCAGGTTAGCGTCGGCGACGAGGTCGAGATCGTGGGCATCCACCCCGAGACCCGCAAGACCGTAGCCACGGGCGTTGAGATGTTCCGTAAGACACTGGACACCGGCCAGGCCGGAGATAACATCGGCGTGCTGCTGCGTGGTGTTGAGAAAGACGAACTGCAGCGCGGCATGGTGCTGGCAAAGCCCGGTTCCGTCACGCCGCACACAGTATTCGAGAGCGAGGTCTACGTTCTGACCAAGGAGGAAGGCGGAAGGCACAAGGCATTCTTCACCGGTTACAGGCCGCAGTTCTACTTCAGGACCACGGACGTAACCGGCTCGATCACGCTGCCCGAAGGCGTAGACATGGTGCTGCCCGGCGACAACGTGACCCTGCAGGTGAACCTGATCACGCCCATTGCAATGGAAGAGCAGTTGCGCTTCGCCGTTCGCGAAGGCGGCCTGACCGTCGGCGCGGGTGTAGTCACCAAGATTATCGAGTGAGGCCCATGCGTCAGTACGTCACACTCCAGTGCGCGGAATGCGGTAAAGAGAACTACCGGACATCCACGGAAACGCGTGGAGGCAAACGGCTGGAATTGAAGAAACACTGCCGATGGTGCCGCAGACACACCCCGCACCGGCAGAAACGCAAATAGAACGGCAACACCAGAAGCCGCCGCTTCCGGGTGAGGTCTGGGAAAGAGAACGCTTTGATTCAGGCCAGTAGCTCAATTGGCAGAGCACCGGTTTCCAAAACCGGCGGCTGGGGGTTCGAGTCCCTCCTGGCCTGCCATGTGGCTGCGAGCCCCGAGACGGCGCTGAGCCAGCGGGCTCGAGCAACCTCCAACTGTTTGCATCCATTACGTTGAGTCCTTATAGACCCAATCAGGGAGTTCACGCGCGAGGCGCGGCGGCAGGAGCCCTTCTTGTTCTGGCGCTGTTCGCCAGCGTACGCCTTTACAACGCCAGACCCCTGGAGGCGAGTTTCAGGTGGCTCGGGCTCACTGTCTCGCAGTCGGTTGTCCTGGCGGGCGGGCTGTTCATAGCCCTGGGCGCCATTATCCTGTTGCTGACCGTCGGTCCCAACACAGGGATTGCAGGGATTGACAAACGGGTTCATGGTGTGATTGACCTGCTGATAGAAACGCAGTCGGAGCTGCAAAAAGTATCATGGCCGAGTGGGGAGGAGCTGAGCCGCTCCACCACCGCCGTGCTGGTGTCCATTGTGCTGCTGGGAGCGGCCCTATTCGTAATCGACCTGGTTTGGGCCTTCGTGATGAAGACCTTTCAGGTGCTGCCCGGATAGCGGGCGGCCTCGGCGCGCAGAACATGACTAATAGCGAGGTGGGCGAACCCGCCCGGTGTCGGACGAAAAGTTATGACGGAAATTGAATGCGATCAGCAAAACGGCAGTAAAGCCCAACAGTGGTTCGTCCTCCGGGTGCAAAGCAATCGGGAGGAGCGGGTGCGCAGCAACCTGGTGCGTGTGCTGGAGATGAACCAGATGCACGACAGAGTGCCCGAGGTGCTCGTGCCCACCGAAGCGGTCACGGAGATGCGAGAGGGCAAGAGGGAAGTTGTGCAGAGGAAGCTATTCCCCGGCTATGTTATCGTCCAGGTGCAGGTGGATGAGCATGATCACATCCCGGACCAACTTTGGCAATTGATCCGAGAGACCAACGGCGTCGGCGATTTTATCGGCGCGGAGCGCCCCTGGCCCATGCGCAATGAAGAGGTCGCCCGCTTACTGGGCCGCACGGAAGAGATCGAAGCCGAAGCTCCCAAACTGGACATTGATCTGAATGAAGGCGAGATGATCCGGATCAAGGAAGGCCCCTTCCAAGATGTGGAAGGCCACGTCGAGGAGATCAACCCCGCCAGCGGGAAGGTGAAGGTTGTGATCAACATCTTCAACCGATCCACGCCGGTCGAACTCGAATACTGGCAGGTGGAACGTCTCTGAGCCCTTGCAGGAATCAGCGCTCAGGAAGCGCAGACAGGTGGCTGCCCTCCTGTTCTGGAGTGTTGGTGAAACAGAATGTAGGTTGAGGAAGGCTAAAGATGGCCAAACGCGCCAAAGCGACTGCGGTTGTCAAAGTGATAGTGACCGGTGGCCAGGCCAATCCGGCGCCGCCACTGGGACCTGTCCTGAGTCAGCACAGGGTCGAAATAGGACGGTTCATCAACCAGTTCAACGAGCATACCCGCGACCAGATGGGCGTCCCGCTTCCGGTGGTAATCCAGGTTTACCGGGACGGCTCGTTCAAGTTCGAGGTCAAATCGCCCACCGCCTCCTACCTGGTGAAGCGGGCAGCCGGAATCGTCAAGGGGGCCGACAATCCCAAACGTGAGACGGTGGGAACCATCACGCGCAAACAGGCCAGAGAAATCGCCGAGAAGAAAATGGCAGACCTCAATGCCGGCGACCTGGAGAGCGCCACACACATCATCGAAGGCACTGCGCGCAGCTGTGGCATAGAGGTCGTAGAGCAATAGCGACGAAGAACCCCAACCGCGGCTCACATAGGAATGGGCGAAACATGACCCACAAAAGTCACAGATATCAGAGGGCGCATCAGAGAGTCGACAAGAGCCGACTCTACTCGCTCGAAGAAGCCGTCGAGGTCGTAAAATCAATGGAATCCGTCAACTTCGACGAAACCGTCGAGTGCGCCGTGCAGCTGGGCATCGATCCGCGCCACAGCGATCAACAGGTGCGCGGCGCCATCGCACTGCCTCACGGCACCGGCCAGAGCCGAACGGTGGCGGTGTTCGCGGAGGGCTCCGGCGCAGAGCAGGCCCGGCAGGCGGGCGCGGACCACGTGGGCGCCGATGAGCTGATCGAGCGGGTAGAGGGCGGGTTCACTGACTTCGACGTGGCGCTCGCCACACCGGACATGATGAGCCGTATCGGGCGGCTGGGCAGACACCTCGGCCCCCGGGGACTGATGCCCTCCCCAAAGAGCGGCACCGTCAGGGAAGACATCGGCCAGGCCGTCAGCGAGTTCAAAGCAGGCAAGATAGAATTCCGCAACGACGCCGGCGGGAACGTGCACGCGCCGGTGGGCAAGCGTTCGTTCAACATCCAGGATCTGGTCGAGAACGTCAGGGCCTTCCTCGACGAGCTGCGCAGGCTCAAACCCGCCGGATCGAAAGGGCGCTATCTGAGAAAAGTCTACGTGAGTTCAACGATGAGCCCTGCCGTCAAGGTGGAAATAGATCAAACCCACAGCGGGAGCTTGCGGTAATGTCGCGAAGAATCAACGATCTGATGCTTGCGGAGCTTGAGAATCAGTTCCGGGACATAAAGGAAACAGGCTGCGTTGTGGCGAACTACGAAGGAATGGCCGCGGACGACGCGCGCCGCGCCCGAAACAGCATACGAATGGCAGGCGGCCGGATGACGGTAGTGAAGAATGCGCTCTTCTCGCTGGCGCTGCAACGGCTCGGCGCGCAGGAAGTGGCCTCCCTGCTGAAGGGAACGATCGCCATCATCCAGGCGCAGAACGCCCCCGCCGCCGCCAGGGCATTCAAGGACGCCTCCGAAATCTGTCCGGCGCTCCGGCTGCGCGGCGGATACGTAGAGGGCAAAGTCGTGGACGCCGCCAGGGTCGAAAAACTCGCGCAAATACCGAGCCGCGAGACGCTGCTCGCGCAACTGGCCGGCATGCTCAAGGCGCCGCTGCGGCGGCTGGCCTACGGGCTGTTGTCCAGGCCGCGGGCCTTTGTGCGCGGGCTGAACATACTGCGGGAAAGAATGGAAGAAGAAAACTCAAGCAAACAGGAGGTCTGAGCGATGGCCGATGCCACAGCAGAGCAAGAGAGCCCGGCATTCTCGGAGAAGGTGCAGGATATTATTGGGAAACTCAGCGAGTTCACGCTTCTGGAGCTGAACGAACTGGTGGAAGCGTTCGAAGAGGAGTTCGGCATTGAGGCGGCCGTGCCGATGGCTATGCCGGCGGCCGCGGGCGCAGCGCAGGCGGAAGAGGAGGCCGAACCCACCTCTTTCAGGGTGCAACTGAAGAGCTATGGCGATCAGAAAATCCAGGTCATCAAGGCTGTTCGCTCCGAGACCACCCTTGCGCTGAAGGAAGCCAAGGACCTGGTCGAAAGCGTTCCGTCCATCGTTAAAGAAGGCCTTTCGAAAGAAGACGCCGAAGCGTGCGTAAAGGCGCTCTCGGAAGCCGGCGCAGTGGCGGAGGTCCAGCCGGAATAAACCAGCAGGGGGGAAGAACGGCTCTCGTGGATCAGGTCTTCAAGCAGCCTTTGCTTACAGGGCGGGCTGGCACAATCGTATTGTGCCCTCCGCCGAACCAACCGCCGGCCTTCCCGGGGGTATCACGTCCGTACGGGTCTAACATTTAAGCGTCAGCGGAGTGATCAAGAGCATGCAAATGCGTAGTTTCTCTAAGCTGGGCAACGCGGTAGATATCCCGGACCTTACCAGTGTCCAAAAGGATTCCTATAAAGAGTTCTTGCAGCCCGACGTGCCGCCCGACAAGAGGAAAAGCGTCGGATTGCAGGAAATACTGGACGAGATATTCCCTATCGAAAACGAAGCCAAGGGGGTTCGTCTCGAGATGCTTGGCTACAAGCTGGGCAAGCCCCGGTATCTGCCGGAGCAATGCCTGCAGCTGCGGCTCACGTACGGCCGGCCCTTCTACATCCGCGTGCGCCTGCACAAACCGCAGGAAACGCTGGAAGAGGAGGTCTACCTGGGCGAGATGCCCATTATGCTGGGCGGAGGCGAATTCATCATCAACGGCGCCGAGCGGGTGATCGTCAGCCAGCTGCACCGTTCGCCGGGCTGCGATTTCAACCGTGAACTGATGGGCGACCGCGTGTTCCACTTATGCCGCATCGTCCCCCAGAGGGGGAGCTGGATAGAGATGGAAGTGAACCGCCGCGACCGGCTGGTCTGCAAACTCGACCAGAGCGGCAAACAGCCCATCACCCTTCTGCTGCGAGCCCTCAACGAGGACTGCGACACTGACGAACAGTTGCTCAAGCTGTTCTACGACGTGGAAACCATCAAATTCACCCCGGGCACTGCAGGCGCCAGGCTGAGAGAGCGCGTCAGCGCGAACACGATTGCCCTCGATGAGGGCGAACTGACGCTGATTGAGGCGGGGGAGACAATCACCGAGGAAACCGCTCAGCAACTCGCGGAAGCGGGTGTCAGATCGCTGGAAGCGCTGCCCAAAGACTTCGACCCGCTCATTCTGAACACCCTTGCCAGGGACCGCAGCAGCGATCACGAGAGCGCCGTCAAAGAACTCTACGGCAAGCTGCGCCCGGGAACCCCCTTCACCATCCAAAAAGCCAAGCAGATGCTGCAGGAGAAATTCTTCAGCGCCAGCCGATACCAGCTTGGCGCCGTGGGGCGTTTCCGCATGAACCGCAAATTCGGCGAGAACGTGCCCATCGAGCAGCAATGCCTGCGCCCGGAAGACCTGATAAACGCCGTCAAGTACATCATGCGGTTGCGAGCCGGCGAAGGCCAGGTGGACGACATTGACCACCTGGGCAACCGCCGCGTTCGCACCATCGGCGAACTGGCCAGCGCGCAACTGCGAAAAGGGTTCCTCAAGATGCAGCGTACGGTGCAGGACCGCATAAACCTCAAAGACGTTGAGAACCTGACCCCCAGGAGCCTTATCAACAGCAAGACGGTCAGCGCCTCAATTAACTATTTTTTCGGGCGCAGCGAACTCTCGCAGATAGTTGACCAGACCAATCCGCTGAGCCAGCTGACCAATGAACGTCGGCTGAGCGCGCTGGGTCCCGGCGGGTTGAACCGAAAGCGAGCCGGCTTCGAGGTGCGCGACGTCCACATGTCGCACTACGGTCGCATTTGCCCCATTGAGACCCCGGAAGGCCCCAACATCGGGCTGATCACCTCGCTGAGCGTCTACGCGGGCGTGGACGAGTTCGGATTCCTGGTGACGCCCTACCGGGCGGTGAAAAACGGGAAACCCACCGATCAGATTCATTACCTGCGGGCCGACGAAGAAGAAGACGCCTACATCGTGCCGGCCGGCAGCCTGCGCGGCGTGAGGCCGAACGACTCCGTGGTAGTGCGGCACGGGGGAGACCTCTCTTACGTCGAGGCGAAACGCGTCGACTACATGGACGTTTCCCCGCAGCAGATCGTGGGCGTCAGCGCAAGCCTTATTCCTTTCCTCGAGCACAGCGACGCGAACCGCGCCCTGATGGGCTCCAACATGCAACGGCAGGCCGTGCCACTGATGACCACCGAGCCCCCGCTGGTGGCTACGGGGACGGAAAAAGCCGTGGCAAAGAACTCCGGCATGGTCGTGCTCGCTGAGAATGCGGGCGTCGTCACCTTCGCGGACAGCAGCAGGGTTGTCGTAGACGAACGGGAGTACAGGCTCAGGAAATTCAAGGCATTGAACCAGAAAACCTGCCTGAACCAGCGGCCCGTCGTAGTACCGGGCCAGAAGGTGAAAGTCGGCGACGTGCTGGCCGACGGCGCCGCCACCAGCAATGGCGAACTGGCGCTGGGCAAGAACGTCCTGGTCGCCTTCATGCCGTGGGAGGGATACAACTTCGAGGACGCCATCTTGATCAGCGAGCGCCTCCTGAAAACGGACGCCTTCACCTCCGTGCACATCGAGCAGTTCGAGGCGGAAATCCGGGAGACCAAACTCGGCAGGGAAGAATTCACGCGCGACATCCCCAACGTCTCCGAATACCAGCTGCGCAATCTGGATAGCGACGGCGTGATCCTGGAAGGCACCTGGGTCCAGCCGGGGGACATCATGGTCGGCAAGGTGGCCCCGAAGAGCCGCAGCGAACTGACCCCCGAGGAGAAACTGCTCTACGCAATCTTCGGCAAGGCGGGCGAGGACGTGCGAAACGACTCCCTCCACGTGCCCAGCGGAACAGAAGGCGTCGTGGTGAAAACGGAGAAGTTCAGCCGCCGCTCCTACCTTAGCGCCGAAGAACGCCAGAGCCGCGACGCCAGGGCGAAGGAGATTCGAGAGCAGGCCGACCGCCAGATCGCAGAGCTCTTCCAGCAGGCCGTCAAGGCCATGGAAGACGCCGCCGGACGCACACTGGTCGACGCTCGCAGCGGCCGTGTCTTCGAAATCACCCCCGATTTGCGCCCCAAGGATATCGTAGCTCTGTACGAGGAGTTCCTGCCCCGCAGCATGGACCTGGGCGGGGCTCGCATCCACTCCAAAATCCTCAAGGCCTACGAGCCCTACGCGGACAAGCTCGAACGACTGCGCGAGCTGCGCGAGCGCAGCCTGATGGAGTACACCACGGGCGATGAGCTGCCCAGCGGCGTCCTGGAAATGGTGAAAGTCTACGTGGCCTGCAGGCGCACCCTTTCCGTCGGCGATAAAATGGCCGGCCGTCACGGCAACAAGGGCGTCATTTCAAAGATATTGCCGGAAGAAGACATGCCCTTCCTGGAGAACGGCACGCCGGTGGACATAGTTCTGAACCCACTCGGAGTGCCCAGCCGCATGAACGTGGGCCAGATACTGGAAACACACCTGGGTTGGGCCGCGCAGGCGCTCGGATTCCGGGCGGTGACTCCCGCTTTCGACAGCGCGACCGAACTGGAGATCCGCCAGTGTCTCAGGGAGAGCGGCCTGCCCGAAGACGGCCAGACCGTCCTCTACGACGGAAGGACGGGCGCGCCGTTCAATCAGCGTGTCACCGTCGGTTACATGTACATGATGAAGCTGGACCACCTGGTGGACGACAAAGTGCACGCGCGGGCGACCGGTCCCTACAGCCTGATAACCCAGCAACCTCTGGGCGGCAAGGCGCGCTACGGCGGCCAGCGGTTCGGAGAAATGGAGGTCTGGGCTCTGGAGGCCTACGGCGCAGCCCACGTGCTGCAGGAATTGCTCACCGTCAAGAGCGATGACATAGAGGGCAGAACCAAGATCTACGAGTCAATGGTCAAAGGCCAGAACACGCTGGAAGCCGGCGTGCCCGTGGCCTTCGAGGTCCTTTGCAACGAGATACGAGGTCTGGGGCTGAACATCCGCCTTGAAAAGGAACGGTTGTAACGCGCCCCATCAGAGAGTCACTTCACTTTTGATCAGAGGCCGGCGCCGATGCCCAAGAGCGGCTACGATCGTATCAACGAGTTCAAAGCAGTGAAGATTTCCCTCGCTTCTCCCGGAGATATTCGCAGTTGGTCCTACGGGGAAGTGACCGAGCCGGAGACTATTAACTACCGAACTTACCGCCCGGAACGCGATGGCCTGTTCTGCGAGCGCATCTTCGGCCCGGAGAAAGACTGGGAGTGTAGCTGCGGGAAATACCGCGGGATGAAACACAAGGGCATTGTGTGCGACCGCTGCGGGGTCAAAGTCACCCACAGCCGGGTGCGCCGCGAGCGAATGGGCCACATCAACCTGGCCGCGCCGGTGGTGCACATCTGGTTCTTCAAGAGCATGCCCTGCCGCCTGGGCAATCTGCTGGCGATGAAGAGCACAGACATACAAAGAATTATCTACTTCCAGAACTACGCCGTCACCGACCCCAAGGACACGCCGCTTGAATACAAACAGCTTCTGAGCGAGGAAGAATACCGTGATGCCCGCAGGGAGTACGGCGAGCGGGCCTTCGACGCGTCAATGGGCGCCGAGGCGGTCAGGAAATTCCTGGAAGACATGGATCTGGAACAGCTCAGGGCTGAGCTGAGGGCTGGCCTGAAGAGTTCCACTTCCAAGCAGCGGCGCAGAAAGATTATCAAACAGCTCACCGAAGTGGAGGCGTTGCGAAACAGCGGCAACAAACCCGAATGGATGGTGCTCGAAGTGGTGCCGGTAATCCCCCCGCAGCTTCGTCCCCTGGTGCTGCTGGACAGCGGCAACTTCGCCTCCAGCGACCTGAACGACCTCTACCGGCGCATCATCAACCGCAATAACCGGCTCAAGAAACTGCTGAACCTGAACGCGCCTGACGTGATCATCCGCAATGAGAAACGGATGCTCCAGCAATCGGTGGACGCGCTGTTCGACAACAGCCGCTGCAAACGCTCCGTGCTCGGCAGCAGCCACCGCCCACTGAAATCCCTGACAGACATGATCAAGGGCAAACAGGGCCGATTCCGGGAGAACCTGCTCGGCAAACGGGTGGACTACTCCGCGCGGAGCGTCATTGTGGTAGGCCCGGAGCTGGCGCTCAATCAGTGCGGCCTGCCCAAGAAGATCGCCCTCGAACTCTATCAGCCCTTCATCATCCGCAAACTCAAAGAGAAGGGCATCGCCGAGACTCTCAAAAACGCCAAGAAGGAGCTGGAGAAACGGACAGAAGAGGTCTGGGACGTGCTTGAAGAGGTTATCGAGAACCATCCCGTGCTCCTGAACCGCGCGCCCACACTGCACCGAATGGGGATCCAGGCGTTCAACCCGGTCCTCGTCGAAGGCAACGCCATCCGCCTGCACCCCCTTGTTTGCCGCGGCTTTAACGCAGATTTCGACGGCGACGCCATGGCAATCCACCTGCCACTGAGTATCGAGGCCCAGCTGGAAGCAAAGACCCTCATGATGTCAGTGCACAACCTGTTCAGCCCCCAAAGCGGCCAGCCGATCATCGCCCCGTCGCACGATATCGTGCTGGGCTGCTATTACCTGACGGTGGGGCCGCGCAACGAGCAAAAACGCATTAAGAACTTCGCCAGCTTTGACGAAGTCCACATGGCTTACCAACAGGACAGCCTCGGCATACACTCCCTGGTTCGCGTGAGGGCGAAGGACGTGCATGAGGTGGTGGACGACGTGGCCGCAGAAACCAAACCGCTGGACGGCCTGCTGGAGACAACGGTTGGACGCATCATCTTCAACGACATAATGCCGGAGGGAATGCCATTCTACAACTGCGTGCTGGCAAGCAAGGGCCTGAGCCGCACTATTGACGATTGCTACGAGCGCATGGGCCGTGAGGCCACCGTGAACATGCTGGATGACATGAAGAACCTGGGCTTCCACTTCTCCACTGAAGCGGGCATCTCCTTCGCCATGGAAGACCTGCGCCTGCCACCCTCGAAAGAGAAGGTGCTCCACGACACCGAAAAAGAGGTCGAGAAAATCACCCAGGCCTTCCGTGAAGGCGCGATCACCGACATCGAAAGACGACAGCGGATCATCGACGAATGGAGCGCCGCCACCGACCTGGTCGCCGAAGAGATGTTCGAGCAGCTTCGCAGCGACAGGCGGGAGGGCGAAGACTACCTCAATCCGGTGTTCCTGATGATGGAATCCGGCGCAAGAGGCAAGTCCGCCCAGGTCAGTCAGCTCGCAGGCATGCGTGGCCTGATGGCCAAGCCCAGCGGCCAGATCATCGAGACCCCCATTAAGGCCAATTTCCGCGAGGGCCTCGACGTGCTGGAGTACTTCAGCTCCACCCACGGCGCTCGAAAAGGCCTGGCCGATACGGCGCTGAAGACGGCGCAGTCCGGCTATCTGACCCGGCGCCTGGCCGACGTAGCGCAAAACGTTATCATTACCGAAGAAGACTGCGGCACCGCCAACGGCATCACCAAAGGACCGGTGATGCGTGGCGACAACATCGCCGTCCCACTCCACGAGGTCATCACCGGCCGCATCGCGCGGGACAACATCATCCACCCCGTCACCGACGAGGTAATCGTCCGCGAAAACCAGCTCATCACCAAAGATATCGCCCGCCGCCTGGAAGAGCTGGACGAAAGGATGAGAATGCGCGTGCGCTCCCCCCTGACCTGCGAGTCGCGCCATGGCATCTGCGCCAGATGTTACGGCATGGACATGGCTACCAAACAGATGGCCGAACCCGGACTGACCACCGGGATAATCGCGGCCCAGTCTATCGGCGAGCGCGGCACCCAACTGACCATGACCACCTTCCACATCGGCGGGGTGGCCGTCGGTGGAACCGAAGAGAACGAGATCGTCGCCAGGCGCAGCGGCGTCATCGTATACGACGAGCTGAACGTGGTGGAGAATCCCGAAGGCCGAAACATCTCAATCAGCCGGCGTGGTGACATCGTGGTCGTCGACAAGAAGGGGCGTGATCTGGAACGCCACACCGTGCCCCTTGGCGCTGAAGTCTTCCTCAAAGAGGGCGATCATGTCTCCGGCGGCGAGAGACTGGTCGGTTGGGATACTCACTACACCCCCATTCTGGCCGAAGTCGATGGAAAGGTCCGCTACGAAGATATCGTCCAGGGCAAGACACTCCGCATTGAGAAGGACGTCATCCATGGCACAACCCGTAAGGTCATCATGGAACATAAGGGTGACATGCACCCGCAAATCCTGATCGAAGTAAGAGGAGGCGGGGACATCCTGGGCCTCTACCCGCTGCCGGAGAAAGCGTTCCTCGAAGTGGAAGATGGACAGCAGATCAAAGCCGGCGCCCGCCTGGCCAGGACACTGCGAGAGGTGCAGAGGACCCAGGACATCACCGGCGGCCTGCCCCGCGTGACTGAACTATTCGAAGCGCGCACTCCCAAGAACCCCGCCGTGATGAGCGAAATCGAAGGCGTCGTGACTGAGATTGAGCGAAAGCGTGGCCGCACGGTGATCAAAGTTGAAGACCTGGAAACGGGCTACAGTTCCGAACATGTCGTCCCGGGCGGCAAACACCTGCGCGTCAAACGCGGCGATCACGTCAACGCCGGCGCCCCCCTGGTGGACGGCCCGCTCGTGCTCGATGACATCATGCGTATCCGCGGCGAGGAAGAGCTGCACGACTACATCCTCCAGGAAATCCAGAACGTCTACCGCGCCCAGAACGCCACAATCGATGACAAGCATTTCGAAGTCCTAATCCGCGAGATGACCCGGCGGGTGAAGATCACAGACCCCGGCGACACCGAATTCCTCCCGGATATGGTGGTCGACAAGTTCGCCTTCCGCGACAGCAACGAGAAAGTCATTCAGCAAGGCGGCGAACCCGCCAGTTCCGTCCCCCTCGTCATGGGCATCACCAAGGGCGCGCTCGCCAGCGATAGCTTCGTCAGCGCCGCATCGTTCCAAAATACCACCCGCGTGCTGACAAGGGCGGCGCTGCAAGGCGCCGTTGACCCGCTGAATGGGCTGAAAGAAAACGTCATCATCGGCCGCTTGATCCCATCGGGGACAGGGTTCCCCAAATACCTCGTCTCCGGCCTGGGGAAAGTGGACACGCGCCGGGAGGAAACGTCGCAACTTGAAGAACCTGTCTCCGGCGTGTAGAATGATACTCCATTGCCGTCAGCCAGTCGTGGCCTTAGAATTGATCCTTTGACCGGGTTCCAACATGCCGACGATTAACCAACTCGTCCGAAAAGGACGCAGCAAGAAAGCGAACAGGCAGAAACGTCAGGCCCTTCAAAACTGCCCTCAGAAGAGAGGGGTCTGCCTGTATGTGACCACGCGGACACCGAGGAAACCAAACTCCGCGCTGCGTAAGGTCGCCCGGGTCCGCCTGAGCAATGGCCGCGAGGTGACGGCTTATATCCCCGGCGAAGGGCACAACCTGCAGGAGCATAACATCGTGCTTATCCGTGGTGGCCGTGTGCGAGACCTGCCGGGGGTTCGCTACCACATCATCCGGGGCACGCTCGACACGATGGGTGTGCCCGATCGCAGACGGGGACGTTCCAAGTACGGCGCCAAAAAACCCTCTTAAAGGCCAGAGCCCATGATCGAGGAATACAACTTTCCAGACCCCTACCTGGAACCAGACCCGCACTTCGATAGCAAGTTGGTCAGCAAGTTCATCAACTGTCTTATGGACCGGGGCAAGAAAAGCGTAGCCCAGGATATTTTTTACAAAGCGCTCGACATAATGAGCGAACATGTGGGCGCCGATGCCCCCCTGGAGGCCTTCAGAACCGCCATATCCAACGTCGCCCCCATCATCGAGGTCAGGTCCCGGCGCATAGGCGGCATGACCTACCAGGTGCCGTCGGAAGTCAACGAGAAGCGTCGCATCTCCCTGGCCATGCGCTGGATCCTTCAGGCCGCCCGCTCCAAGAAGGGACGGCCAATGCACCTGCGCCTGGCGGATGAACTCAGCGACGCCTACCGGCGGCAAGGCTCGGCCTACGAACGCAGAGAAACCGCCCACAAAATGGCCGAAGCGAACAGAGCCTTCGCCCACTTCTTCCTGCGGCACTAGTGCTGTGTCAATCCACGAATGGCAGGTCGAATCACCTAGGTCTGGGGACTGTGGCCTCCCAATAACCAGGGGTTCAATCAGCACGAAGAGGTCATTTGTAAGTTGACAGAGCCTAACCGGCCGCCCTGACCCCGCGCCTGCGGCGCGCCCGCTGGACGGGAAAGGCTCGTGACATGCCCGGCTAAGGGAACGCCAATGGACATCCACGACCTGCGCAACATCGGCATTGCCGCCCACATAGACGCCGGCAAGACCACCGTCACGGAGCGGATCCTTTACTACACCGGCCGTCTCCACCGCATGGGCAACGTGGACGATGGCACCGCGACAATGGACTGGAAGCCCCAGGAGCAGGAGCGGGGCATAACCATCGCCAGCGCCGCCACCACCTGCCACTGGAAACTCCCGAACGGGGGAGGGAAGTCCGGCCGCAGCAAGAGCATCCAGATAAACATCATCGATACGCCCGGGCACGTAGACTTCACCGTCGAGGTGGAACGATGCCTCAGGGTGTTGGACGGCGTCGTCATGGTCTTCTGCGGCGTCGGCGGCGTCCAGGCGCAGAGCGAGACGGTCTGGCGCCAGGCACAGCGCTACAACACCCCGGGAATCTGCTTCGTCAATAAACTGGACCGCGTCGGCAGCGATTTCTTCCGCGTTGTGGAGGAGATTCGCGATCACCTTGGCGCGAATGCCGTGCCTGTGCAACTGCCACTGCGCAGCGGGGACGAATTCGTGGGCGTCATTGACCTGGTCAGCAGAGAGGCGATCATCTACGACGAGCAAACCCAGGGCGCGCACTACGCGGTGCGCGAAGTGCCCGAGCAGTATCGGGAGCAGGTCGAGCGCTGGCGAGCCGAAATGATCGAGGCGGCCTGCGAAGAAGTCGATTGGATGGCCGATAGATTCCTCGCGGAAGCGCCATTCACGCCGGATGAGATCCATGCCGGGCTGCGGGATGCCACCATCGCCGGGAATCTGTTCCCGGTGCTCTGCGGCGCTGCGTTGCGAAACCGCGGCATTCAGCGCCTCCTGGACGCCATCGGTTACTACCTGCCCTGCCCCGCCGACGTGCCTGTCATACTGGGCTCTGACCCGAAAACGGGCAAGACCGTCGAGCGCCGCCCAGACCCGGACGAACCTTTCAGCGGCATGGCATTCAAAATCCAGAGCGACAAACACGGCGACCTCTTCTACACTCGCATATACAGCGGCGTTCTGAAGGAACGCTCCCGCGTCTACAATGCCAATCAGCAGAAAGCCGAGCAGATAAACCGCATCTATCGCATGCACGCCAACAGCCGGGAGCAGCTCCATCAGGCCGGGCCGGGCGCCATCGTCGCCCTGGTCGGTCCCCGCAATACCGTCACGGGAGACACCCTCTGCAGCCGCAGTAAGCAGGTGATTTACGAAAGAATGCAGTTCCCCGAAACCGTGATCTCCATGGCGATCGAGCCGAAAACCCAGGCCGAGCGCAAGAAGCTGGACGAAGCGCTCGAAGAGCTGGCCCGGGAAGACCCAACCTTCGAGCAGGCGCTCGATCAGCAGACCGGGCAACTCCTGATAAGCGGGATGGGCGAGCTGCACCTGGACATCATCCGGGACCGGCTGCTGCGGGAATTCAACGTGGATGCCCGGATCGGCGAGCCGCGCGTCTCCTACAGGGAAAGCCTCGAAAGGGCCATCACAACGGACGAAACATTCGAGAAAGAAATCGAAGGGCGCCGGCAGTTCGCCCGGGTGGTAATCCACTTCGAGCCGGCGAAAGGGGCCGGGCTCGACTTCGAAAACCAGGCCCCAAGAGATGCTCTGCCCCTCCACCTCGCCCGGGCGGTCGAGAGGGCCTTGACGCAGAACCCCTCCGGCCAGCTCTACGGGTTCCCACTCGTCAACGTCAAGGCTACGCTCCTGGAGGCCCACATGCACCCGACGGATTCCACAGAATTGGCCTTCGAAGCGGCCGCATCCTCCGCCCTGCGGCGCGCCCTGATGGAGGCAGGCTGCCGTCTCTACGAGCCATACATGCGCCTGGAGATCGTGGCGCCGGAGGAGAAAATCGGTGACGTGATCAACTACATCACCGGCAGCCGGGGTTCGATCCAGAACGTGCAGGTCCGCGGCCCTCTGCGGGTGCTCCGCGCCGAGGCCCCACTGGCGCAGCTCTTCGGTTTCGCCACCAGGCTCCGCTCCCTGACCCAGGGGCGTGGCGCCTATAGCATGGAACCCCTGGACTACCGGCCCGCCCCGTCCGACGCGCTCGAGTTCGCCTGATCCCTTGCCCCACACCGCGCGCGTCCCCCATCCGGAATCCCCGTTAACTTCTCAGCCTGTTGCAGCGCGCAGCGTTGACAGGGCCGCCCGCGTCGCTAAAATATAGCCTGAGCCGGATGCCCATCATCGCCGATGGAGAGATCGCCGTGCCCGATCCTCAAAGTCACGCTAAGCGCGCCCTACATGTGGAAGACGCGCTTATACTCGTCGCCGTTGCCGCCCTCTTCGCGCTGACGGTTTTCTGCCGGGATAAGCTATGGGGGCAGGTGGCTCTGGGCGGGACCCTTTTGGCAATGGTAATCGTATTGATTCGCCGCCTCCGACGGGTCAACCGCGCCTTGACCGGCCGAGACGAAAATGAAGGCGGAAGGTAAAAGGATGAAGGCAGAAAACAGAGCCTGAGTTTTGCTGGGAGTTGACATGTCGGCGCTGCAAATTGGCATTCTCACCGCCTTCAGCTGTCTTTCACTGATCGTCGCACTTTACTGCCTGATCTTCATGGTGCCGGTGAAGCGCTTCCTGGAGCGCATCCGATCGCTCGGGGGCGGGCTGGAAGGCGTGCAAACACACGTCCGGGGAGTGCGCGACGACATCATCAGGCGCCTTCAAGCCGTCGAGGGCCGGACGGAAGAGCAATTGGCCGCCGGCGCCGAGGACCTTGAGAAAAGACTCCGCAAGCTCCACAAGCAAGGCGACGCGGCGAAAAGGCGCCTCGACACCGCTGCCAAAGACCTCGAGTCCATCCGGGACGAGCTGGGCGCGACGGCCGACGGCGCCCGACAGGCCCTTCAGCGCGTTGAGACGCTCAGCAGTAGACTGGAGCAGATGCGCACCGAGTTCGAGGCCCTCGAGGTGGAGCTTCGCGAGGCGATCAGACGGGAGGTCACCGACTCCTTCAGCACGGTGGAAAGCAGGGCGCTTGCCGCCCTCGACGCTATCCAGGAGCAGATCCTTTACGGCGCGACTGAGTCCGGCGTCCCGCCGCCTTCAGCCCCCCTGCGCGGCCCTGGCGCCGGCGCGCGGCGCAAGCGAGGCAACATCATCAGCGTAGAGCCCCTCTTCGCGAACCCGCGCCAGGGGGAGAAGGGCCAGACAGAGAGGAACGGCGAGCAGGCGCCACCGCTCGAGGAGGACTAAAAGCGCTCCGAGCGAAACTCGGAAGAGGCGAGACCCCCCCGCCTCAAGATGGACGCCCGATCCAGACAGAGCCGTCGAAAAAAGGACTCCCTGAGATGTCCGGATCAATCCTCCAGGTATCGGTACACCGTCCCAAAGGTAAGCGCCATTACGGCGTAGGCAATGCCGCGGAGGCGTTCTTCAGGCTTATGTACGGTCTTTATGGTATAGATCAACGCCGTCAGCAGACACATAACCATTAAGACGATGATGATAATCCTTCCAAGTTTTCGTGGTCGCATGGATTGTCCTCTCTCAAGTCCACTGAGAACTCCGGGCTCGCATATCAAGAAAGTGTAGGGTCCCGCCGCCCCTATGTCAAGCCATATTAGACATTGATGCTGTCAAGTAGTCTGTGCAGGTGAAATATCCCGAGCAATCCGGATGTTTCACGTTTCCTTTTCGTCCTCGACCGTTTCCACCTCCGAAACAGGGAATTTCTGGCGCGCCCCGTCCTCCATCTCCACGGTCACCGTCTGCGCCAGTATCTCGTAATCCACCACGTCGCCCTCGCCCTCAGCGGTGCGGACCCTGACGCCGCGGCGCGGGAGGTTGGCTTTCAATTCCTCGTATTGTTCTTCCTCAAAGCGGAGGCAGCACTTCAGACGCCCGCAGCGCCCGCTGATTTTCGCCGGGTCCAGGGTGGATTTTTGGTCTTTGGCCAGCTTCATGGGCACCGGTTTCAGCGTCGCCATGAAGCGCCGGCAGCATAGCTCATGCCCGCAGGGGCCTATCAACCCCAATATGCGCGCCTCATCCCGCACGCCGATCTGGCGCATCTCGATACGGGTGCAGTACTCGCTGGCCAGGTCGCGCACCAGCCTGCGGAAATCCACCCGCCCTTCGGCCAGATAGTAGAAAATTATCTTATGCCCGCCGAATAGCTGTTCCACCGCCCGCAGTTTCATGGGAAGTTCGTGCCTGCTGATCAGTTCTTTGCAACGCTTGAACACCTCGGGCTCGCGCTTGTCCCGGATATCCTGCTGGCGTTCATAGTCGGCCGGCCGGGCGAGGCGCAGCACTTCGCCGGCAATCTCTCCTTCCGGGGCTTCATCCCGTAGTATCTTCACCGCCACGCCCCATTCCACCCCTCGCGGCGTGCGAACGACCACCTCGGCGTTCACCGGCACTTTCTCCGCAGGCAGGACGAAACGCCCCCGCTCGTCCATCGTGCCGTATCTGACAATCCCCGTCGCCATCACGCCACAGACCTCCAAAGTTCGCCTCCGATAAATCCAGCAGATCCATTATAGCCGAACCACAGGCCGATGCCAGAGCGCACGCCCCTGACATCCCACCGCCCCACTTGTTGACATGGGGCGCAGCGTTGCTCTATAGTTGCCCTATTGAGCCCAAGGCGGGGGGGGAAAAGACCCCTAAGAAAGCGCAGAACTCCCCGGCACACTCAGGAAGAGGAATCAATGCCGCACTCCCTACAGGATTTGATGGATGCGCTGGGCCGGCCGCGCATCGCCGTGGTGGGCGACATGATGCTGGACACCTACGTGCGCGGTGACGTCTCCCGCATCTCCCCCGAAGGTCCCATCCCGGTGCTGCGGGTGGAGAAAAGGGAGCAGCGCCCCGGCGGCGCCGGAAGCGTGGCCGCCATGCTGGCCGGGTTTGGCGCAGATGCGCTGCCCGTCGGCCTGGTGGGAGAGGACGCCGCCGCCGAGACACTGAGGCGCCTGCTGGAGGCGGCTCCTATGGACGCCAGCGGCCTGGTGTCCACCGAGCTTCGCCCCACCATCACCAAGGCCCGCTACCTGGGTTACGTCCAGTCCGCCGGGCGCGCCGTGCAGCAGATCGTGCGGGTTGACGAAGAACTGACGCACCCCCTCTCTGTCGAGGAAGCAGACGCCGTTGCCGCCGCAGCCGAGAGCGCCCTGGAGCGCTGCGACCTGCTCATTATCCAGGACATGGGCAAAGGCATCTTCGACGACGAACTGGTGGGGCGCCTCATCGAGCGGGGCGCGCGCCTTGGCAAGCCCGTGGTCGTGGACCCGGAACGCAGGGAGAGCTACGCCCGCTACCGGGGCGCGACCTGCCTGCTGCCGAACCGCTACGAGGCGCAGATAGCCACAGGGCTCACCCTTCGGAGCGACAAGGACTATGCGCGCGCCGCCCGACAACTCCTGGATGATCTGGAACTGGACTGTGCGCTCGTGAAGCTGGACCGCGACGGGATGTGCTACGCCACCCGCGCCGGCGAAGAAAAGCGCATAACCACGCAAACCCTGGAGGTGGCCGACGTTACCGGCGCAGGAGACATGGTGACGGCGGCCTTCGCCGTGGCGCTCGCCGGCGGCGCGGGCTACCACGCGGCGGCAAAGCTCGCCAACTTCTGCGCGGGCCTGGAGGTAAACCAGAGCGGCGCCACACCACTGTCCAGAGCGCAAATCATGGAAGCGCTCGACCAGGCCGAAGACCCCGTTTCAAGAAAGATCGTGCCGCGCGACCAGATAGAGCAGCTCGTGGACGGTCTGCGAGCGCGAGGCAGCGCGATCGCCTTCACGAACGGATGTTTCGACCTGCTGCACCTGGGGCACGTTCAGCTCATTCAACACGCCAGCCGGCAGGCGGATGTGCTCATCGTGGGGCTCAACAGCGACTCCTCCGCGCGCGAGCTGAAAGGGGCCGGTCGCCCCGTCAACTCCGAGCAGGTGCGCAGCCGCATCCTCGCCTCCCTGGCCGACGTGGATTACGTAGTTATCTTTGAGGAGAAAAGCGTGCTGCCTCTTATCCGCCAGCTCCGTCCGGACGTGCTGGTCAAGGGCGGGGACTATGACGAAGCGGGGGTTGTCGGCCGCGAGTTCGTAGAGTCCTACGGCGGGCAAGTGAAGCTGGCCCCCCTGGCGGAGGGATTCTCCACCACCGAGCTGATTGGGAGGATCGGACGCAATCATGAAGGAAAGAATTAGGACCATCCTGAATCGCACAGTAGAGACGCACCGGGCGCTGGCGGACCAGTGCGAACTGATCGAACGGATGGGACTTCGCCTGGCCGGCGTGCTGGTGGGCGGCGGTTCGCTCTACGTGATGGGCAACGGCGGAAGCGCGGCGGACAGCCAGCACATGGCCTCGGAGCTGGTGGGGCGCTTCCAGATGGAACGCCGCTCCCTACCTTGCCATGCCCTCAGCACGGATACAAGCGCACTGACTGCCATCGGCAACGACTACGGGTTCGAACAGGTCTTCGCCAGGCAGGTGAAAGCATTCGCCACCGAGCGCGACGCCGTGCTCGGCATCAGCGCCAGCGGCGACTCGGCGAACGTGCTGGCGGGCATTCAAGCCGCACGCGAGGCCGGCGCCCTCACACTCGGCCTCACCGGCGCCTCCGGGGGGGCGCTTGCCGGACAGTGCGACCTGTGCCTCTGCGCCCCCGCCCGTGAGACCCCCCGCATCCAGGAAGTCCACGCGACGGTGATTCACATCCTGTGCGAGATCATTGAAACGCAACTCTTCGGCGATTCCTGAGCGCATCTTCGTAAAACCTTTGAGGTGACTGTATGATTCCATCCCTTTCTACAATCGTCCTGCGGCTGGCGATTATCTTGCCGGCGCTGAGCGGACATGAGTTCGCCCACGCCTACGCGGCGGACAAGATGGGCGATCCGACACCGCGGATGCACGGCCGCCTGACGCTCAACCCCCTGGCGCACATTGACCCCATCGGGACGATAATCGTGCCCATTTTCGTCGGCTTCGGCTGGGCGAAGCCGGTGCCGATCAACCCCTATAACTTCCGCGATCCGGGGCGCGGATCGCTCATCACCAGCGCCGCCGGCCCCGCCGCGAACCTGGTGCAGGCGTTGGGGTTTGGCCTTATCCTGCGCATCCTGGTGGCCTTCTTCGGGGCGGCAACGCCGCTTCCGATGGTTATTTATCTCCACACCCTTACGGCAGTGAACATAATGCTGGCGCTTTTCAACCTGATCCCACTGGGGCCGCTCGACGGGCATTATATCCTGGAATACTACCTTCCGATGCCATACAAGCAGCAGTATCGGCAATTCAACCAGTATGGCTTTATGATCGTGCTGGCTGTCATCTTCCTGGCGCCGCAGGCGCTATATCTACTAGTCTTCAATCCGGCAACCTTACTGGCAAGCATGATTACGGGACTTTGAATCTAAGGGAGCGATAGCAGTTGGCTGCCGAGAACGGGACAGAGACCTCCCTGGTGGGATTCCGGGCGGAATTGGATGTCTTCAGCGGGCCCCTCGACCTGCTGCTCCACCTGGTGAAGCAGGAAGAGGTGGATATATTCGAAGTCGAGGTTGCGCGCGTGACGGACAGGTACCTTGCGGCGCTGGAGGGGATGGAACTGTTCGACGTCAACGTGGCCGCCGAGTTCCTGGTGGTGGCCGCGACCCTGATGGAGATAAAGAGCAAGACCCTCCTGCCCCCCGGGGAGGCCGAGGAAGGGGAGCAAGAGGGAGAAGAAGACCCCGGCGTCCAGCTCGTGCGCCGCCTGCTCCAATACAAGCAGTTCAAAGAGGCCGCCGAGCAGCTCGAAGAGCGCTTCGAGAGCCAAAGGCGCAGGTATCCGCGTCCGCGTCCTCGCGCCGCCTCGCCGGACTTCGCCGGTCCTGAAGAATTGCTGGAAGACCTTAGCGCCTGGGACCTTATGACGGTGTTCGCCGAGATCATAGACCAGACGCAGCTGAAGGCGCCGGCGCGCATCGTGCATGGAGAGACGCCCCTCAGCGCTTACATAGCGCAAGTGCTCGGATTCCTTCGAAGCTCCAAAGGACAGGCGTGGTTCCTCGAGCTAGTGGGCCAGCAATACTCGCGGGATCGGGTGATAGGCGTATTCCTGGCCCTGCTGGAGCTGATCCGCAGCCGCGCCATCCAGGCCCGGCAGTCCACCGATGAAGCCGCCGACCTCCGGATCGAACTCAGCCCTCCGGACGAGGGGGAAGAAGACGGATGAAAGGAAGAAAACCCGTGGGACAGCGCCTTTTCTTGGTTTGCGCTTCTTCGCGTTCTTCGCGCCTTCGTGGTAAAATCCTTTTGTATTTCGCCGTCCTCCCTCCTTTGCCCTCCCGTCCCGCAGGCGCGGGAGGACGGGGCTGCGAAGGACGAGCCGCGCTGAAACTCTGCGAACATGCTTCTTGTAGAGGGATCAGATGGAACCAGCGCTTCAGTTGGCCCTGGACTTCGTGAACCTTGAGCGGGCGCTCAAGGTCGCCTCCGAAGCCGTTGAGGGCGGTGTGGATTGGCTGGAAGCCGGCACGCCGCTCATCAAGAGCGAAGGGCTGGAGATAGTTCGCATCCTGCGCCGCCGCTACCCGTCGGCGACCATCGTGGCCGACATGAAGATCATGGACGCCGGCCGCGTGGAGACCGAGTCCGCAGCCAAGGCCGGGGCGGACGTCATTCACGTGCTCGGGGGCGCCTCCGACTCGACCATCGCCGAGTGCATTGAAGCCGCAGCCCGCTACGAGGCGCGGATCTGCGTTGACCTGCTCGGAGTGGGCGATGCCGACCAGATGGCGCAGCGAGCCGCTGAGGTCCGGGAAATGGGAGCCGCCTCGGTCTGCGTCCACACGCCGATAGACCTCCAGATGCGGGGCGAGGCGCCCTTCGAGATGCTCAGGGCCGTTGCGGAGGTGGTGGACCTGCCCGTCGCCGTGGCGGGGGGGATAAACTCCGAAACCGCGGCCGACGCCGTGCAGGCCGGCGCCGAGATCCTCATAGTGGGCGGCGCCATCACAAAGGCCCGCGACGCGCGTGCGGCAACGCAGGCGATCAAGAAAGCTATGACCACCGGCGAACATATCGAAACCGCCCTCTTCAAACGCGCCCGCGCGGGCGAAATCGCAGAAGCGCTGGAGAAGACCTCCGCCGCAGACGTGACCGAAGCCCTCCACCGCAGAGGCGCCCTCGAAGGGATCCGCCCCGTGGCGCAGGGTGTGAAAATGGCGGGTGAGGCGCTGACAGTCTGGACCTACCCCGGCGATTGGGCCAAGCCCGTCGAGGCCATAGACGTGGCGCGAGAGGGCCAGGTCCTGGTCATTGACGCCGGGGGGCGGGGGCCGGCTGTGTGGGGCGAGATGGCCACCATGAGCTGCCTGCAGCGCAAGCTGGCGGGAGTGGTCATCAACGGCGCCATACGCGATACGATGAACATCCGCCGGATGAAGTTCCCCGCCTTCGCCAAGCTGGTCACCCCCGTGGCCGGCGAGCCGAAGGGACGCGGCATGATTGACGTGCCACTGGAGTTCGGCGGGCAGAGGATCCGCACCGGGGATTGGGTCCTCGGTGACGACGACGGCGTCGTGGTAATCCCGCGCGAAAGGCTCGTGGAAGTCGCGAACCGCGCCCAGGACGTGTTTGAACAAGAAGAGCGCGAGATGGAAGAGATTGACGCTGGCAGCACGCTCGGCCAGGTCGCCGAACTTGCGCGATGGGAGCAACTCCATAAGGAAGACCATGAGCGGAAACCGGAACAAGACTGAGCTGTTCAGCGTCATCCACCGCCGTCAGCAGTTCATCGCAGACCTGCTGGCGCGGATGGAGGAATCGGCCGCCGACGAGCTGATCCGCGCCATTCTCGGAGCGAACCGCGTTTTCGTCTCCGGAAAGGGACGCTCAGGACTGGTGGCCAGGTGCTTTGCCATGCGGCTGATGCAGATGGGATTCGACGCGCACGTGCCCGGGGAAGCGACCTGCCCGCGGATCGGGGCGGGCGACCTGATGATCGCCGTCTCCTGCTCCGGCACGACCATGACCACCGTGACTTTCGCCCGGATATCCAGGGATTCGGCGGCGCGGGTTGTGGCGGTGACCGCCGCCGAAGACTCCGCTCTAGCACAGAACGCAGACCAGCTCGTCTTGATCCCCACCTCCAGCGAAAACGTCAAGTCCGGCTACCGGTACGTCATCGGGCCGCGTAACAACACGCTGTTCGAGGAAACGCTGCTCCTCTATTTCGACGCGGTCGTCGACGCGATCCTGGAAAGCGAAGACATCCCCGAGGCCGCGCTCCAACGCCGCCATACCAACCTGGAGTGATACCTTCAGGCGCTCTTCACCACTGAGACACGGAGAGCACGGGGGACACGGAGAAAAGCAATATCGAGTATCGAAGGCTCAATGTCCAATGTTCAATGTCGCAGCATACTTTGACATTGAACATTCGATATTGGATATTTCCGTTTTATCTTTGATCCTTTTGCCTTCTTCCTTTCCTTCGTGCCCTTCGTCGTAGAAAAAACACTTTGGAGATATGAACGTGACCGTCAGGTTTGCCATCGTGGGGGCCGGAAAGGTGGGCAGCGCGATTGCGAAGCTGCTCAGCCAGGCGGGCTATGAACTCATAGGCGTCGCCAGCCGCACGCTCAGCTCCGCCGGGGCCGCCCGCGAGATGGCCGGGACGGGCCTGGCCACCACCGCGGCAGCGGAGGTGACACGCGGGGCCGAACTGACTTTCCTCACGGTCCCCGACGACGCCATAGAGGCGTTGTGCCGGCGGCTCGCCGTGGAGGGAGCTTTTGCCGAGGGCGCGGTCGTGGCCCATTGCAGCGGCGCGCTCGCGTCCGGCGTCCTCAGCCCGGCCCGCTCGTGCGGGGCCTGGATCGGGAGCCTCCATCCCATGCAGAGCTTCGCCACAGCCGAGCAAGCCGTCCGGCTCCTGCCGGGATCGTCTTGCTGCGTGGAAGGAGATGCTGAAGCCCTTCCTATCCTCCGGCAGGCGGGGCGCGACCTGGGGACGAGCGTCTTCACCATCGAGGCCGAGAGTAAGCCGCTTTACCACGCCGCGGCGTGTGTGGCCTCAAACTACCTGGTCGCCCTTCAGAACGCCGCCCTCAAGCTCAGCCGGGCGGCCGGCGTCGGCCGCGAGGACGCCGTGAGGGCGCTGACTCCGCTCGTGAGGGGAACCGTGGACAACCTCGAAAGCGTGGGCCTTCCCGACTGCCTGACCGGCCCCGTCGCCCGCGGCGACGTGGAGACGGTGCGCCGGCACCTAAAAGCGATCGAGGAACGGCTGCCTCAACTCCTCGACCTTTACAAAGTCCTGGGACGGGAAACTGTGGAGGTTGCGCTCGACAAAGGCTCCCTTCAGGAGGAAGCGGCGGCACAGATCCGCCGCCTGCTCGCCTGAGACATTTGGTGTGGTTCAGGCGCCCACTATGCCCCGCAGGCCGGGCGCAGCACAAGAACCGCTCAAGCTCTTACCTGCTGCGTTCTTTTCACGCAAACCGTGTAGCTCAGGCGCCCTCGCCTGAGACGCGCGCCGGACCGGGTCATGAGGCGGGAGCTCCGCGTAGCAGCTGCGGGGACGAGGTCGGGCCCGGCGTCTGCGGCCTGCCTTCACGCCAGTAAACCGGGTCAATCCGCGGATAACGCGCGGTGAAGTCCGGATCCCATCCGTGGTAGACGGTCCACTCGGCGCCATCCGGGGTCGTGAAGAAGTTGTGATGTCCGGGGCCCTTCACCGCATCGGTGGACTTCAGAAATGCGCCCGGCTGCTCATCAAAGGGCCCCTCCGGCGAGTCACTGACGGCCCAGCGGACGCGGTAGTCCGATTTCCCCCACGAACCGATGCTGTAGAAGAGGTGGCAGCGCCCGTCGCGCGCGAGGACGCAGGCCCCTTCCTGCCACTTGTGGCGTCCGACGATCTCCTGCGGCTCACCTGCGACGCGACTCGGCTCGAGAAGCCGGTCAACGTAGATTCGGCCAGGCACGAGACCGCCGGCGGCGCCGAACTCGGCCGTGTAGTAAAGCCAGAGGGAGCCGTCGGCGTCCCGAAAGGGGCTCCCGTCAAGTGAGGCGTGCGGCACGAGGACGCCCAGGTTCTCGAAGGGTCCGGCGGGCGAATCGGACACGGCGAG
>JAGHAF010000127.1 GCA_021161675.1 Planctomycetota bacterium | reverse complement strand
GTCTTGGACGGTTACCTGTGGGTTCGGGGTAAGCGTGAGCGTCGCCACCGTATCGCCTGGCGATGTGGTGAAAGCGAGCTTGGCCGCGGCGCCGTAGGTGACGTCAAATGGGTCACTTTCCGCCCCTGTGATGTCCGTTGATGATGCCTGGAGTGTGTAACCCTCGCCCGCCTTGTCGATGCTCAGACCCGGGAAACTCACAACACCCTCTACGGCGGGGCGAGTCAGCGTCCCGGAGAGCGTCCCGCCGCCCGGGTTGGCGCCGATAGAAATCGTGATTTCTGCGGCGCTGGACGTCACGGTCTGACCCTCAGCGTCTTGCACCGTCACCTGCGGCACGGCATTGATTGCCTGGCCGGCCTGATAAGGACCTTCCGGCTGCTGCGTGAAGGCCAGTTTCAGCGTAGAGCTTTCATGGTCCGGCAGCAGGAGGCCGAAGGTCGCCATCGTTTTGGCCTGGGCCGAGACGACGCCCTCGTCCATGGCTATGGCGAAGTGGGCGTCTACGAAACTGTAAAGGGGTGGGAAATCACCGCCGAAAGTCGGGAAGAACGTTTCCTCCACCCGGTAGCCGTCGGCGTTCTGGTTCGGGCCTTCTGACTCGATGCCGGGCGCCACTTCGCCGCTGTGCCCGTAACGGCTGTTGTGCAGGGGCGCCCTGATGGTTTTGGTCCCCAGCCCGACCAGCCAGCTTTGGTTGAGCGGGTTCGCGCCGAGCGTGTTGTCACAGGTGTGGATCATCCATTCGAGATAGGTGTCGTTTCCCGTGAGGTAGTATGCCCAGGTCACGGTGGGCAGGAAGTTCTCGTAAGCGCCCGTGCCCCAGTTTATCGGGGCCCAGGGGTGCTTGATGAAGGCGTAAGCCAGCGTGCCTGCGTTGGAGACGAACCAGTCCGCGTTAGCCAGGATGGCAGCCCTGGCGCTGGCGCGCAGCGTGGGGTCGGTCAAGTACTCCTCGCAGTTCACGTAAGCCCAGGCGGCGTCCGCCTGGTGGTATTGGTCAAGTGAGGCATTCGGGTCTTCTGACCAGATGCAGGCCTGCGCGAAGTGCTCGGCGTATCGGCTCAGCTCAGTGGTGTGCAGCAACTGCGCGGCCGCGTAGGCCCAGGCGTCCTTGGACGCCTGGGAGGAGTGATCACGGGCCATCGCCCATTCATAGGCGTGTTGGGCTTCAGTCAGGAATTCGGCCGCCTTTTCGGCCTGGCCGATGCCGGACCAGATGCGGCTGGCCTGCGCCATGACGCCGGCGAACGTGAACGAAGCCTGCACGTCCTTGGCGAACGCATAGTCGCCCAGGGGGTCCAGTTCGGCCGTCTGGATGAAGTTGGGATCGCCTTCTGACTCGGTTCCGTGGGGCACGCCGCCGTCGTCGTCCTGGAGCATCTGCCAGAGCTGGAAGGCCCATGCGGCTTCATCCAATACGTCGGGGATGGCGTTTCCCTGCTCGGGGATATTGAGCTGGCCGTCGAAGAACTTCTGCGGGGCCATCTCGTAGGCGTCCATCAGTGCCTGCGCGACGTCAATGTGGGAGCGAGGGTTGTAGTCGCCGGCGTCGTGATGCCCGCCGTAGGCCATAATGGTTGGGCGGCTCGGATCAATTGAGCTGGGCATGTCCGCGGGGCTGCCTACGCCCCACACCACGGTCGTGGGCTGGATGCCGTTCTTGTGGCAGGCGATGCGCCGCCAGTCCGAGTAGGGGGGCCCCAGAGCGATGCCGCACCGCTGGATGAACACCCCGTGCGCGGCCACCTGGAAGGCCTGGTCATACGCGTCGTCCGCAATGCGGAAGTCGAAGCTGCGTCCCACGCCGGGCACGGAGATGAAATACAGGCCCGGCTCGTGCAGGTCCGTGAAATCCAGGACGTAGACGTCCTCGCCCGACATGTCCTGGTTGTAGGGACCCTCGTCGAAGTGGCCGGCCTGGTGACGCAGAACCGGTTGCCCTGTGAAGACCACGTCGCCCGAGGCCGATTCGCACACGGTGAATTGCGTCGGCGGCTCATCGAATTTCATCGCGCCGAGGGAACCCATCCACTTGCCCATGTAGGCCCATTTCACCGGGGAATCGGTCAGGTAGCCGACCTGGTTGACCTTGATGGTGTCGGTGTATGAGCTGAGGGCGTTGAAGGTAAGGCTTGCGTTGGCCGCGGCCCCGGTGACCAGGCTCTTCGCATCTAACTCGACAACATCTCCATCCTGGAGAGTATCCGGGAGTTCGAAGTATACGTGGTGCTCCGGTATCGCCACATACGGCCAGCCTACGGGCAAGTAGGTGCAGAGCCTGGTAAAGCGTCCGATGTGGACGGGCGTCACGGGCGCATCGTTGACTGTGAGCGTGTAATTCCCCGCTTCGGCGCCGGCCGCCGGGGCGAAGTCGGGGCCGAACTGCGCCTCGACGTAGCGCGGGCCGGCGACGCGCAACCGCCTGAGCCCCAGGACCGCGAGGTCCAGCCCCGGGTCCCGCTCCGGGGGTGGCTCGCCGTGCACGAACGACTGTGCGCTGCGCGCTGCGGTGAGGGGCTGGACATTTCGAGGATCACCGCGCGTCAGGACGTAGTAACGCCTGCCGGCGATAAGCGGGGACGGAACGTCCAGCGTCACGATAGTGCGTGAGAAATCGGCAAAGGGACACCCCGCAGGCGCATCGGCCTCGTGGACGGTACCGACGACGCTTACCCCGGTCGGGCGAACGAAGTCCTCGAATGCGTAGGCCTCGTCTTCGAAGCTGACAATGCGATAGGACTCCGGATTGCTGGAGGCGCCGGTGACGCTGAGCCCTATGGTGACCTCGATGGTGTTGTCATCGAGCGACTGAGCCGTCCGCAGGCCGAAAGATGTGCGCACGGCGAGCTTCTCGTCCAGCAGCGCTCGGAACTCTTCCACGGAGCCGGCCTGGCCGGCCTCGGAGACCGTCAGTGTAACGTCCACGTGCTGCGGGTCGTTCGTCGCCGACGGATCGCTGACGGTAATCGTACCGACATAGACGCCCGGGCTCAGGCCGGACGTGGTGTATGTCACGGATATCGTGTCATGCTCGCCGGTGGAGGTCCCGCTGCCGGGGGAACACGACAGCCAGTCGGCGTCGTCGCTGATACTGTAGGATAATGTGGCCGCTCCTGAATTCCAAACGTCAAACGCCTGGGACGAAGCATTTACGCTCTCCCAGCAGGAGGGCGTAAGCGAGGCAGGATCGAGCCCGATGGAAGGCCCTGCGGTAACCGAAAAATCGGAGTCACTGTAGTCGAACCATGAGCTGTTGGAGGTCGAGGTGACCTTCACCTTGTAGTCGGACCCAATGGCCTGCGATGGCGAGATCGCCCAGTTGAAAGAACCATCGTTTGATGTAGAGCTCGTGATTGTCCGGTTGAAGGAGTCCCCCTTGTAGAGCTCGATCTCCACATTGGGACCCGGGCTGCCCGTCCAAGTCCAGATGATGTTATGACTTGTCCCCTGCGGCCACGTTTCAGCGCCGTTCGGAGACGTCACCGTGAACGATTCTTCGTCATCCTCCTCAGTAGCTGTAACATCCTTGCTGAAGCAGCCTGGGGCGCTGCACCGGAAAGTCGCTATCCCGTTTATGGCGTCCCCGTCTTCAGCCGCTTGCAGCGTGACCGTCTGGTAGATATTCCAGTTGGCCGTGGTAAACGTCAGGCTGCTCCCTGACTGCACAGATATGTCCGTGTCGCCGCTCTGCCGGACTACTGAGACATGAACGTCTCCGGTCGGCTGCGCGTAGAGTTTCACGTCGAACGTAGCGGCGCCGCCTTCCGGGACGTTCACTGCATCCGTGTTGGTGATTACTGCATTGTCGTTATCGCTCTCGGTGGCTGTCACGTCCTTGCTCGTCCAGTCCGTCGCACTGCAGCGGATCGTCGCCGTCCCGTCCGTAGTATCGCCGTCTTCGGCCGCCGCCAGCGTAACCGTCTGGTAGCTGTCCCAGTTGGCCGTGGTAAACGTCAGGCTGTCGCCCGAGAGCACCGAGATGTCCGCGTCGCCGCTCTGCCGGGCTACAACGACATGGACATCGCCGGTCGGCTGCGCGCACAGCTTCACGTGGAAGGTCGTAGTGGCGCCTTCAGGGACGCTAACCGCGTCCTCGTCGCTTACAATCTCGTTGTCCTTTATCGTATACGTGTGGACTGTGTTCGCGCCCAGTATCGCGTTGTTGGGATCGCTCAGCGTGACCACAATCGTCTCGTCCCCCTCAGATATCGCATCGTCCACGATGGTGGCCGAGATATTGTTCGTCATCTCGCCGGGATTGAAGGTCAGCGTCCCGGCAGTAAGGGTGAAGTCATTGGGGCTGGTGGCCGTGCCTCCTGTAACCGCGTAATTTACCGTCACGGCGGACATAGACTGGCCGGAGATGGAGACGGGCAGCGCTACCGGCGAGAGGCTTTCATACCCCGAAGAGGTGGCCGCATCGAAGCCAACCGTCAGCGCAATTGTCAGCTCCAGGTCCTTCTGCACGCGCACGCCTCTGTTATCTCGGAGGAAGAACCGCCAGGTGCGAGCTCCCCCGACCGTGGGGGTCCCGGAAAGCACGCCCGTGTCGGCGTTGAGGCTTAGTCCAGCCTGAAGTGGCATGAATTGCACGGTCTGGGCGTTCGTCAGCTCGGCCTGCCCGTCGTGGGCGGAGAGCACGTAGGAAGCCCCATCGCCGTAAGATATCCCCACAGTCGGCGGGCCGGTCCAGTCGGCCCCGATCGAGGTGTTGCCGGCGCCATAGTGGAATTCGCATCCGCCGTCCTCATAAAGAACGACCTCGAAGTTGACCAGGTCGTAATCCCAATACTCATCCCCCTCCCAGCGTATGGTGACCTGATGGGGGGCGGACTCGTCTATGTAAATCTCGTACGTGAACAGGTCTGACCAGAGGGGCGCGATGCGCACGTTGCTCTTAAGCTCTTCCGTCGAGTTCATGCAATCGGGCACGGAATTGGCGAAATCCAGGTAGCCATTCGAGCAGACGTAGACCGAAGTGTACGTGCTGTCCCCAAAGGGGAAAGAGAAAGGCAGCGTGTAAGCCCAAGCCTCCTCGTTTCCATTCCAGCCCTTCGCCACGCCGCCGGCGGGCGTCTGGTTCGCCGAAAGGGCCTCCGTCGGCATCATGCTCCAGGCGTAAGGAAGCAGTCCGCCGGTGGCCTCAAGGGTGGCCGAGTAAGGGAGGCCGGCTGTGCCTGAAGGAAGGGATGAGGTAGTGATCTCGAGATGCGCTATGCCGTCCCAGAAATCTACGCCCCACACGTTTCCGGAGACATCTTCGTAATCGGTCGAAATACCGGTGCTTACAATCTCCGGGAAAAATGTGCGGCCCGCCTTGGTTGCGCTGACGGTATATTCGGTGTTAGAGGGCAAGTTCGTCAATGCGTAGATGCCCTGCGCGTTCGTTTGGTCCGTGCACGTGGCAGGACCCCCGTTTTCCTCCGCGGTCACCGTCGCCCCCTCGATGGGCGTTCCGCCACTTGTAAGGACGCGGCCGCTGATAATCTCGCCTGATCCAGTCTTGAATACGTTGTAGGTGCAGCCATGCACGCTGTCGAATCCGGGGTCGGCGTCGATGTCTGGCAGGTTGTACCATGCGTCAGAGGACCCTGCCCAGCCCAGGTTCAGATGATGGTATAGGGTAGATAGGTCATACCCGTATCCATCGGATACAATAGAATGCCCACCAAAGGGACCGTCGATGCCCAACAGGACAGGCAATCCGGCATCCAGATTGGGGTTTATCATCCCATTCAAGCCGGCGCCGATATTGGCGCCGGCATTGTAGCCACCGACGGCGTTGCTGTAGCCAAAAACGTCTTCCAATGCAATTGGAATGTCACTCGAATACGCACCGGAACCGGAACTCGAGTACATCATATGCACCGCAACGCCGGCATCGTGACACAAGGCTCCGATGGCTTGCCTCTCAGTCTCCGTTGTCGAACAGTCCGGCACAAGCGCCATATTTCCCCAGTCGTAGGGGCCGCCCAAACCGTCGCCGCCACGCAGGCGGCGTGATTCCGGGACGCCGTCAACCTGGATGGCGAAAGAGTCCCGTCCTACCCCCACGGTGGGATACTGGTGAAAACGCATAAGCTGCGCCATGGCAGTCGCCACGCAGCCACAAACATAGTTCTGAGGCGTATAGTAGTTATAACAGTTGACGGGGGTCGTATCGCAAATTGTGCTCTGGCTCCATCGACTTTCTACAAGAGGCGCCACCCTGACGTCGGAAACGACGGGTATCCCCGCCTCCACCTTGCGATCGCCGCCCATCAGAATGGCCCACTTGCCCTGTCGCTTCAGCAGCCGACCCTCCAGAAGCATGGGCTGTCCCTTCTGGCGGGCCTCTGCCTGCATGTCTCGGACGGCTGCCATCCGTCCCGGAAGGTCACTGCTGACAAGCGCGCCAAGCGGATTCGCCGGAGAGGGATCGTATTCGCCGTCCGGGGCAAAGCCTACGATCGGTTCGACCAGGTCATCCCCCGGAACGATAACGAATCCGCTCGGCTCCAGGTGAACAATAAAGTAAAGGGCCCCCCGTTTGTCAGTATAGGCCGTGACATCTTTGGCCTTTCGTCCCATGGCCGTAGCCAGTGGCTGGGGGTCGATTGTCAGCCAGCCGTTCACGGCGGTCAGCGCTTGCTTTGCCGTGACAGGTTTGGCGGAAGCCGAAGAGCATGGCAGGATCAAAATGCCCAACAGCGCCAGCACAAACCAGAACAGTGCGATCGAAGTTTTCTGCGATCTCGCTGGCTCAGCGCAGCACGCATAGGAACGGATCATTATGTTCCCCACGCAAATACAGGAATGGATATAATGTCATGCGGACAGTCACTTTTTAACAACTTCCTGACATCACAGTATCACCCGTTTGGCACACTGTCAAGACGAGCAGAGGTCACTCAAAGGGGTGTGGCGCGGCGATGGTCTCCCCCGGGCCGTCTTACGCGTTTCACGGTTATAACCTTGAAGGGCGGGACGGCGCTGTGGTATTCTGGAGAGTCATTCCTTGAAGGTGTCCCTGGCGTTCGTATGGCGCTGTAAGTCTGTATTAGCCCGCAGGTTAAACGGAAAGCAAGCCCCCGCATGCCCGCCAATATCCGCAACTTCTGCATAATCGCCCACATTGACCACGGGAAATCCACGCTCGCGGACAGGTTCCTCCAGCTCACCCATGCCGTGCCCGAGCGCGAGTTCCACGACCTGATGCTGGACGACATGGAGCTGGAAAGGGAACGTGGCATCACCATCAAGGCCAGCTGCGTGACAATGTACTACGATCTGGATGGCGCCAGGTATCGCCTCAATCTAATAGATACGCCCGGCCACGTGGACTTCAGCTACGAGGTGTCCCGCAGCTTGAAGGCTTGTGAGGGGGCCATACTGCTCGTGGACGCGAATCAGGGGGTCGAGGCCCAGACGCTCGCCAACCTCGAACTGGCCCGCCAGCAAGGGCTGACTATTATCCCGGCGGTGACGAAAATAGACCTGCCCGAGTCCCGTCCCATCGAGACCATGCTGGAGATGGAACAGTCCTTCGGAATAGACTCCGATGACATACTGGCTATCAGCGGCAAGACCGGGGAGGGGGTGGAGCGTCTGCTGGAGGCAGTCATCCGGGGCGTTCCGCCCCCGCAGGGGGATGCCCGGGCGCCGCTGCGGGCGCTGGTGTTCGATTCGTTCTATGATGAGTATCGGGGCGTCGTAGTTTTCCTGCGCGTGGTGGACGGTGAGGTGGCCGCCCGAGAGCGGATCAGAATGGTGGGGTCCGGCAGGTCTTACGAAGTGTCCGGCCTGGGAATCTTCACGCCGGGGATGACCCCGCAGGATGGGCTCGCGGCCGGGCAGGTCGGCTACATGGTCGCAGGCATAAAGGACATCCGTGAGGTCAATATCGGCGACACCGTCACCCGGGCCGATAACGCGACGGCCCTGCCGCTGCCGGGCTACAAGGAGGCCAAACCAATGGTCTTCTGCGGCTTCTTCCCGCAGGACAACGACGACTTGCCCGCGTTGCGCTCGGCGCTTGAGAGACTGTCGCTGAACGATTCTTCCTTCGATTACGAGATGGAGACGTCGGACGCGCTCGGGTTCGGGTTCCGGTGCGGCTTTCTGGGCATGTTGCACATGGAAGTTGTGAAGGAAAGGCTCGAACGGGAGAATGACGTGCCCATTATCCAGACGGCGCCGAATGTGACTTATGAAGTAGAAATGACTGACGGAGAAGTGGCGCAGATACGTCGTCCCGCGCAGATGCCGGAGCCAAGCCGTATGCGCCAGGTGCGCGAGCCCTGGGTGCGAATGAGCATTATCATGCCGGCGGAATACATAGGCAACGTCACGAAACTGGCCGAACTGAGGCGCGGCGAGCGGGTGGAGACGACCTTCTTCAGCGACCAGCGCACGATGCTCATCTACGAGCTGCCGCTGGCGGAGGTGGTCTACGATTTTTTCGACAGGCTCAAGTCGCTCACGCGCGGCTATGGCACTATGGATTACGACCTGATCGGCTACCGCGCCGGCGACCTGGTGAAGGTGGACGTGCTCGTAAACGAACGCCCCGTAGACGCGCTCTCCATCATATGCCACCGGGATGAGGCGGCCGGGCGGGGACGGCGGCTCGTGAAGCGACTGAAGAAGGGAATTGACAGACATCAGTTCGCCATCCCGCTTCAGGCGGCCATAGGGGGGCGCGTGATAGCGCGCGAGACCGTCAGGGCATGGCGCAAGGACGTGACCGCCAAGTGCTACGGCGGCGACATAACTCGCAAGCGCAAGCTGCGAAAGAAACAGCGCGAAGGCAAGAAACGCATGAAAACCGTAGGCAGCGTTAGCATATCCCAGCAGGCATTTCTGGCCGTTCTGGAAGCAGAGGAATAATGCGCTTGATTGGCGCGGGAGCATGGACCATTGGCCGAGCAGAAGCATAAGGAACGCACCCGTCTGAGGAGTAACCTGGAGTCAATCGCCATCGCCGTGCTGCTGGTCCTGTGCGTGCGCCAGACGGTTGTCGAGGCGTTCAGAATCCGCCACGGCAGTATGGCGCCCACACTGGTCGGAGACCACTTCGAGATACGCTGTCCCAACTGCGGTTGGAGCTTCGACGTCGGTAAGGGCGGACCCGGAAGCGATGGAGAAGTCGAGTGCAGCAACTGCCATTTTCGCTGGGACGCGACCGCACGCTACGACTCTCACGGCGCGCCCCTGCGCTTGCCCAGGCCGGAATGGCTGTGGAACTCCGCGAGGGGCGCGGGCGGGGAACGGATAACGGGGCCGCAAGCCGCGAATAAGGTCATCCGGGGGCCGGCGCGCATCTTCGTCAACAAGTTCATCTACCGCCTCCGAAAGCCCCGCCGTTGGGAGGTGATCGTGTTCCTCTACCCGCGCTATTATGCGCAGTGCAAATCTTGCGGATGGACAGGAACGGTAAACTCGCCCAATGACGCCCTGTGCCCCGAGTGCGGCTCCTCCGACCTGACCCTGGAGGCAAAGAACTTCATCAAGCGCATCGCAGGGCTGCCCGGCGAAGAAGTGCGGCTGCGCGGCGGGGATGTCTACATCAACGGGCAAATCGCCCGCAAGCCCTCCAGGGTGCAGAAAAGCCTTTGGATGCACGTCTACGACAGCCGTTTCCTGCCCCGCCACGAGAATGTAAAGGCATGGCGCTTCTCAGGGGGGCGCGCCACGTGGTCCGAGCCAGAGAGTGACGGCAGCCTGACGCTGGACGCGCTGGACTCCGAATTCCCCGAGATGGCTCGCTTCGGCCAGAGCGTCAGGGATTCCTACGCTTACAACGGGGGCCGGAGCGGCTTCATCCCAGCGGCGCTCGACAAGTCAGGCGCCCATGACGTCGGCGATTGCAGGATCCGAGCCCGCGTGCGCCCCGCCGCGTGGAAGAAGGGGGGCCGGATTATACTCGAGCTCAGGGACGCCGGACACGTCCTGACGGCCGCATTCTCACCCACGGGCCGCGTCGCGCTGAATGACAACGGGGCCGAGGTCCGGGATGGCACGGCCGCCCGACTGCCACCGGACCGGGCCGAATGGATATCCCTGGAGAACTATGACGACCGCGCCGTGGTCAAAGTGGGGGGGCGCGAACTCCTGCGCTACGACTACACCCCACGCAACGGCGACGAAAAGGCGATAAGTTTCGGCGCCCGCGAGGCCAAAGTCCAATGGGAAAGAGTGATCATCGAAAGAGACATTTACTATGCCGACGTCCGGCATGGCCTCGCGTCAAATGGCGCCTATCGACTGGGACCGCATGAATACTTCGTGCTGGGCGACAACAACCCTGCCAGCAGCGACAGCCGCCGCTGGACACATCCCGGCATCCCGGCGCGCAACATCATCGGCAGGGCCATCTTCGTATTCTGGCCCGTGCACAAGATGAAGTGGCTGCCGGCCGGCGCGCCGCCCGTGGGATGATTTTCTCAGAAAAGGATAGCGCAGGAGGCGCAAGTGGAGATCACGGTCGGGATGTTCTTGCTATTGTTTGCGCTTGCTTTCGTGTGCGAGTTTATCGATTCGTCGCTGGGAATGGGTTATGGCACGATCATGTCTCCGTTGCTGATTATCCTTGGCTTCGAGCCATTGATCGTAATTCCGGCGATACTTCTATCGCAGGCGTTCGGGGGATTCACCGCGGCCGTCTTTCACCACCAGTTCGAGAATGCTTCTTTCAAGCCTGGCTCGCGCGACCTGAAGATCGTGATGATAATCAGCGGTTTCGGGTTTGTCGCTACAGTCGCCGCGGCCCTGCTGGCCCTGCATATTCCGAAGGTGGTTCTCAAGACGTATATCGGCGTGCTGGTTCTCGTGATGGGAGGCATTCTTCTTTCGAACAGAACGTTCCGCTTTTCTTGGAAGAAAATGATCGGTGTCGGGATACTGTCGGCCTTCAACAAAGGCATGACGGGAGGCGGCTTCGGGCCAGTGGTGACCTCCGGGCAGATCATAGCCGGACAGAAACACAAGGGCGCCATCGCGGCCACCACGCTGGCGGAAGCGCCCATTTGCACCGTCGCTTTTCTCACTTACATGGTCGGGCTCGTCGCCAAAGACACTGAGACTCCGATCCTCAGTATACGTTTCTGCGAACTTGCCGCCAGGATGTTCTCGGCGGACCTGTTCCGGTGGGAACTGGTTCTGGCGCTTATTTTGGGGTCGGTTTTTGTGGCGCCGTTCGGCGCCTTCACCACCAGGGTCATCAGGACGAAACGGTTGACGATCATCCTCGGCGTTCTGGTGACGATCCTGGGGCTCTGGACGCTGTGGAAGACCTGGATGTGAGTAAGGGGGCCCTCAGAAGACCTATCGCTTCATGTCTTTGGCCAGGGCCATCTCGGCTGCGTTTTCGATTTGGTGCGCAATAGGTGAGGGTGTCAGTTTGGGATGTGTTCCCATCTGGAATACGCATATCTCGTCAGCCCGCATTCTCTGCTGTATCAAGCCCCCGATGCAGTTGACGACATAGCCCGCCTTGTCACTGCCGTAGACCTGACCGCCGATCAGTTCCCTGCTGCCTTTCATGAAGATCAGTTTCACCGTGAGTTCCTCGGCTCCAGGCAGCGTTCCGGGGTGTTTGTCCATGGCGGACGCCGTGCCGACGACAACCTCTATTCCTTCCCGTTCCGCCGCTCTTTCGGTGAAGCCCGCAGAGCCGACGGCAAGCTTCCCGATGACGGTGCCGAATACTCCTATTGGACAGGGCGCACGCCGCCGACAGTTGAACAGATTACCGGCCGCCACCCTGCCTTCCATCGTCGCTATGGAGGCCAAACGGACCATCGACGCCTTGCCAGTGAGAAAGCATCTCTTGCGGGTGCAGTCTCCGGCCGCGAAAATATGTGGGGCGCTGGTCCTCATGTAATCGTCCACGTGTATGCCCATTTTCTGGTCGACCTGGAGCCCAGAATCGCCGGCAAGCTTGACGTTGGGTCTGACCCCTATGCCGAGCAGAACGAGGTCCGCCTTCAACTGCTGGCCGTTCTCCATCTCCACGAATTCCGCTTTTCCTTCCCCCAGGATAGCCTTGGCTTTTCTGTCCGAAAGAATGGAGACTCCCGCGTTCTCAATTTCTCTTTCAACCTTGACGCATATCTCACTGTCACAGGCAAGCAAAAGACAATGGGGAAGCATTTCAACGAGAGATACGCTGTCCAGGTAGTCGAGCTTGGACAGTTCATCTGCGAACTCAAGTCCTATGAATCCTCCACCGATGACAACCACGTTTCTGGCCTTCTGGAGGGCTTCTGCGAGCTTTTGCAGGTACTTCGGGTCTTTCCTTGCGGTGAATACATTATCGAACTCAACACCTTCCAGAGGCGGCGCCAGGGGCTCTGAGCCAGTCGCCAGTATCATCTTCTCATACTTGATGCTTTCCCCGCCCGCTGTGCGGGCTATTCGGGCCGCTTTGTTTATCGAAATGACCTGATCCACCAAGAGGTCCAGGTTGTTCTTCTCGAGCACCTTGTCAGGGATAACGTTTTTATCCACTGATCCAAGGGTGCCGAAGATGTAAGGGATGCCGCAGGGCACCAACGCTTTGTCTTCACGCCGAACTACGGTGATTTTCAACTCCGGGTAGAATCGCCTGGCGGTGATGGCTCCAGCCAGACCCGCGGCACTACCACCTACGATCAGGATATCGGTCTTCATCGAACACCTCGCATTTTTAACGATGGAGAATCCCCCTGTGCGTCCATTGAGGTTATTATCTTCCAAGCCGCAGGTCAAGTGCGGGGCCGCCTGGAAGAGAGCTTTCCGAGCGCACAAGGCCGGCCGGTTGTGTTCCATGAGGGTTCTGTGGTACGGTAGGGGGGTGCTTTGCGCGGCAGGGCGAGGCCCCTTTTGCGCAAAGAAGTAAGTTGCCTTTTATCGGGGTGCGCTGCCGATGGCGCTGCGAAACAGTATGCGGGCGCTGGGCGGTGAAGAACTTCCCCATACAATCACAGTGGGGGGGCGCACGCTTCACCTTCAGACGACCTTCAAGCACGACTTCCTGGCCGCAGTGGCGCTCTACGACGGCGATGGCGAAGGCGTGGTGCTCAAGCAATACCGCAGCGCGTCCTTTTTCGGCATTCCTCTTGGCTGGGTGGGCCGGATGATGGTCTGGCATGAAGCCACCGTTCTGGCGGCTGCGCAAGACCTGCGCGGCGTGCCAGCGCTGCTGGGGCGATACGGCCGCACGGGAATCCTGCGACAGTATATACCGGGCCGCCCGTTGACTCGCGACATGAAAGTGGACAGCCGTTTTTTCGAGGAGTTCTTCCGCCTGCTTGCTGAGCTGCATGACCGCGGCATCGCATACGTCGACCTGGAAAAGCCGGAGAATATCATCCTCGGTGACGACGGGCTGCCATATCTTATTGATTTCCAGGTCGCCTTTCGCGTGCCGAAACGGTTCCTGGGCGACACACTGCCTCTGCGCTGGATGCGGCGGGCGCTCCAGAGCGGCGATCTTTATCACGCGCGCAAGCACCTGCGCCGCCTGATGCAAGATGAACTGTCCGATGACGAGATCGCCGCTTCGCGCAAGAAGCCCCTCGCCGTGAGAGTCGGCAATATGCTGCACGCGCCCCTGAAGAAACTGCGCCGCAGGATAATGGGCAAGCAATAGGGATGAGCCACGGCTGTAGGGTTTCCGAATAGGTGGTTTGAAGCTGCGGCGCAATGCGTTATCATGATTGATGCCGCACAGGGCTGGACCTGGCGTTTGCGACGGGACCTGGATACCAAGGGGTAGCGCTTATGAGAATCGTGATCCGAGCAGGCGGCGTTGGGAGCCGCCTGTGGCCGTGGAGCCGATCTGACCGACCCAAGCAGTTTCTGCGGCTCTTTTCGGGCAGCAGTTCTACACGAATAGCGTGGCAACGTTTTAAAACTTCCGGACTTGCGCCGGAAGATGGCATCTTTCTGTCCGTAGGCAAGGACAGCCTTGACCTGGCCCTTGAGGAATTGCCGGACTTTCCCGCGGAGCGCATCATTGTAGAGCCCGCGCGGCGGGATACGGCGGCGGCCATCGGGCTGGAGACTATCTGGGTCACCCAGCGTTGCGGCAACGACGTTATTGCGAGCATCGGCAGCGATCATTACGTAGAGAAACCCAACGAGTTCATCCGAGCCCTGCGGACGGCGGAGCGGTTCGCCAGGGAGCGCCCCGACTATCTGGTGGCCATCGCGTGCGAGCCCACCCGGGTCGAGACGAATTACGGACACATCAAGAGGGGACAGGCGCTGGCGCACTACGAAGAGACGAACGTCTACCAGGTGGACAAATTCACTGAAAAGCCGGACTTCCGACTGGCGCAAGAGTATGCCGAGAGCGACGACTACCTGTGGAACGCCAATTTCTTCGTGTGGCCCTCGCAGACTCTGATGAAGAAGTTCGAGCAGTATGAACCCGAGATGCACAAGATACTGCTCCAGTTGAAGGACCGTATGCAGGAGGGCAGCTCACGAGACGCCGTGCGCGCCATCTATCCCGGCCTGAAGAAAACGTCCATTGACTACGCCGTGCTGGAGCCGGCCGCAAGGGACGGCAAGATGGCCGTGGTGCCCGTCTCGATGGGCTGGAGCGACATAGGAAGCTGGGCCACGCTCACCGACGCCTTCCCCCCGGACGAGAACGGCAATTTGCTGTTCGGACCGGTTCTGGATCACGAGACGAAAGACACGATTATTTTCGTGCGCAACCCGGACCGCCGGGTAGTCGCCACCATCGGAGTGGAGGGCCTTGCAATCATTGACACCAATGACGCGCTTCTCATTGTGCCGAAGGAGCAGTGCGGAAAGGTGAAACGGCTGGTGGAGCAAATGCGCGAATCCGAACAGTGGCAGGACCTCGTGTGAGGAGCCGGTGAATCCAGAATCTCAATTCCACTATCGAAACGGCGCTCTTTACTGCGAGAGCGTGCCCGCGGCGAGCATCGCGGATCATTACGGCACGCCGTGTTATGTCTACAGCGCCGCGGCCTTGCGCGAGCGTTTCGCGCGCATACGCGACGCCTTCAGCCGATGGGACGCGTTGGTTTGCTTCAGCGTCAAATCATGCAGCAACCTGTCCATACTGCGGCTGCTGGCGCAGCAGGGTAGCGGCTTCGACATCGTAAGCGGGGGGGAGCTGTATCGCGCGCTGGCGGCCGGCGCCGATCCGGCAAAGATCGTCTACGCCGGCGTTGGAAAAACCAGGGAAGAAATCGAGTATGCTCTCCGAGAGAATATCTATTTTTTCAACGTCGAATCACGGGCCGAACTGGCGCTGATAAGCGAGGTCGCAGCCCGCATGGGCGCCACATGCCGGGTGGCGATCCGGCTGAACCCCGACGTTGACGCCGGCGCGCACGAGAAGACGACCACCGGCAAGGGTAACACGAAGTTCGGCATAGGCGCGAGCGAAGCCGCGTTGCTTGTCCAGGAGGCCGCAGACTGGCCTGGGGTCGCCGTGCGGGGAATCCACCTGCACCTGGGTTCACCCATTTACGAGACTGCTCCGTATGAGGCGGCGCTTGAGAAGGTTGTGGCTTTGATCGTCAGGTTGCGTGAGCGTGCCTGCCAGATAGACCACGTGAATCTGGGCGGTGGCTACGCCATCTCCTACACCGGCGGGGAAGTGATCGAACCGAGCGATTATGCAAGGGCCGTCTCATCTTATCTTGAAAACCTGGACTGTGCGGTTATTATTGAACCGGGTCGGTACATCTCTGGGAGCAGCGCCTTGCTGCTGACCAGGGTCATCTACCGCAAACAGAATGACTATGGCAAGAGCTTCTTGATCTGTGATGCGGCCATGAATGACCTGCTTCGCCCGACCTTGTACGACGCCTTTCACCGAATATGGCCTGTCCAGAGCAAGGACGGGATGCCCGCCGTGATCGAACCGGGCGAGCGGGAAATACAGGGCTTCACCACCGAATTGGTGGACGTGGTAGGCCCGGTTTGCGAGACCGGGGACTACCTGGCTCGCCAGAGAGCGCTGCCGCCGGCCCGTCGAGGCGACGCGCTTGCGGTTTTCAACGCAGGCGCCTATGGGTTTACAATGAGCTCGAATTACAACAGCCGGCCCCGCCCGGCGGAGGTGCTTGTGGACGGTTCGGGGCATCGCTTGATTCGTCCGCGCCAGAGCTGGGCCGACTTGATCGAACCTGAAAGGACCTGCCTCTAAAGACCGGGCGTGTCCCGGCCGAAAGACCGAACTGTGACAAACAAAACAACTCTAACCCGCCATTCAGCAAGGAGATAGGGATGTTGACACGCGCCAGCCGGGGAATTGCAGCGGTAGTGGTTGCGGCGTTCTTGTCGGTAGCGATTGCCGGGGTGGTCAGCGCGGACGCGACCTCGGACACGGAGATTCTCAAACTCTTTGAGGATGGCGTCCAGTACTACCAGACCGGCGAGTTCGAAAAGGCCCGCGAGGCATTCGACGAACTGTTGCTGAAGAAACCCGGTTTACACGTCGCCCTGGAAATGCGCAATCGCGTGGAGCTTGCCGTATTCTTCAAAATGAAGAGTGAGAAAGAGGTCGGCGACCAGGCGGACAAGGTGCTGCGCCTGATGATGCGCGCCGTGCGAGAGTCGCGCCGCACAGAAGGTAAGCCCGAGGAACTGGTGAAGGACTTCACGTCTGGAACTGTGGAGGCCTACGGCATCGCCAGGGCCGCTCTGAAGGGCTACGGGCCCTACGCCGTTCCGTGCCTGGTGCCACTGCTTAAGGCGCAGGAAGCGGGCAAGCAGCACATCGCGGGGCGGGCGCTCTCGCTGCTCGGCGTTCTGCAGAGGGACGCATGTCTGCCCGTGACGGTGGCGCTGCGGGAAGTGGACGACCCGCTCATCCGGGTCAGGCTGGCCGGCGTTCTGCAGCAGCTTGACGACTGGCGGGCCGTGGCGGCTCTCAAGGCGCTCTGGGAGGACAAGGAGGCCCCGCAGACCGTCCATGATGCCGCCGCTGAAGCCCTGGAGTCAATTGTCGGCAAACCGGTTGAAGAGATCCCCTCCGCCGTGGAATCCTACATCGAGTTGGCCAAAGCATATCTGTTCGAGGAAACAGGACGCGTGGGATATACCTACGGTATGAGCGCCGATGTCTGGCGATGGGACCCGGCAGGGGCGTCACTGGACAAAGAGATCACCTACGAGACAGTGCCCGCCTACCTTTACTGTCAAAAAATGGCCGCCCAAACGGCCGCGCACGGGTTGGAGCTCGACCCCGCAAACCAGGAGTTGCAAGCCATTCTGGCCAGCGGACTTGTTCGTCAGATGGCGTTATGTGAGCACTTCAAGTCGGCAAAGCGCCTGTTCGGCGGGATTGAACTCTCTGATGAGCAACATCAAGACGCCGCTCGACGCGCCGAGGAGCTATCAATCTCTGTGCCGGTTACGCTGCGCTTGATGGACAGCGCCGTCGTGAGCAGGGCACTGGAGTTGACGCTGAAGGCTGACGACGCGCCGGCCAGCCTGTATTTGGTCAGGCTGCTCGGACAGCGACGGGGCGCCAACCCCCGTGTGCTCGGCCCCGCGACCATGCAGGCCCTCGATAAGGCGCTGCGCTCTGGTGATAAGAACGTGCGATATGAGGCGGCGGTTCTGATTGTGCGCGCCTGCCCCGGCGGCGCCTGCTGCTCACCGGCGGACGTGATAAACGTAATGAGCGCCGCCCTGGGCGTGGCGACGCGGCGCAACGCGCTGGTTCTTATTGATGATTTCCAGTTGCGCAATACCCTGGGGGATGTTCTGAGGCAAATCGGCATCTCTCCCGTGGAAACGCGCGTCGATGAAGGCCCTATCGAGGCGTGCCTGTCCATTGAGCCGTCCATTGACGTGATATTCCTCTCGGCCGGCGTCCCCGACGTACTTTTCAAGAGCATCCTCAGTCTGTTGGAGAAGGATGTTCGCACCAAGGGGCTGCCCGTCTACGTTGTGGTCGGGCCGGAAGGCGCCGAGGCCAGGATCGCCGAATACGAGGGCTACGAGGCCATACTCAACGCCCACGACATAAGGATCCAAAAGCTCGAACCTATCCTCCAGGAGAAGGTCCTTTCCAAGAGCCAATCGCCCTTCACAGAGGAAGAAGAAACTCTCGTGCTGAAGGCCCTGGCGGCGGTGAACGAAGTCGATCCCCAGGCGACCAACTATGACCTGGGCAAGCTCCAGTCCCCGCTGATCCAGGCGCTCTACGGCTATTCCGACGAAGTCACCATCGGTGTGATACGGGCACTGGGGACTTTCGGCGCGCCCGAGGTTCTCGAGCCCTTGAGAGCGATTGCGGCGAGCGAACGGGCAAAGCCTCTGCGTATCGCCTCGTGCAACGCGATGGCCTCCATCATGACTGGCGCTGCAGCCCCCGCCTCCGACAAAGTGCTGCAGACCCTCGACAGCCTGCTGCAAGGGGACGATCAAGACCTGCGGATCGCCGCTGCGGAGGCGCTGAGCGCGGCCGGACTCGAAGCCGCCGAACTGATGGAGCGAATATCCCCGTAGCAGGCGCTGAGCGATGCTCAAAGCAATTAATGCCTGGTCGCTGCGGCGCAGCGAGGCGCGTTCCGCGGAGTCCCTCCTGGACGAGGTTCGCGCTCATGGGTTCGATGGGTTCGAACCCACTATCGGCGAGCAAGGTCTGATCACGCCCGAGACCTGCCGCGCTGCGTGTGAAGCGGTAGCCACAGCGGCCCGCGATGCGGGGCTGACCCTCACCAGTCTCGCCAGCGGCCTGGGCTGGCGCTTGCCGCTGACCTCCGATGACGAACGGGTCCGCACGAGGGCAGGGCAGATCATCCGTCGCAGCCTTCACGCCGCCGCTTGGCTCGGAGTGGACGTCCTGCTCGTGGTGCCCGGCCAGCTTGCCATGGGGGAGTCCGGCCACGTGCCCTACGACGTGGCGATGGCCCGTATGAAGGAAGGGATAGGGCGTCTGGTTCCCGTGGCGGAGGACCTGGGGGTGACGCTTGGGATAGAGAACGTGTGGAATCAACTGCTCCTCTCGCCCCTGGAGATGCGGGACTTTATCGACGGGTTCCACTCGGACAGGGTGGGCGCATACCTGGACGTGGGCAACATGATCCTGTTCGGCTACGCGGAGGACTGGGTGCGGATATTGGGACCGCGTATCTCGAGCGTGCACTTCAAGGACTTCAAGCGCTCCGTCGGCACGCTGGAAGGTTTCTGCGACCTGCTGGAAGGCGACGTGAACTATCCCGCCGTAATGGAAGCCCTGCGCGAAGCGGCGTATGACGGCCCCGTGGTGGCTGAGTTCTTCGAGCTGGATTCGCAGGGACTGGACCGAGTGAGCCGGGCCATGGACCGGATACTCGCCACGTAACCCGGACATTTCATGAGCATTGTCTACTTGTGGCGTAGCCCTTCAGTTCAGGCGCAGCTCAGCACGGCTTATCCTCCTGGTAAAGCTTCAGTCCATACAGCTTTGCCAGGTTCATGCAGGCCTTCCTGTAGTCACCGTAGCAGGTGACGCGATGCCAGCCGAACACCTCATTGTGGTAGTTTTCCATCAGGGTCCGCGCATCATCCACCTCGGCGGCGAGTTTAGTGCGGCAAGCTTTGTCGTCGTTGACATTGGCCACTGTGCGTCCATTATGGACGGCGAAGGCCTTCTCGCGAGGGTTGATCTTTATAGTCGTAACAGTGTGCCCCAACGGCATCAACGACTGCACGGAGGCGCCGTTGCCGTCTTCCGCGTGTGAGCGGATTATAAACGGGTTACTCGGCCCGTCGGGACCAAACACGCGATTGGTGGCCACGCAATGCGCGTAGATGATTTGATTGCTCGCGGTGTCGATCACCGGGTCCGAGACGTAAGCAGGTCTGCCGCTCAAATAGCGGAACATCAGTTGGCAAAGGGTGGAAGGCACGTCTGCCTCGCACACACCGGTGGAGCCGTCATTGTTGAGCTGAAAGAAGCCCAGACACGGATAAGCAAGCAGTTTCCCGGCGTTATAAAGGCCCAAACAGTCCACTGTTATGGCATCCGCGTCTCTCTCTTGCATCGCCCCCCTTAAGGCCAGATACATGCGTGCCGAGCGAAGTATTTCCTCGGCGTCCGGCTCGACGATCTTCAGGGCTTCGCTCATCCAACGCTCCTGGTAGGAGCGTGTCTCCGCTTCGTCGGCTTCCTCGTAGTAGTTGCGTAGTTTCTCGGAGTCAATCTGAACCACGGTTGTGCCGAGTGGGTCCACAGACGCTTCATCGAGCTGGAACCTGTCGGCGACGACGAGAATCCTTGCCTCCCTGAGTTTGCGCATCACGTCGAAGAGGCGCACTGCCTTCACAGTGTCGCCGAAATCCGAGGAGGCCACAGTTACTACCGGCAGATTTTCTCGCTTTACCACAGAGGCAGCCGATAAAATGCCGCCTGAACCCGCATACAGATCGTCCGATATGACGACGGGATGAGCTCTACGCGCGAAGACCTCTTCGATGTTTGTCCACAGCGCTGTCATGTAAACCAGGTATCCGTCAGGCTTTGGAGCTGCTTCCTGCTCAAGGAGCTGTTCGGCTTCTTCAATGCTGCGCAAAACACTCGATTCAAACTGCATCTCGGGCAGTTCCTGACGAAGCGCCGCCAACACCTCCTCGGATTTTTTGGCAACGTCGTAGTCGATGTAAGGCCACGAAGGGCGACCGGGCTTGTTTGCTGGAAAGATGACTTTTACCCGTGTTTTCATCTCAGACTCCTTTTCCTGATTTTTGGGCCGACAGTTTTAGAAATTACATCTTTCGTAAACATTCACCATCCCGCGTCTGCGGGACAGACAACGCCAAAAAACATTAGCGACGAAGTTTACCCAGCTGTGGTGGGGGCACGAAGGGCACGAAGAAAAGCAAACGAAAAAACGGCACTATCTGCCAAGTCTTTTCTCGTTCATCCCCGCCCCGGCGGGTGAACTTCATCCTTTCCAGGGCCTTCGTAGCGCCGTCCCGCAGACGCGGGAGCGCCAAGCACGTTTCTAAACCGCTCTTCGCCGCGTTGTTTTTTCCTTTTCGGGGTCGAGTTCTTCCTCGCTGCCCACGCGACAGGGAGCCCTCGTAGGTCCCAGAATGGATGAGCTGCACGAAAACGGGCTTCACCGCCACCTGCGCCTCCATTGGGTTTCTATCGTTCATGATTCCCCTTTGCTGCTGCGAGACGGTATTAATCGGCCCAACGGCGGGCTTCATCCAGCATGGCAAAGTAATTGCGCACCGGGATGTAATTGGCAATCGTGTTACCGGAGCCCAGTGCGAATCGGGCGGGCATGCACCTATCGAGTATGCCCCTTACGTAAGCGCGCAGCTCGTCCTCTTCCATCCTGGCTAACTTGTCCATGTCCACCCCGCCCAGCGCCGCCACTCTATCGCCGTAGCGGTCCAGGAAATCGGCCACGGGGATAATGACGTCTTGAAAGGAGTGGAACGCGTCGATCTTCACGTCCTCGATCAGGTCCTCCATCACGTTCAGAACATTCCCACAGCAATGGTACCAGTATGTCTTGCCCTGCTCGTGCGCAAGTGCGGCGTATTTGCGGAACCACGGGAAGACGTTCTTCCGCAGAAACTCGGGGCTCATCATAGTTGCGGTCTTGAATCCCAGGTCGTCCGCGTGGAAGATGGCGCCGACTTCCGGGTATTGGATCGCCTGTTCGTAGAACTCGAATACCTTCTGGCCCCAGCTTTTGAAGACCGCCTCCACGAGTTTGGGATTGTCCACCGACAGTATAAACAGGTCCTCGTAGCCGAAGAACCATTCCAAAATCATCTCGAAAACTGTCGTTCCCACCACAAGTTTCATGCCGTCCGGCGCCGCCTGCCGCAGGGCATCGAGCCAGCCGAAATCAGCATGAATCTCATCCCAGTGGATCTTCTCGAAGTCGCCCCAGTTCTTGACGATGCCACCGCCTTCATCGACCCAACGGCGCTCGCCTCTGGAAAGCTCGGCGGTGTCCGCGGCCGTCCGCGCATTGAACTGTGGCATGTTCTCAAACTCCACCCATGCCATGGCATAGTCGTAGCCCATCCGGGCGTGGAAATCCACGGCCTGTCGTGCGTACCGGGCGCGCGTCTGGTCGGTGAGTGGGACCCACTGCTCATGGAACACGTTCTCGATTATGGAGCGCTTCACTTCGTCATCGATGCCCAGCTCTACCAGATAAACCCGCGAGGGCTTTCGTTCACCCTTTATAACTGCTTCCAATTCCGCGAAGTTGGGCTCGGCCGCCGGCTGCGTTTTCATCATGGGCCTCCTTGTCTGGTGGGTGAAAGTGTAGCACGGAGCGGATAGATTGCAATTGAAGGTGTCGAGTCTGGCGCTCTAACATCTCGCGTGGTTCACAAAACGGGGGCAGGTCAACTTCACTCACCTTTCCTGCACGCTGCGCCACACGTCCATCACCTCCCGGGCGGTCTCCTGTTCGGGGTCTATCCAGTAGGCGGCGATCAGGCCGCGTTTGCCGCCTCCCAACGGGGCCAGGAGGCGGCCGAAATAGTCGGCGGTCGTCTCCTCGTCTTCGCGCGGCCAGCCGCCTTGATAGAACTTTCCCCTGCTCAGCAATTTCCCCATCACTTCCTCGTAGCTGTAGTGTTGGGGATCGCCGAAGTTGACGCCTTTGACCTCCGGCATGCCCAGCAAGGCGTCCAGGACGTGACGACCGTCCCCGCAGAAGTGAACGATCCCCCCGTCGAAAGGCGCCAGGGCCCTTTTCAGGTAGGGAAACACGAACTCCTCGGCGTGGCGGGGCGAGACCAGAGTCATCGTGTCCTCGTTGACCACCACGCCGCCGCCAGCCAGGTAGGTTTGTCCCCGGTATCCGGTGGTCAGGGGCTCACCGGCCGCCTCCTTTATTAACTTGACCGCCCGGATGTAAAGTTCCGTGGCGATTTCCATCAAGTGATGCACGAACGGCGGATCGTCGTGCACGTCAATGAAGATAGCGTCTCCCCGTATAAGGTGCGCCAGGGTGAAAGGGCCCCAGAGCATGTCGCCGCAGAGCGAGGCGTGCGCCTTGCCGTCCAGTTTCTCGCGGAAGTACTCCGTGTAGTCGAGTGCCCGGGGCGCCAGCCCCTTTGCGGCGAAATCGCCCAACTCATTCGGTTCGATGCCGGATATCCGCTCCTTGCTCAGGCTTTCTTTGAGCCAGGGAGGCTTGTCCTCGAAGAGCATCTGCTCCAGACCCAGCGCGCCGGGTATGAAGCCGGCGCCCAGGTCAACGGACGCCGCGAGCTGCCCGTCCGAGCGCCCCCTTGCGACGCCTATCAGTTCCCAGGTCTTCTCGACCAGCATCTTTCGCTTGTCGTAGAACTGCTCCTTCGTGTCGTAGGCCGGATAGTCGTCTCTTTCTTCCACAGGCGTGTTGACGACGCTCAGCGGCAGGTAATCGGGTTCGGCGCCCTCCCAGACGGCCGTCTGCCGGGCCCTGCCGCGGCGCAGCAGCTCGAAATCCGGCTTCAGCAGCGCCAGCGCTTCCTCAACTATGACGTCCAATTGGGGGTGCTCAGTTTGCACAACGCCCACCCTTGATGTTAGTGTGCATCTAGTGTATACGGTGCTCCCTCGCCATTCAATGTGAGCTGAGGAGTGATTTTCCGCGAGCGCTTAGATGTCCTTCGCCGGCTGTGGTGAGGAAGGATTCTGCGATTCTACTGATCGAGGTAGGAGAGGATTTAATGCCCTGGATAAGTGAAGAGATGTGTGTCGGATGCGGTATCTGCGTCGAGGAATGTCCGGTGGGCGCGATCTCAATAATCGAGGAGACAGCACGTATCAATGACGAAGACTGCATCCGCTGCGGGGTCTGCCACAAGGTCTGCCCCGAAGATGCCGTCCGGCATGACAGTGAAAAGATACCCGAACGGATAGAAGCGAACCTGGACTGGACCCGCGGCCTGCTCGAGCATTTTGACACTCCAGAGGAAAGGCGCGGGCTGATCAAACGAATGAGAAATCACTTTACCGCAGAGAGAAGAATCGCCGAGCAAACCATTGAACGGTTGGACTCAATACTTGAGGAACTCTAAAGCAGCATAGAGTACATGCTCAGAATCACCCGCCAGAGGATGGTAAATCATGGAAATGCGAAGGTTGGGAAAGACGGAGTTGCAGGTGAGCCGGATCGGCTTCGGAGGGATAGTCTTGCCCAATGTCGATGTGGACCAGGCCGTTGCCACTCTCAACAGGGCCCTGGATTTGGGCGTTAACTTCGTGGACACTGCCCGCATATACGGCAAGGATGGCGACAGCGAGCGCAAGATCGCTCACGTGATGAAAGAGCGGCGCGATGAAGTGATCCTCAGCTCGCGCGGCCCGAAGATGACGTACGACGGCATGAAAAGGTCCTTGGACGAGAGCCTGGAGGCGCTCCAAACCGATTATATCGACCTCTACGAGCCGCACGACGTCTCCAGGCAGTCCATGTATGACCAGCTCATGGCAAAGGACGGCGGCCTGAAAGCCCTCCAGGAAGCGAAGGAGGAGGGCACAATCGGCCACATCGGCTTCACCAGCCATAACTGGGAACTGATCGAAAAGATGATCGAAAGCGACCAGTTCGAGGCGGGGCTTGTCACCTATAACCTGGCCAACAGGGAGGCCGAGGACGTAGTCCTTGACCTCGCCGAGGAGCACGACGTAGGCCTGTTCGTGATGAAGGTATTCGGCCACATGCAGCTTCTCAAACTGAGCCCGCCCGACGAGGACAGGACTCCCACCATCGAGGAATGCCTTCGCTTCGCCCTGGCGGAGCCGCGGTTCTCCATGATCCTGACCGGAGTGAAGGCGCCGGAGGAAATCGAACAGAACGTGCGGATCGCAGAGACCTCAGAACCGCTCTCCGCCGAAGAGCTGCAAGAGCTGAGGGACTTCGGCGACAGCCTGCGCCGCGGATATTGCTACGGCTGCGAATACTGCCTGCCCTGTCCGGCGGAGATCAACATCCCCGCTATCATGCAACTGCTCGATTACCAGGAGCGGGTAACCTATGAGTGGCCCCAGGGCAGGAGGCAGTACGCCCGGTTTACTGCGACCATCGAGGACTGCCTGGACTGCGCCCAGTGCGAGGAGAGCTGCCCCCAGAACCTGCCGATACGAGAGCGGCTCCGCAAAACGCATGAAATGTTGAACCATCCCTTCTGACGCGGTTCAGGGACAGCGCCGTGGACTTCGCTTGCCAGGCACAGGGCCCGCAGGGGCCGCATCCGAGGACAGAGCGCCTCCGAGCCACATGGTTTCTTGAGCCGAGACTGGATGTGGCGCGCGGCGCTCCCGCGACTGCGGGACAAGGGGAGCGCAGTCGCGGGGCCGCCATTCTACGTCATCCTCCTGCCTTCTTCCTTTCCATCGTGTTCTTGCTGCGCTTCGTGGTTTTTAGTCGGCATCCCCCTGGTAAAAGGCGCCTGAGGGGCCAGGAGTCCACAAAGCAGCGCCAGGTTGATAGGAATGCCGTTGCGTACCAACTATCCACTACCAACTATTAACTAACAACTCTGTCACGCCCACACGTTCCCTCCCCTGACGCGGTGCTATTAAGGACAAGCTGTTGTAAACGATGATAGAACAGTTTTGTTTGATTTAGTGCGTTCTTTAAGGTATACTACACTTATAAGATGTGCGACCGAGCCGTAGGCGGAGTCGTCCGAAATGGGCGGTCGGAGGGGAAGGTATTCTGCAATTGGTGTTTGTCAGCAGCTAAAAAGGGAGGACGGCGTATGACAGACCCCATCGTCGAGCCGGACGACCAGACGTTCCCGAAGATGGTCCGCCCCAAAGCGCGTGTCATGTTCTGTATGTCGCTCCTGCTGAGCTTGTTAATTACCGTGATCCTGGTCATTGCCGTCCGAAGGGGGGGGCTTTTTTCGCCGTGGTTTTTCGCTTTTCTCTTGGGAGTGCTGTTCTGGTCTTTTGTGGTCAGCGGATATGCCTTCGAGCTGGTCTGGTCTGTGAGCCGTCGGGCCGAAAAGGCCCTCTTCATGGATCCTCGCACTGGAGTTTTTTCCCTGGAGTATCTGAAATCAGCCCTGCACCGGGACTACAAGCGCGCAATTGCGAGCGGTGTAGGCTCCATCGTGATCTACGTTGACATGTTCGGCCTCCAGAACGTAAACCGCAACATTGGCTACACCGTGGGCGACATAGCGCTGAAGTCCGTGGCCGGAATCATATCCGACGCTATCCGTTCCAGCGACATCGTGGGACGAGTGGGAGGGGACGAGTTCCTTATCGTGATGCCTGAGGCCACGCTTGATCTGGGCGAGGCGATCGCGCGCAAGGTGCGCCAGGCCGTGGGCAGCTATCAACTGGACCTTGGCAAGCGAGGCCGGATTGATTCCATCGGCTGCCATACGGGGATCGCCGTCTTCCCCGCTGACGGGACAACGCCGCAGGAGATAATCTCCGCGGCGCGCAATAACATCACGGAATCGCAGGGATAGCGGCCGGCTATTGGGGACGGCGGCGCGCGCGCAAGAGACGCAGCACAAGCAACGCCCCCAACCCGCCCGCGCAGAACGCCACCAACGGCAGTAAGAAAAGCGGAATCTGCGCGCTCCAGAACAATACCTTGCACGGCGTCGGCTCGATGTTCTGGAACATGATGATCATTATCAGCACGATCACCACGACGACCGCCACGAACTTCACCTGCGCCATCACACTGCCGGCCTTCTTCTCAGCGTTCATTCGGACGCCTCCTCTATTACAGGGCTCAGGATTCATGGGTCAGGAGTCAGTGGGAGGCCGTTGCTGCTCCTGCCTCCTGATTCCTGATTCCTGTCTTCTGACTCTTCTTCCTCCTCATCCGGGCCGAAGTGAAGCAGGTGGCCCATCTTTTCCTTCTTTGTGCGCAAATAACGCAGATTCTCCCGGCGCGGCTTGACCTCGATGGACACCCGTTCGGTTATTTCCAGCCCGTAACCGCCCAGCGCGCTGAACTTGCGGGGGTTATTGGTCATCAGGCGCATCTTGCGCACCCCCAGGTGACGCAGTATCTGGGCGCCCACGCCGTATTCGCGCATGTCCGGCCTGAAGCCCAACTTCTCGTTGGCCTCTACAGTGTCCAGCCCGTGGTCCTGAAGCGCGTAGGCGTGCAGCTTGCCCTCCAGCCCGATGCCGCGCCCCTCCTGTCTCATGTAGAGCAGCACGCCCCGGCCCTCCTCCTGGATCTTCCGCAAGGCCACGTCAAGTTGCTCCCCGCAGTCGCAGCGCAGCGAGCCAAGGATGTCCCCCGTGAAGCATTCATCGTGCACCCGCACCAGCACGGACTCTTCAATGGGGGGCGCCGGCCGGTCGTCCTCCGTGCCGATCCGGCCACAGCAGACCGCGATGTGCTCCTTCTCGTCCGCCATGGAGCGGTAGTAGTGCAGCTTGAAGATGCCATAGCGAGTAGGCAGGTCCACGCAGACTTTTTTGCTGACCAGGTACTCGCTCTTGTGCCGGTAGCGAATCAGGTCGGCTATGGAACACATCTTGAAGCCCCGCTCCGTCGCCAGCGCGTCCAGGTCCGGCAGCCGCGCCATCGTTCCGTCTTCCCTTATCACCTCGCAGATGACGGCGGCGGGCCTGAGCCCCGCCAGCCGCGCCAGGTCCACCGCCGCTTCGGTATGTCCCGCCCGCACCAGGGCGCCCCCGCGCCGGGCCTCCAGCGGCAGCACGTGCCCGGGACGCACCAGGTCATCCGGCTTTGCCCCATCGGCGACTGCCGTCAGTATCGTGTGAGCCCTGTCCGCGGCGCTGACACCCGTGGTGATGCCCTCCCGGGCGTCAATGGAGACGGTGAATGGGGTCCCGTATCGGCTGCGGTTCTCCTCCACCATGGGGGAAAGATCGAGCCGCTGCGCCAGCTCCTCCCCGACGGCGAGGCAGAGAAATCCCCTGGCCCGGTTCAGCAGGAACGTGATCGCCTCCGGCGTCACGCGCTCCGCCGCCAGACACAGGTCCCCCTCGTTCTCCCGATCCTCGTCGTCCATCAGGATGACGAACTCTCCGCGCCCGAACGCCTCAATCACTGACGGGATATCTGCGAACCGGCTGGCACTGACGTTCTCTTGGGGCATGATCTCCTCGGAATGTAGCTCAGGCGCCCTCGCCTGAGAATCGCAGCCGGGGACGGCTGCGCCACATGTTGTCCGTGTAGCTCAGGCGTTTGCTCTGAACCATTCTACAAACTTCGCCAGCCCCTGTCTAATCGGGAAGGACGGCGAGTAGTCCAGCAGCCGGCGCGCCCTCGAAATATCGGCGTACGTCACCGGCACGTCGCCGGGCTGCTCTGGGACCCGCTCTATGGCCGCCTGGCGCCCCATCGCCTCCTCCAGCAGGCCGATCAAATCCCGAAGCCCCACCGGAGCGGCGCTGCCCAGGTTTATGATCTCGAACTCGAAGGGGCGCTCCAGCGCCGCCGTTATGCCGTCCACGATATCGTCGCAGTACGTGTAGTCCCGCCGGCTCGCGCCGTCGCCGTACATGGGAACCGGCTCGCCCGCCTCGATAAGCCGGGCGAACTTGTGAATGGCCAGGTCAGGCCTCTGCCGCGGCCCGTAGACGGTGAAGAAACGCAGGCAGACGATCGGCAGCCCGTACAGATGGTGATAGACGTGACAGAAAAGCTCGCCGGCCCGCTTCGTGGCGGCATACGGGCTGATCGGCTCCGAGACCGGATCGTCCTCGCTGAAGGGGATGCGATCGCTCACCCCGTAGACCGACGAGCTGGAGCCGAAGATGAACTTCTCAAGGCGTGCCCGCCGCTTACGGGCAGCCTCCAGCAGGTTGATCGTGCCCTGGCAGTTCACCCGCTCATACAGCGCAGGGTCCTCGATAGAGGGCCGCACGCCCGCCCGCGCGGCCAGGTGCGCCACGGCGCGCACGTCGTCCCTCGCGAGCAGGGCGTCGCAGAGCGCGGCGTCGCAGATATCGCCCTCCACCAGCTCGACCCGGCCGGTCCGGAGGGCGCCGCTTATGTTCTCCCGTTTCACGGCGGGCGAGTAGAAATCGTCGAAGTTGTCCAGGCAGAGCACCGACTCGCCCCTGGCGGCAAGTCTATCTACCAGATGGCTGCCGATAAACCCCGCGCCACCCGTAACGAGTATGCTCATGCGATTCCCTTTCCTACCGCGAACACAACGAAAGACAGATAAACCACCAAGGACACGAAGAACGCAAAGGAACAACTAATTTGACCACAACGGCACGACGGGCACAACGTAACGGCTCAGAAAGGATGAAAAAATGTAACACTTCAGCCGAGTGAGGAATCTTGAGACAACGAGAATATCCATAGGAGTTCACAGAGTTGCGACATCACATCTGGTGGGGCTCGTGCGCCCGAGGCCGATCGGCAGCCGTCCGCGTGGCCGGCGTCCCCCCCACACACGGGTAGGCGCGGCGTCCCCGCCGCGCCCCGTTCCGGCGCTTTGTCCAAAATACTGCTTGACACGGCGGATTATAAACGCTATCATCCTCACGCAACCGAATTATCCCACGTGACGGGAATGGTGGGTGGTCCGAGGGGGACCTGGGACCTTTCCGTGGGGCGCTCGTCTGCTGCCTTTAGAGTGCGTATGGTTTTTCTTCGCCCCGGCTCATTACTAAGGAGGTGTATCGTATATGGTGTGACGCCGATCGGACTGACGTGCAGATTATGAGGTGGCCGCACAGGGGGGGAAGAAGGGAAGCGAAAAGAAATGCTTTTTTGCCCTTAGTGAGGTAGATAGTTATGTCTAAGAGACGGCTGATTGCTATGGCCTGTCTGTTGGCCGTCGTAGGTCTCGCTTCGAGCGTGGCTTACGGCTACACAGATATCACCGGCGACTACACGTGGAAGCCCATGAAGATAGGCGGCGCGGGCTGGGACCGCGGGATGTGGATCCATCCTACCGAGCAGGACCTGGTGTACGTGCGCTCGGACGTCGGCGGCGCCTACCGCTGGGATG
>JAGHAF010000112.1 GCA_021161675.1 Planctomycetota bacterium | reverse complement strand
GCCCCGGCCCACCCTTTTTCTCGATTCGGACCTCGTCGTAGCAGGGGCTTCGCAGGACGTCCGTCTGCGCCATCACCTCCAGACGGCGCAGCCGGTCGGGGCCGCCCTGCACCACGGCGTCGAGGAGTTGTCCCGCCGGGCAGCCGCCCTCCGGTCGCGTAGCGGAGGCGACCACGAACTTGACGAACGCGTTCTCGAGCACAAGGTCGCCGGGCGCCCCCTCTGCGCCCGGGCCCGTGGGCAGCGATAGCGGCCCCGGCGCCCGGAAAGCCCTGCTCTGCCCCGCAAGATCAATAACCGGGCGCACTTCGGGCGGGCCGCCGGCGGGAGGCGGCCCGCTGCGCCCACCCGCGCAACCAGGGATGAGCAGGAAGAGCGCGACGCAACTGTAGATGGCGACTCGCATTGTCATTAGACGCCCGGAAGGATCAAGTTCATCCGCAGTGGCGGGGAAAATAGGGAGAAAGACTTACACAAGAAGCTTTTACCACAACGGCCACAACGGTCGCAACGGTCGCTTTTATTTTGGGCATGGAGCCGGTAGCATATCTCTTTGAGCCTGGCGAGCAGGTAAGTGACGAACTGTAGGAGGCCGGACACAGGATGGCGAACTGGAAAAAGAACGTTCTGATCTTCGTGGTGGTTTTCCTGCTCGTGTCGCTCTTCATGCGTCCGGGCGGCTGCACGCAGAGCCGGGGGACGGGCCGCCCGCCCGACGCGAAGATCGTCGCCCTGGCGGCGCCCGGTCTCCCCGCGGAGACGGCCTACCAGGCGCAGGCCTCCTATACCCTCCGGGCGGAAGTGGCCGACACGCCGGAAACGAGGGCGAAGGGGCTGTCCGGCCGGCGGGCGCTCGAGCAGGGGTATGGGATGATATACGTGTACGAGGCGCCCACTAAGCCTGACTGGACAACCGGCGCCACGAAGTTCCCCCTCTCCGTGGCCTTTCTCAAGGGAGACGGCAGGATCGTGAAGATCCAGCGCCCGGCCCCGGGCGACTTACGCACCTTTTCGCCGGATGAGCCGGTGCGGTTCGTGCTCGAGGCGCGCGCCGGCTGGTTCGAGGACCGGGGCCTTCACGTGGGCGACCGGCTCACCGTCCCCGGCGAGCTACAACCCGCCCCGAGAGCGATCGTAACTCCCGCAGAAACACCTGTCCAGCAGGTCACCGAGTAACTCCCTCCTCCCCGTCCTCGGGCTCACCTGCGGGCTCCGTGACTTCCGGACTCAGGCCGGCCACGTGGCGCGTCTTTAGCGCGAGGGCGATGCAGAGCGCCAGGCCGCCGAACAGGATGACCACCGCCACGGCGCCCATCGCGGCGGGGGCGATCAACTCTCCCAGCGCAGTGCCCGGGGCGGCTGCGCGAATCAGGTAAGCAAGGATGCCGGCGAACACCGCAACCGCGCCGCCCACACCTAGCACGGCGACGTAACGACGCGACAGCAGCAGCGCGCTGCAAAGTATGACCACGAACCAGCCCCAGCCCGCCACGGTCACCGAATGCCGCAATATCTTATCGTAGCCCTCGTAGGGCGTCGTTATGTCATTGAGGAACTGGTTGGCCAGCAGGTAGATCAGAATGGCCGGAGTCACGACCTTCACGAAGGCGTCGAACCAATTGTGCACCTTGATCTCACTGTGCTCGTTTATGTAGTCCTTCAGCTCCTCGATGTGGGAGAAATAGCCCACCGCAATGCACTCCATCAGCCCGACCAGGGGCAGGCCGTAGTTGCTCATCCAGTTGTCCACGATGTCCAGCCACATCAGGCCGCTCCGCGTGCAGAAAAGCAGGCTGCCCATGAAGCCCAGCGCGCAGAAGACAGCCGACATCGTGGCGCGGCCGATGCCGGGGAATCGGTCCCGAAATCCCGCCACCACGCCCTCCACGATGCTGAACGCGCTGTCAATCCCCAGCGTTATCAGACACATGAAGAACAGGAATGAGAGCAACGCTATGCCGAAAGCCCCCATCGGCATCTTGGCCAGCGCGATCGGATAGACGCGGAAGACCAGGTTCGGTCCGGCCGCGACGACGTCCTGAACGGGCTGTCCGTTGATGAACGCCAGGTAGCCCAGGACGCTGAATACGGCGAGTCCGGCCAGGAAGCTGGTGGCGCAGTTGCCCAGGCTCGTGATGAACGCGCTGTTTGTCACGTCGCTCTCGGGCGGCATGTAGCTGGCGTACGCGATAAGGATGCCGAACCCCAGGCTCAAGCTGAAGAACACCTGCCCGTAAGCTGCGATCCAGACGCCGGGGTCCTTCAATAGCTCCCAGTTCGGTTTCAGATAGTAGATCAGCCCGGTGGCGGCGCCCGGAAGCGTCAGCCCCCGCGCCAGGACGACGAGAAGCAGTATCACCGGAAGGGGCACGGTGAACATGACCACCTTGCCGACGTTGCGCACCCCGCGGAAGATGATCAGGAAGATGAGCGCCCACGTCAGAAACGTCCACAGCGCGAGCCTGGGCGTGACGCGGAACATGTTGCGCACGTAAGGCGCCCTATCCTCCTTGTCGGGCGGTGCGCGCGCCGCGTTCTGCCCGGTGTTGTAGTCGCGCGCCTTGATCCAGAAGTCAGGGCGGAACCCACCCAGGCATACCTGGCTGAAGTAGTTGCCGACGTTCTCGTCCAGCGGGACGAACTCCAGCCGCTGGCGCTCAGGTTTGCCGGACTCAGCCGCCTTTAGCCCTTCAAGTTCCTCCGGCAGAAGCACGGGCAGCCGTCGCTCGGCGGGGCGTTGCTCCTGCATGCGCTGGAGCTTCGCCTTCCGCTCGGCGCTCCGGGCGGGCAAGTAGATTCGCACTCGCTCGGGCGGCGTCTGGCGCAGCGCCGGCTTTCCGTCCACTTTGTCTACTGAGTAGGTTGGCGCCGGCCGGCTCCACGCAACGTTCCATGACGCCACCGCATAATGCCAGGCGTAGCCCATGACCACCACGTAGTAAAAGGTGATACTGGCGCCGACCAGCAGCGCCAGCCATCCGACCCACCGGAACTTACTGGTGACGGCGGCGAGGGCTTTGGGAGCGCCGCCCTGGTATCTCTGGCCCAGGGCGTATTCGACGATCATCAGGGGAATCCCGGCGCTGATCAACGCGACGAAATACGGTATGAAAAAGGCGCCTCCGCCGTTCTTGAAGGCGACGGCCGGGAAGCGCCAGAGGTTGCCCAGCCCCACCGCGCTGCCGACGGCGGCGGTGATGAACGCCGTCCGGTTGGTCCATCTCTCTCTCGGTTCATGGGCCATAGGGCCGGTGTGTCTCCCCTAAGTGCATCGGCCAGCGCGCACCGGTTCCTTAATGTGGGCGCATTGTAATGCGGCGGTTTCTCACTATCAACTGGTTGAGGGGACTATCGCTCGTGCGCTTTGCTCAAACTTGACAGAACGGGCGGGCCGGGTTACGGTATGGCGTTGTCGGGGCGTGGCTCAGCCTGGACAGAGCGCCGCGTTCGGGACGCGGAGGTCCCCGGTTCAAATCCGGGCGCCCCGACCATTTCTTCGCCACCGGCGAAGGAATGGTAGAGCAGGAGAGCAGTGGAACAGTAGAACAGGTGAGAACCCGGCTTGCGAACGCAGTGAGCAAACGAGTCGCAAGCCCGAAGGGCGAGTCCAAAGGACGGAACTGCCACAGGCAGGCCGCAACGACAAAACGACTCTCCACACGTCAGAGCCTCCCGGAATGACTAGGTTTGCTCGCCTGTGGTCAACTGATCACCTGCTCAACTGATCAAGAGAAAATCCCTATGCCATTCATGTTCGAGAAGCTTCAGCTCTACCAGAAGGCCGTCAGCTTCGCCGTTGAGGTTTCGTCGTTGACCGAGAGCTTTCCCCGCGGCTATGGTTTCCTGACCGACCAGCTCAACCGCCCCGCTTTCTTCTTGCTAGCCCGTGACTTACGCCCGTATACTTATGGCCTGTGGTTCAAGCATTTCGAGGGTGACCACGGAATTTGAACGATCGCGCTACGTGTGGGCATTTGTGGCTATGACGCCCGGCTTAGGAGAAGATGAATGTCCATTGACCTGAGAAACGATGTTTTCGTCCCTGTGCTTGCCCGAGTGAAGAAACGAGTTGAATCCCTCCGCAGCCTCAAGCGCTTTCAAAGGACGGGCATCGAGGGGTGGTTCAAAGTGGAGATTGTTGCGGCGTTGGACAAGAAGGTGAAGGCAATTCATAACAAGGGGCCGGATCTTGAGTTCGAAGACGGAACGAAGCTTGAGTTGAAGGCCGCTACGAATTTCGACAGGGGCTGGTTTCTTGAGCCACTTCGCAAGTATCGCGCTCCCTGCCTTTTCCTTGGCAATGCACCAGGCCTAAGTAGATTAACGGCTACCGATAGTGGCGAATTCGAGGTCGTAGGTTCTGATGTTTTCCCCGATGGGTTTGGCGGCGAGTGGATCATCGGTCTTGTGAAGCCAAGACGGTAAGCGGAAAGGCTTGTGGCAAATCACCGAGCACCGAGTAATGTGCAGAATGTCGCATGAGACGGTCCACAGTGACGTGTTTCACCGTCACTAGAGCACCGTTGGGAACCCCCAATTCAGTGTATTGCCTGCCTCACGGATGGGGGCGCTCAGCACCGTCAGGCGCGACAAAGTGATTTCAAAGTCGCGCCCCTCGCGCGAGCGAACCCTAACGCCGCCGCCGGGGGGACGGCCTTCTCCACCGTTATGGCTCGTTCACCTTTGCGCTATAATGGCGTTTGCTACAGAAAGCGAGGTGAACGATGGAATATGACATTCGAGGCACGGTGATGCAGACGGTCGACGTCTGGCTGCAGGCCGGGGAGTCGGTGTACACCGAGTCCGGCGGCATGGCGTGGATGACGCCCAACGTCGAGATGGAGACGGGAGCGAAGGGGGGCCTGCTCAAAGGCCTGGGACGTACGCTCGCGCACGAATCTTTCTTCCTGACGACCTACGCCTGCACGGATGGGCGGGGCCTGGTTGCTTTCGCATCGGAGTTCCCGGGCAAGATTTTGGCCTTCCCCCTGGAGGAGGGCCAGAGCATCATATGCCAGAAGGATGCATTCATGTGCGCGGAGTCCGGCGTCGAGCTTGCCATGCACTTTCGCAAGAAGCTGGGGGCCGGGTTCTTCGGCGGTGAGGGGTTCATACTCCAGAAGCTGACGGGCCCCGGCACGGCTTTCGTCGAGATAGCGGGGGAGCTGACCGAGTACGAGTTGAAAGAGGGCCAAACGTTGAAAGTCGACCAGGGACATATCGGCGCCATGGAGCCGACTGTGGACTTCGACATCAGCAGGGTCAAAGGGCTGAAGAACATCCTGTTCAGCGGCGAAGGTCTGTTTCTGGCCACCGTAAAGGGGCCGGGTAAGGTATGGCTGCAGAGCATGCCCCTGGCGAATCTGGCCAACAAGATAGCCTCACGCATACCTTCCAAGTAGGGATATCATGTTAGAGTCCATTATGTGCATTGTCGTGGGGTTGCTGCTTCTGAGCGCGGTGGTATGGGCGGTCCTCAAGTTGTACGGGCCTGTTTCATGCTGTCAAGTCGGAGGCTTCCCCCGCGACAGCGACGACAATTCTGAGCAGGATCAGACGAAGGAAGCGAAGTAGCCCACGCTGTAGCGCCTGTTGACACGTGAGGAGACGGGCGGATGGGATTTCGCGCGCAAGCGGGCCGATCATTCTTCGAGTGGTGGGCGGGCCGAGGTCCATTGCTCCGAACAGGTATCCCCGTCGTCATCCTCGGCATCTCAGCGATCCTCCTCCTGTTGTTTGATGAGTTTCTCTTGCTTGGTTGGATCCTTGGGGGAGTCCTGCTTCTCTTTTCGGGGAGATCCGATGCCGAGAAGAAAGGATACCATTTCTGAGAAGACGAGCGGTCGCGCTGATGCGGGGGTTGTGCTACTTTTCGCCGGCGTCATCCGCCGCACGACGTAGGCAAGTTTGAGGGAGAAGGAATCATCAGTGATGGAACGCTCTTGTGTGCGATCTGCGCCCGGGAGGCCCATAAAGCGCCTCCTGGGGCGTGGAGCCGCAGCCGCGTTCTGCTCGAAGGCCGTCAATGTATATCCAGAGCTTACTGGCCGTGTCATTCGCCGACCTTCCGCACCTCTTTCAACCTGAGGGACAATAGGAGTCCTATTGTCAATGCGACCATAGTTACCAGGAACGTGGCCTCATAGGAACACGCGTCTATCAGCAGGCCGCCCAGTATTGGAAAGACTATGATCAAACCCATCGAAGTGCCCTGTAGGGCAATATACGTCGGCCGCAGATGTTCCGGCGCGATCTCTAACAGGTAATTGGTGAACCCGATTCCCGCTCCGCTCATTGAAAAGCCAATCAGGGCAAACACGGCTATTAATAATTCCCAACCTACAACGGAGGAGAGCAGCCCCAGCAGCGGAACCGCTGTCGCCGTAGCGGCTGTCAGAATAATCACGATACGGTTGCCCACGCGATCACTCAACTGCCCCCACAACAGATTCGAAAGAATGCCGCCCGCCATCTGGGCTCCCACCAGGATCCCGACTTGCTCGATGGCCATGTGCAGTTCATTCTTCCCGTATAGGACGTAAAACGGCAGAGCGAAGGCCGCAGAGCCTACGGCCAGTCGGGTCAGGATGAAAAGGCCAAAGTTCCGGTCTTCCCACAAGAGCCGTACGGATTCCCTGAGAAAAAGCCCTATCCCGCGGGGTGGACCAGTGCTTTGACCCTTGGGCTCACGCACGGAACTGAGGGCAGTGTAAGACATCGCTATGAAAGCGAAGGATAGCAAGAACAAGAATGCGTAGTTCCTCGGGAAAGATATGTCCGGATTGCCCAGAATAAGCTTTACAACATAGCCGGCGCCAACCGCCATCAGGCCGCCCCAAAGCTGCCGATGACCGAAAAAGCGCCCACGCAGCGTAGGCGGCAGAGCTTTGCCCCAGATGTCTGTGAAGGGGATCGATGCCACCCCTCCGGCAAATGAAAAGCCGAACAGCAATATGAGGAGCGCCACCAACACGATGATCGGCTTGCCCGGCGGGCAAAAATATGCCAGCAAACCCAGCGCCAGCCAGATGGCGGCCCGAACCCAAATCATCAGCACTAACGTTGGCTTCTTCCTTGGCCTGGTTTCCAGCCTGTGGGCCACTAACAGTTGCGGGAGAACGCCGCCGGCGCTCATCAATGCGGAGAAAAGGCCGATCATCATTTGCGAGACGGTGAAATGATTCAAGAAAACGGGCAGGACGGTCATCGGCCCCGAAAAAGCCATGCCGGTTTGAAACAGAATCCCATGCGCCAGGCCCATAGCGAAATTGAACCTGATGTGAGGCGGCGCTGCCTTTTGATCTGATTTCCTTACGTCTCTCATTAGCCTCTTTCCAGTAATATGCCTGCCGGGCGTGGGGGTTGCTGCCTGACAAGAGCTATGATTGATCCCTTTTGACGGATGTCTCGTCCGCTTTGCGGGCCCGCTCACTCACAGGCAGAGGGCCTGTGGGCAGCGTTCGTCGCAGCGCTATCAGTCACTCCATTCTTCCATTGCATCCGTGAACTGCGCCTGCTCCTTTTTGCCCTGGGGCGGCGGCCAGCTTCAACAGTTTGCCGGCGTAGGTAGTAGCAAACGGGGATAAACGACACGACGGGCAACGGTCCAGGCGGGCTTCTGAAGAGCCCTGACTACTTCGCCAGGCCGCAGAATCGGCGCGCGGTCTCTCAGACCTTCACCTCCACCTGACGGATTTAGGCGGTCAAGCTTAGTCCTTATCTCCACCCTTGTCAAAATCACTCTCTGTGCAGGTTGCTGTAACACCCCCTGGGCCTTGCGGGCAGCCCTCATTGGATTACGATGTTGGCGCTAAGGGGAGGCCTTCGCTATCTTCGGTTCACCCCCACGCGCGTGGGGAATACCTAAGACCTGCAAACAAATCTGCCCCGACCAACGGTTCACCCCCACGCGCGTGGGGAATACCGAAGATATCGGGCTTGCACGGGTAACGCTCCCGGTTCACCCCCACGCGCGTGGGGAATACTGATCCTCCAGTCAGCGCGCTTGCAAGTATTCACGGTTCACCCCCACGCGCGTGGGGAATACGTAATGGCCTTCAGGGCTTACATAACTGATTACGGTTCACCCCCACGCGCGTGGGGAATACGCCCCGAATGAAATCCTCCTCTTCCAGAAGGTCGGTTCACCCCCACGCGCGTGGGGAATACGCGGGGCCTACCTGGAATGATCTCAGGGTGCTTCGGTTCACCCCCACGCGCGTGGGGGTGAACCGTCCTGGAAGAGGCAGAAGCAGATTTGGGTCAGGTATTCCCCACGCGCGTGGGGGTGAACCG
>JAGHAF010000114.1 GCA_021161675.1 Planctomycetota bacterium | reverse complement strand
GGTTCTTTGATAATCACTGGGGGGCGCAGGCGGAAGGGGCGGGCCCGGCGGGGGGCGGCGCCACGTGGCGCCGCCCCCCGCCGGGCCCGCCCCTTCCGCCTGCGCCCCCCAGTGATTATCAAAGAACCCGACCTGAGGGAATGTCTCCAGGCCGACGCAGATGCCGTCGAACACGGCGTAGTCGAACCATTTGGAGCGAGCTGGCCCAGCCACTTCGCCGAGCGAGCCGAAGCGGTCCCAGGCCTGGTATTGCGCGGCCGGTGTGGACCCCGCAATCAATGCCACCATGTGGTCCTTGTCGAACGGACTGGGGTAGCACATGATGATCCCGAGGTCCTTGCCTTCGTAGCGCCGGCCGCCCACCGCTATGGCATCCCGCTCAATCCGAATCGGCAGCGCGGGCATGACGGCGGCGCTGATGGAGTTGGCCTCCGGCCCACCGAACAGCGCCAGGTTGAAATGGCGCCGCTCGTCTGGGGACACGTCTTTATCCTTCTTGACGGGCGGCCGGTAACCGTAGCGCTTCTCCCACTTGTCCGCGAATCCCCGGGCTTCGGCTTCACACACGTCGCTTAGCAGGTCTGACTCGCCGGAGGAGCCGAAAACGATCAGGAACGGGTCCTGGAAGACGTCATCAACGGGGCCGCAGCATCCCATGTGTTTTCTGAGTCCTTTGGAGGCTACGGGGCGCCATTTGCCTTCCCACTTCTCCAGTTGCAGGCCTGGCCCCTTGAACTCGACGCCGTCCACGCTCACCACTTTGGCCGGGGACTCCATCCGCTCCGGCAGCACGGTCAGCGCGGAGACGTTGTCCGTGCGTATTTGGACTCGTCCGCCGGAAGAGTCGGCTTCGGCCCGGGCGAAACGCACCGGATTATCTCGCGCATCAATCCGCAGCCACCAGGCCTGGCCATAGCGCGGGCTGGCCGTCTTGAACTGGAAGTGCGGGGGCGGCGCGGCCGACGCCGCCGAGAACACCTTGCCCAGCGCGTACTGCTCGATCCACTGCGGCAGCTTAGCGTCTTCGGAGCGCGGCAGCTCGAAGTACTCTACCTGGCCGCCGACCTCTCGCAGGCGTCGGACAAAGGCCCTGGTGGCGGCGTTAGCGCGAGGGTCCGGAGCCAGGACGTGCGCGATGATAACGGCGCAGTGCTCCAGGTTCTCGACGTATGAGAGCGGGTCGCTGCTCGCGGTGAGGAATTCGACCAGTTCTCGATAGGAGGGACCAACCTCGAGCTGCCGATAATCCGTGGCGCCGGGTCGCCCGCCGCCGCTTTCCAGCGCCACTACTCCGGCGAACAGGTCAGGATGATGGGCGGCAAGGCGCCAGAGCTCTCTACTGTCCAGCAGAGGACCCACCAGGTATACGCGCTCGGGATCGACGGAGTAGAGCAGCTTTACCTCTTCCAGTGCGGCGAGCGCTTCAGACTCCGTTACCGGCGAGCCCACGCCGATGGCCTTCCCCTGGGGTCTGATGGTGATAGCCCCCTCGAAACACTCCACCCCGGGATCATTGGCAAAAGGGACGTAGCCGGCCTTGGGCAGACGGACTACCAGCGGGTAGGCCAGCCCGGCGCTGTAGGAGTGAGGCAGGCAGATGCTGTAGGGGCTGAACGAGTCGTCCGCGCCCGAACGCGCCGCCCGCAGAAAAGCCACTCCGGTTGGGAAGATGGCAGGTTTGCTTGCCTTGACGCGTTCGAAATTGCGCCGGATATTCTCAAATAAGCGCGCCTGCCTCGCCTTACTTTGAGGACCTCGACGGGGAGGATGTTTCACCAGATACTGGGTCTGCGCCAGCAGGGCGGCGGCGTCACGCCGTATCCTGCCGTGCTCTTCCTTGACCACCTTTTCTATCTGCTCCTGCTCCTGCCCGGGCGCACGTCGCACGTAGTCGTGGAGTTTGTCCCTGGCGAGCTGATAGGTCTGCTGATCCTTCCTGTCCCGGTAGCTGCGCAGCGCCTTCGTCGCTCCGAAGAGCATCACGACCAGGGTCAGCGCGACCATGAAATGGAGACGTATTCTCTGGCTTTTCGCTACCATTTCTCCTCCCTTCTCTCGCCGTGCGGGCGTTTCATCCGCCTCCTAGTATAGCAGAGGCGCGCTGTGGAGAAAAGGCGCCTCTCCAGGCTACGCGAGGCGGGCCCGCGCCGGGGCGCCGGCGGGGTCTCCGCTCTATGAGCCTGCGTTCGAGCGTCCCGTCCGCAAGCTTGCGCCCGCCTTTACAGTCCATGAACCGTCGGGAAGCTGCACTTTCGCGCCTTCGGGGGCGTCTCGGCGATAACGTGAGGCCAGGATCCTCCCTACGGCCTCCATCCCCGCCTCGCCTCGCAGGTCCGGGTTGGCGGTCACGATGCGGCGCATCACGGTTCCTCGGTCCTCGTTCTCCTCCTCTGCGACGGCCCGCACCAGGTCGTATCGGCGCTGGTCCTCAGCGCGCAGGTTCTGCATCTCTTTGTCCAGCAGCTTCAGCAGCCCTCCCATCGTCTCCCCGACGTATCCCGCCTTCTCGAAGCTGATTATGTCGTCGCGGTTGAATTCCATCCGCCGACGGGCCCTGAGGGCCCCTTCCTTGCTCTCGGTCGCGGGGGGCGGCGGTGTCGGCTCCCCGCTCATCGGGTCCACCGAGCGCACGCCGGCCAGCAGGTAAACCTCATCCCCCAGGTTCTCGAAGCTGCCCAGCACCTGCTGCTCAATGGACTGCTGGCGGCCTGTGATCTCTATTTCCGTCCCCACCAGGTCGCCCAGCGAGACGCACCCGCACGCAACGCACAGCAGCGCCACCACCATGATCCGGCCCTTCGCCTCCATTGCAACTGCGACCTCCACAAATCTCAATCGGTCCGACCTACTCATTGTCCCCCCCCGGAGGGATACTTTCAACATCCTCCGCCCGCACGAAGCCGGCCGTCCCGTCCGGGCTGATACTGATGCCGTCCACCTCTATCACCCCCAGCAGGTCCACGAGCGGAGCGGCCCTCTGCCAGACGGCCAGGACTTTCTCCGAACTGAGCGCCCTGCCAACGTTGAAGCGGGGTATCGAATACCTCTTCCCCAGCCCGCGGGGCAAGCCCTGCAACTCGACCTCTATCGAGACGAAACCACGCTGGAGTCGAACGTCCACGCCCCGCGGACCGCCCAGCTTCAGCAGCTTACGAAGCCGGACGATGGATGGATTCTCGCCCTCCGGGTCCAGCGACAGTAAGAGCCGGTCCAGCGCCTTGGGACCGATGTGGGTGACACTCAAGCGGCCAGACACATCCTTAATCGGGTTATAGCTCAGCGCTTCCCTGCCGGCGAGCAGGGCCGTCAGCGTGAAGCTGCCGGCGACCTGGGAATCGCCCCGGAACTCGGCCATCCTGTCCGGCAGCATCCGTCCCAGGTCAATCCCGCCGAACTCACCCCTCACCCGCAGCCGTCTCCCCTCCGGCCCGCCCTGCAAGGAGAGCCTCCCCGTCAGCTTCCCGTCCAGCAGACGCAGGAAGAACCGCCTGGCCTCGACGTCGGCCCCGTGAGCCGCCAGCTCCGCCCTGAACCCCTGCACCAGGTCCATGCCCAGCACCGATACGTCCCCGAGTTCGATCGCCTCCGCCGGGGCCAGAAGCTGGTCCGCCCCGGTGGCGTACTCGGCCAGTTCATCGTCCAGGCCCGCCGCCGGCGAGGGCCGCTCTTCGGCTACCAGGGACTGGCTGAGCCGCTCTCCCCCCGGCGCGGCGTGGATGATATCCCACCGCTTCTCTATACCGAATCCACCCGTCAGGTCAGTTACCGCAAGCAAGCCTGCGTAGTTAACGCTCAGCCCATTCAGCCGGGGCTCGAGCCGGAGCCGCAGCGCCTCCCCGCCCTGAAGCGAAAGTTCCACCTTCCAGCCGGCCTCGCCGGAGGTCTCCAGCCCCTCAATAACGCTCAGTCCCCCTGGCCGCACCGTGCCCTCGGACCGGGCCGTCAGATCGAGCTTCTCCAGCAGCGCGGCCGCATCCGGCGGCTCGATAAACCGCGACAGGCCCTCCAACGTCGCGCTGCCGCGCAGCGACAGAACGTCGCCCAGCGCGCTCAGATCGAACTTCTTGACCTCCACCCGGTCGAAATCCTTCAGGCCCACTTCCGCCTCCAGATTGAAGTCCCGCAGTGGAAGAGGCGAAGGCGTAAGTTCTACTTGTGGAATCCTCACGGTGGCGCGCGCCGCTCCGTCCCCCTGCGCGAAGTTCAGTTCGGCTTCCACGGACACGTCCGACACGCCGGCCGTAAGCCCCGGGCCGAGCTCCTTGGACGCCGAAATGCCCGGTGAACTCAGCCGGGCCCGAATGTCAAGCGGCGCATTCTGCTCGCAGAAGTCCCGCAGCGGGAATAGCGGCCCCAGGGACAGGCCCTTCCCCGAGGCGAGCCGCGCCGCAAGCTGCTCGACCAGCGGCAGCCTGCCCTCAATCCCGCCATTCGCCGAAAGCGATCCTGAGGCCGCCGGCAAAGCTCCCGCCAGCTCAGGTGGCAGCCATGAGGCGACTGCGTCCAGCAGCTCCCCCAGATCGGCCACGGTAAGGCCGGCGTCGAGCTGCGCCGCATCCGTGCCAAATCCGCGAAGGCTGAAGCCGGGGACCGTGACTTGAAGGAACTTGCCCACCTCCACAGCAGCATCCTCCACGCTCAGGTCACCAGCCAGGGGCGACGCAACAGCCCTGCCCTTTATTCGCACGGAGAGTGGCCTGCCCCGGATTGTCTCACCGTCCGCGCCCGGCAGGCTTGCCTGCGCCTGGTCGAGGTCCACGGCGCCGTCAATCTGAATGCCCGGGCTCTCTACACGGAGCGCACGCGCGCTGACCTTGCCCTCGGCCCTTTTCAGCGCAACGGTGAGCCCTTCCACGGCCGCCTTTGGCGCCTCCAGCGACCCGGCGGCGCTGAGCCACAAATCACCGGGCCAAAGCCCGGCGTCCACAGAACCGCCGCCCGCAATAAAGCCGCCCAGTCGATTGAGGGAGACGGAGGCCGATTCGCCGTCGAAACTTATGTCACGCAGATCGGCGACTCCGCGCAGGACGCAGCCTATCGGGCCGGGCAACCGCCCCCCGGCGAAGAAGGCGCCTCCCAGGCGGCCGCGCATCCGCACCGAAGCCGCAGCGGCGCGCAGCCGCTCGTCCAGGCCGTCCATCAGGTCCATCGCGCGCTCCACGTTCAGCAGGGCCCCGCCGGAAACGTGCGGCCGGCTGAGCCCGGCGCCGGAGCCACCGCTCAGCCAGAAGCCGGGGACGACCTCGCCGAGGCGGCCTGAAAGCTCTTCAAGATCGATCACCATCCTGGAGGGGTCCAGCAGCGCGTCTCCGGAGAGCCGAAGCGTCGCGCGGGCGGGCAGCGCCAGCCCGCCCAGCCCCGGCGCCTCTACCCGCATGTCCTCCCCCGAAAAGGAACCGCGCACATCCATGAACTCCAACGCCGGCAGGCCGACGTCCATGCTCACGCAATTCCGAATTCCACGCCCGGTGAATGAACCTGAATCCTCTATCTCTCCGGACAACTCGTCCACCGTGGACAGCAGCGCCACGCGGGCCAGTCCCTCGAGGCGCTGCCCCGAGCGGAGGTCCACATTCTGGCTCACGATGAACCGCAGCCCGGACAGTGTGCCATCGAGTGGACCGCCGAGCGACGCCGGGAGGGCCGCCCTGATGTCGCCTCCGTACACCGTGTTGGTAACGCGCGCCTCCGCGCGAAGCTGCGGCCCGATGGTGAACTTCCCCGTCAGGTCCGTCTCGGCTGCTATCCAGCCCTCAAGCTGCGCGTCTGGGAGTGCGGGCGGCGCCATATCCTTCAAGGCGGCCAGGTCCAATGCGAAATGGCTGCGTCCCGCGAGCTGATACTTCGGCCCTCCGGAGAGAGAGAGCGACATCCGTTCGTCGAACAGGCCGGGGCTGCGGGCGTAGAGGTCAGCCCGTGGCATCTGCAAGTTCGCCAGGTCGAACTCGGCGCCAAGGCCGGCCTCCAGCGGCGCCTCCCGCGTTTGGCCAAGTCCTTCTATACTGCCGCCCAGCGCTGGGACCCACAGCAGGGCGGACACCTTTGGCCTGCCGGCGAGATTGGTGAAGCGCAGCGAGGCCACGGCGCCCTCCCGGGCCAGCACGGTGTGGGCGGCGGCGACGGCGCGGATCGGGCCGGTGCGAAGCTCCACGTCGCCCCGCCCGGCGAGTATCTCCCGCAGCCGGGCCGAGCCCCGCGCCGAAATCCCGTCCACACGCACGTTGAACACGCCCGGCATGTCGGCGGTGAGGGTCACGTCATCCGCTGACACCGAGTCTACCTGCACGGGAAGTGGCAGGCGCAGATCCGTCAGCCTCAGCGGCTCTTCAGTGGGCGGAAGGAGCCTCAGGACGTTCCACTCTCCATCGGCGCAGCGCAGGTTGACCGATAGGCCCCTGCCGGCTACTTCCAGCAGGCGGACCCGGCGGCTGAGCAGCGCGCGCGGCAACCAGTGGCATTCGAGTTGATCCAGCTCGATCGCCGGCTCCTGCGCCGTCCCCGGCGGCGTCAGCGTCAGCCCCCGTATGAGCAGCAATCGCCGCCGAAGGGGGGCCACCTTGAGAGTGCGGATGGTGACGTGGGAATCGTTGAGAACGCCGCACGCCACACGGACCACAAATGCCTTGACCGGCGCCGTGTTCGTCAGGACGGGGAGCAAGTGCAACAGCCCGAGGGAGGCGATGATCAGTAGCGCGCAGACACGCCAGGCCCACTTGATCGCCCCCCGGCAGCGGTGTCGGGGCGCTGCGGCTGCGGAATCGTTCGATCCCTCCATTATTTACACCACATCGTAATCCAGCCGTAGCTGCAGTCCGTGGAGATATTGCTTCAGTTTGGTGACCGTCGGACGCTGGCGCGCATCGAAGGCGACGCACTTCAGCACCACGTCCGACATCTCCTCAGGAACCTTATCGTTCAAACGCGAAGGAGGAGGGATGCTCACTTGCTCGGCCGGCACAAATCCCATCCGCTCGTTGCGGCCGGGCGTAATCGAGGGCAGGTTCTGCCCCGTCAGCACCCAGTAGAGCGCCGCGCCCAGGTTGAACACGTCGGTCTTCTCGCTGAGCCGTCCCCCGGCCTGTTCGGGAGCGATGTAACCGAAGGTGCCCTTATAGGAGCTGAGCTTGGAGCCGATGGGGGCGGCGAAGCCGAAGTCTATCAGCTTGACGTCCAGATTCTCCCCCACCAGGATGTTCTGCGGCTTCAGGTCGGCGTGGACGTAACCGGCCCTGTGGGTATTCTCAAGCCCCAGGCATACCTGGCGAAAGATGATAAGCACCGAAGAGAGGTCATGCACAGAGCATTCGGACAGGGGCTTGCCTTCCAGCCGTTCCATCAGGAGGTAGGCGGCCTGGACTCGGAAGCGGCGCTTTATCTTCTTGAAATCAAGCGCCCGCACCGCCACGTGGATGCCGGATTCCCTGGTCTTTTGAATCGCGCTGAGCACCTGGTATTCGTTCTCCAGGTGCTCTATGACGCGCAGGTCCTCTTTGTCCCGCACGGATATGAACTTCGCGGCGAAAAGGGCGCCGTCCACTTTGCGTTTGACCTCATATATCTCGGTGCGGGCGCCGGCCCCGAGTTTCTCCCCGACCCAGCAATCCTCCAGTACGTCCTTGAGGCTCAGTGTCTCAGTGCGCGCCATGGTCAACTCCCGAGTGTCGCGGCGGGTAGTCGCTATGTTATCCCGGGGCCGCTCGCTGCGCAAATTCCCGCGCGGCAACTTGCGTCCGCGCTACGATTCTGTAAACTATTCTTGGCACTTTCTGTCCGTTTGAAACATGAAGGTGTCCGCACTTTCCGAGCGGCGCATTTGTGCGCGCTGCCGGGCGCTGGGGGGACACCTCACCGATTGAGGCATGCAACCTTGACGCCGCCAGGGATAAGGCGCAGGTGTTTCAGGCCGAAACGTCCCCGTGGGGACTTGGAGGTAACGCGTGCCCAGTATTGACGTAAGGAAAAAACGCATCGACTCCAAGATCGTCTACTACGGTCCCGGCAGAGCCGGCAAGACCGAAAACCTGAGGTATGTCTATCATCATCTGGACGAGGGCCGCCGGGGGCCACTGTCCAGCCTGCCAACCAAGAGTGATCCCAACCTGCAGATCGACGTTCTTCCGGTTCGCTCCGGCAACATCCTGGGTTTCAGAACCATATTTCACCTCTGCGCCGGCCCGGGCCAGGCGTTCTCCACCGGCCCACGCAGGCTCCTGCTCAGGGAAAGCGACGGCATCGTCTTCGTCGCCGACTCCCGCCCCGAACGCCTGGAAGCGAACCTCGACTCGCTCGCAGAACTGGAGGAGAACCTCCAGGGCTACGGCCTGCAACTGCGCGACGTGCCGCACGTGATTCAGTACTGCAAGTGCGACCTGCCGGGCACTGCCGACGTCGGGCGACTTCGTTCGGAATTGAACCACTATGGCGTGCCCGATTTCACTGCAAGCACTGAGACAGGGGAGGGCGTCATGGAAACCCTGCAGGCCATTGTCGAGAGCGTCGGCCAGGACCTGCAGACACGGCTGTAGCTCCTTCTGCCCCTGTGCATCGCGGGGCCGAACGCGCAATCTGTGGAAAGCAACCGTAGAATTCTCCAACATGGGAGATCGAATCCATGCTTTATGACGTCAGCGTGACCCTCAGAAAAGGGATGCCCGTCTACCCCGGCGACGTGGAATACAAGCGGCGCCTCGTAATGAGCATTGAGGCGGGAAATCCGTTCAACCTGTCCGTCCTGCGCATGGGCGCCCATAACGGCACCCACGTGGACGCGCCGTGGCACATGACGCCCGACGGGATCACCGTGGACCAAATCGCCCCGTCCGTGCTGGTGGGGCCTGCCGTGGTCGTCGAGATACAGGATGCCGCGCGCATCCCCCTGCGCGAGCTGGAGCAGATCGAGTGGGACGGGGTCGAAAGGGCGCTTTTCAAGACCGTCAACTCCGGCAAACTCGAAGAGCTGGACCACTTCGTGGAGGACTTCGTCTACCTGGAGCCGGAGGCCGCCGCGTTCCTCGCCGAGCGGGGCGTCCTGCTTGTGGGCGTGGACTACCTCTCGGTGGATCCCCTGCACGGCGAGGGCCACCCGGCCCACGCCCCCCTGGTGGAGAATGGGATCGTCATTGTCGAGGGGCTTGACCTGAGCGCCGTGCCCCCGGGGCCGTATGAGCTGATCTGCGCGCCTCTGAAGCTGATGGGCTCCGACGGCGCGCCGGCGCGCGTCTTCCTCCGCAACCTCTGAGCCTGAACCCGACCGAAGGTCAATCGCCATGCCACACCTCCTGCCACCCACTCTGCCCCGGCAGTTCCCGGCCGATAGGGCGCTCGGCATAACCACTACCGTGCCGGTGGAAGTGATCCTGGCCGCGGGCCTGACGCCGATTGATCTGAACAACCTGTTCGTCACCTCCCGGGAACCGAAAGAACTGATCCGGCGGGCGGAAAGGGCCGGCTTCCCGCGCACCTGCTGCTGCTGGACCAAAGGCATATACGGCGCCGTCCACGACAGCGCCGTCCGCCGGGTTCTGACGGTTGCGCGCGGCGACTGCAGCAACGCGGAAGCGCTGGCGGAAGTGCTCCGCGACGAAGGCATTGGCTGCATCCGCTTCGATTACCCAGCTCAGCCGGACCCGGTCGCCGCGAAAACAGCGATCAAAGAGCTGGCCCGGCGGCTCGGAACCGGGCTGCAAGAGTCCGAGCAATGGCGCGAGCGCCTCGCGCCCGCACGGCAAGCCGCCGCCCGGATTGATCGCCTCAGCTGGCAGGAGCAGCGCGTCCACGGCGTGGAAAACCACCTGTGGCTGGTCTCGACCAGCGACTTCTGCTCCGATCCCGACCTCTACCAGCGGGCCGCCCGGGACTTCCTGCGCAAGGCCGGCGCGCGCCCTCCAATAGACTGCTCGCTGCGGCTGGGCCTGTGCGGCATCCCGCCCATCGTGCCCGAACTATACGATTTCCTCGAATCGTTCGACGCGCTGGTCCTCTACAACGAGACTCAACGCCAATTCGCCATGCCGGCGGGCGGCGAGACGCTCGCCGAGCAGTACAGCCGCTACACCTATCCCTACGGCATCTTCGCCCGCCTGGAGGACATCCGCGCCGAATGCCGGCGGCGGCGCCTGGACGGCCTGATCCACTACGTGCAGAGCTTCTGCCACCGGCGCATCGAAGACCGAATCATACGGGACCACGTGGACCTGCCCGTGCTCACACTGGAGGCGGATCGTCCCGGCCCGCTCTCCGGCCAGCTCAAAACCCGCCTGGAGGCATTCGCCCAGATGCTCGACGCGCGCAAGAATGCGCAGTAGCAAAGGGGAACCCTCTCTCCGAGCAAGCCTTCATCCTTTCTTGAGCGGTTCGAGCTGCGCTATTTCGTCCTCGCGCCAGCCGAGCATCGCCAGCTTGTTGCGGGTATAGTACTTGTAGTTCTCATACGACACGTCCTCGGGGATGCGGTGGTCGCCGTGAGGGATGAAACCGCCGTCCTCAACCGTCGGCTCGACGCCCTTGAGCGCATCGCCGATCCCCGCATAGCATCCCACCTTCGGGGGGGATGGGGGGCCGCGACGGATGCAATTATGGCCGGAGAAGAAACAGCCCGGCGATGATCAACCGCCGGGCTGCCTGGCGCGAGTATAACGGATGGGCCCCGGCCGTCGGGCGCTCGCTGAATTGCGCCCTGGCCGCCGGGCGCTGGTCTCAGAGGGCGCCGAGGTCTGCGGGGGTCACCACGCGGTTCTCCGCGGCGGATAGGAAGGCCATCTGCGTCAGGGCGGTCAGCTTCAGCGCCTGTTCGGGCGTGGTGCCGACGCCGGTGTCGTCGCCACGGACGGCCTGGATGAATTCCCGGTATGCGTGCTCGCCACCGCCAACTCTGTCTTTCCAACTGCTGGTGGTGTCAACCCACCGCCAGGGGGCGCCCTTGTCCTGGTAGAAGGTGAACGGCTCGCCGCCGCCCAATCGAATGCCGCCTTCGGTGCCGAGGATGGATATGCAGTTCTTCGCCTCGTGGTGGGCGATCCAGGCCATGTCGAACGAGAAGGTGAGCGGCCCGTCCGTGTGGGCCAGGAACGTGCAGTGTTCTTCGACGTCGAAGCGCACGTCGGCGGGCAGGTCGTAATCGTGCCCGCGGAACGTGGCGCCGTAGACCGACGTGATGTCCGGCCAGCCTACCAGGTCCATCACGAGGTCCATAAAATACTGGCCCATGTCCATTATGACTCCGCCGCCGGCCCGCTCCATGTCGAGGAACCAGTGGGCGTCGGGGATAATGTCGATGCCGGGACGGCCGCGGCGGCGCCAGTACTGGACGTCCACACGGTATATCTCACCCAGTTCGCCGTTGTTGATGTATTCGCGGGCCATGGTGGCCATGCCCCAGCGCATGCGTGAGCTGAAGAAGATGACTTTCTTACCGGCCAGCCGGGCCTCGCGGACGACTTGCTGGTTCTCCTGGACGGTGAGGGCGCTGGGCTTCTCACATGCCACGTGCTTCCCGGCGCGAAGGGCATCCACGGTGATGGGGACGTGGGCGGCCACGGGGGTGGCGACGGTGACGAAGTCAATATCTGGAAGCTGAAGCAGCTCGCGGTGGTCGTCGAAGATGGGCGTCTCGGGCGCGCCGAACTCATCGCGTTGCGCCTCGGCCCGGCTGATGTCTCTGTCGCAGAGCGCCGCCAGCTCGATGCCGCAGGTTTTGTAGGTCTTCAAGTGGCTGGAGCTGATGCTGCCGCAGCCTATAAGTCCAGCGCGTACGGGGGGCTGATCTGTCATTCTACGTTCCTTTCTGCGTGCGGGTTCCGGGCGGACCACCCGCTCGATGAATTTCTGGACACGACTGCGCGTCAGGTTTGCTCGGCCTGGAACTTGGCGACGAGCCGGCGGATCAACGCGATGGTCAAGCGGGCGCCTTCGTACTCGCTGACGCCTTTGACCATGCTCTCCACGCCCCAGCAAGCGTCGTAGCCGGACTCGACGAGCAGACGGAATACCATCTCCAGGGCCACGCTGTCTTCGTCGAGATTGTGCGTCTTTACGTGCAGGGCTTCGGCGAGATGGGCGCAGCGCCGCCAGCCTTCCTCCCTGTGGCCTTTGGCGAAGTTGCCCGTATCGAGCAACAATCCGAGCTTGCCGTCAAGGGCGTCCAGGATGCGCAACACGTTATCAGGATACTGGATGGGGCCCATGTGATTTTCCATGATCATCCTGATGCCGAGGTCGTCGGCGCGCGCTATGATGTCCTTGTAGCCGTCTACCATGATCTGGAAGACGGGGTCCGGTATGTCCTTGGGGCCGGGGCCGCACGCGTCGATGCGAATCTGTTCGGCGTCCAGCTTGCCGGCGATGTCTATCCAGCGGTAGGCCACCCGGCGGTTGCCCTCGCGTTTTGCAATGTCCTCCTCGTAGATGTGGGCGCCGTCCGCGGCGACGCAGCCGTAGGGCAGGCCTACTTCGGCGGCGGCGTCTATCACCTTCTGGATGTACTCCTCCTCGAAGTCCGCGATGAGGGGGGCGTCCGGGTTGGTGCGCACCTCGTCATCGCGCGCGAGCAAGGGCGCCAGGTGGAAGTTCCAGGGGTCAAGCTGGGTGCATCCAAGGGCCTTGCAGTCCTTGATGTAACCAAACATATCCTGCGTGCCGTCCCAGAGCGACTGGTGAAAGCTGAAAGAACAGATTCCTATCCGCATAACAACTGCCTCCTATGGGTAAATGGACCTTCCGGCAAGAGCGCCGGTTAGAGGTACGATTCCTTTCGGGCCGTCTCTTTAAGCACAATTGCAAGAGGGATGCAAGGGGGGATGAGCGAAATAGCGAATAAAGGAGAAAAAAACTGAGAATCAGTTTTTCCACAGCCTAAGCAGCGCGTAAAGGCCGCCGACCAGCATGATGAGCATCATGAGCCCCATCATGCCCAGGCGCGGCCAGGGCGCCTGGAGGGTCAGGATCGTGTCCACAGTGACCCCAGCAGCCAGCACGACCAGCACCGCTCCGGGCAACGTGCAGAGCCACGTCCAGAACAGGTAAACGGGAAAGGAGACGCTCGTCAGGCCGAAGGCGTAATTCTGGAAGTTAGACGGCAGGACGGGCCAGAGCCGCATCAGCGCCACGCTCGATGCGCCTCGCTCGGCGGTGAGCCGATCGACCCGCCTGTAGGCCGCCTTGCGGGACAGCCAGCGCGAGGTCGCGTCGCGCGCGAAATACCGCGCGGCCAGGAAAGCTAGCGCCGCCCCCAGCGTCTTGCCGAAGCTTACGCAGATAATCCCTTTCACGGGAGAAAACAACAGCCCCGCCGCAAAGGTGACGGGCGAGCTGGGGATCAACGCAACCGCCACCCCGGCCCGAACGAGTATGTAAAGGGCCGGGGCGAGCGGGCCGAACTCGTGGATTCGCTCTTGCGCCTGGCGGGGGTCAAGGGCGAGACCGGACCTGCGCGCCGCAAACCAGGCGGCCACCAGCATGGCGGCCAGAAGCGCCGGGCGCCACCAGGCGCGCGCCCAATGTGGCTTTTGCTCCATTCGCGGGACTCCTGTGCAATTGGACGGCTTCGCATTATACAGCGCGGACCTGAGACTTTACAGCCCTGCGCTCGTGCCCTATAGTGGGCAGGCGCTCGGGCGCCAATGCCGCGGAGTAATAGAGGAGGGAAATACGGTGAACCCGTGGCTATATCTGCTGCCGGTGGCCGCCTATCTCTACGGGGCGGTTCCCTTCGGCTTCCTTGCCGCAAGATGGATCAAGGGTGTTGACATACGCCAGAGCGGGAGCGGCAACATCGGCGCCACCAACGCCGCCCGCGCTCTGGGGTTCAAGTTCTTCCCTATTATATTCCTTCTGGACGTGTCCAAGGGCTATGTGCCGACAATGTTGGCGGCGGCGGCGCTGGCCGGCCGCTCCGCCTACGATCCGCATCCGCTGGTGGTGTGCGTCGGCCTGGCGGCGGTGGTAGGGCACGTTTTGCCCGTATACCTGCGCTTTAGAGGGGGAAAGGGAGTGGCCACCAGCACGGGCGTCTTCCTGGTGATGGCGCCCCGGCAGGTTCTGGTCGCGGCGGGGGTATGGGCGTTGGTCTTCGCCATATCGCGATACGTGTCTGTGGCGTCCGTGCTGGCCGCCGCAGCCTTTTGCGCCGCCGTGTGGTTGATGCGCGCCGCGCCACTCGGGGCGGGCGTCTTTCTGACGGCGCTGAGCACATTCGCCGCCCTTTTTGTCGTCTATCGCCACCGGGAGAACATTCGGCGCCTCCTCTCCGGCACGGAACACAGGATAGGCGCCGAAGGAAGGCAGAAGGACGAAGGATAAAGGGGAAAAGAAAATATCCAATGTCGAATGTTCAACGCACGCTCGTAGCATCCTTCGACATTGAGAATTGAGAGTGCGATATTCGAGATTGTTTCTCCCGGTGTCCGCCGCCCGGCGCCGTGGTGAGGGGCGCTTGAACGGTCATGCGTTCCGCTGCCTGCGCCGGCGCTTATCCGCCGCGCGGCGAAGCCTTCCCAGAGCGCGGCTGAGCTTGCGGCGCTGGAGATATTCCCACATCCGCAGTTCCTTGCCCAGCAGATAGCGCATGTGGAAACGCAATGCCGTGCTGAGGGCGACCGTCCGAACGGGGGGCAGGGCCGGGACTTCCTTGCGGCCGGGCAGGGAGGCCAGTTCGCGGAGCAGGTCGGCGCGCAGCGGGATTGTGTCGGGAATGGGCCCGCGCTCGCATTCGGCGCACAGCGCCCCGCCCTCCCTTGCGCTGAACGTAACCGCTCCGCGTTCCGGCAGCGGCCCTCCGCAGAGCACGCAGCGCCCCAGCTGAGGCCAGGCGCCGTGTTCGACCAGGGCGCCGGCCTCCAGCATCAGAACAGTGTTTCCGAGCCGCTCTCCCGAAGCGAAGCGGCGAAGGGCGGCCAGCAGCAGCTGGTAGAGGCGGGGGCACGGATCGGCTTCCATCGTGAAGTTCAGGACAAGTTCGGCGGCGTAGTAGCCACAGAGCAGGGATGGCAGTGAGCGGCGCAGCCCGCGGAAGTCCTCGCGCAGCCAGCGGTAGGTCAGATTCTGAAGGCCGCCGGCGCGGCGAGGGGTGTAGACTATCTCGTAGCGGCCGAGGAGGTCAAACCCGGTCCGGACTCCTTTCTTCGGGGCGCGGGTTACGCCCTTGGCCATGAAGGAGAGCCGCCCGGCGTCCGGGGTGAGGAAGCCGGCCACCTGGCTGGTATTGCTGTAGTCCAGCCGTCGCAGGCAGATGCCTTCTGTGCGTAGGTACCTGGCCATTGGCTCGTCCTTTTGCAGTGTAGCTATTCTTTGCGCCGCGGGATCGGCTCTAGAAGCACCCGATGGACGCGCCGCTCGTCGCTCTGGAGCACGCGGATGAGCAGGTCATCGGTGCGCAGCTCTTCGTCGGGACCGGGCACCCGCCCGAAGCGGGAGGTCACGAAGCCCGCCACTGTGTCGTAGCCGTTGTCCTCTGGAAGGTTCAGGTCGTAATCGGCGTTTAGTTCATCAATTCTGACGCGGGCATCGGTCTCTATGGCGCCGGAGGGCAGCGTTTTGATCCAGCTCTCGTGGTCTTCCTCGTCGTATTCATCCTGTATCTCGCCCACGATCTCTTCGATGACGTCCTCGACGCTTACCACGCCGCTGACGCCGCCGTATTCGTCCAGCACGATGGCAATTTGAATGTGGCGCTCCTGCAGTTTCTGCAACAGGTGGCCGACGCTCTGCGTCTCCGGCGCGAAGAAGGGCTCGCGCATGATGTCGCGCAGCCTGATGGAATCGCGCGATTCTTGCCGGGCCGCCGCCAGGACGTCCTTTACGTAGACGATGCCCGCCACGCGATCCAGCGTGCCCTCGAAGACGGGTATGCGACTGTGGCGGAACGAGTAGAACGCATCGAGCGCCTCGGAGAGCGGCAACCCGGCGTCGAGGCTTTCGATCTCTGTCCTGGGGGTCATGATCTGGGCCACGTCCACCTGCTGGAACTTCAGGACGCCTTTGATCATTTCTTTCTCCGTGTTATCGAGTGCGCCTTCCACCGCCCCGTCCTCGATGGCGACGCGTATCTCTTCCTTTGCCGCCTGGACGATTCCGGGTTTCGGCGCCCCTTCGACGTGCGCGTCCGGTTCCTCAGCCAGGGGCAGTATCCTCAACGGCCAGCTCAGAAGGTGAAAGAAAGGCAAAAAGGCCCTGAGCACAGCGGCCGACCATTTTTGACCGATCGTCCGGGCCGCCAGTTCGACCAATGCGAGCAGCGCCGCCACCAGCGAGAGCGAGAGGGCGAGCGACCTGTGGCTGCCGATCAAGTTCTGCGTGATGAGTCCGATCAACGCTACCGCGGCCGCCACGCGCACCGCCAGGCAGATCAGCGAGAAGAGGCGCGTGTGTTTGACGTAGCGCGCGTAGCGCTGGCGCGCCTCGCGCCGCTTGAGCTCTTCTTCCAACCTTGACCAGGAGAGGGAGTGCAGGGCCGAGTCAACCAGCGCCGCCAGAAACACAGCCGCCCACAGGGCCAGAAGTTCCGCGCCGCCAAGTATCAAGACGTGTGACCTCCTGCTAGTATTCTACGTCGTAGCCCGCCGAGCGCAGGGCGCGCTGCTCGCGGCGGCGCATCAGGCGACTGTCCTCAGGGTCATGATCGTCGTATCCCAGCAGGTGCAGAAGCCCGTGCACCAGGTAGAGCATCAACTCCCCTTCTGCGCCATGTGGGCGCCCGGTCGCTTCTCGAAGGGCCTGATCGGCGTTCACCACGATCTCACCGTGGAGCAGGCCGTCCTCGTCGCTTCCATAAGGGAAGGCCAGGACGTCGGTCACGTCGGATCGGCCGGTGAACCGCCGGTTCATCTCGAGCATCCGGCCGTCTTCCACCAGCGCCACGCTCAGATTCGCGTCGCTGCCTTCTTCTCGCAGGGTCGCTTCAAGGACGCGACGCACGCTCTGCGGAGAGCAATCAACCTTGCTCTGCTGATTGCTTATCTCGATCTTCATCGGATTGGCCTTCGGCCGGATGTGCGGCGGCCTCGAGGCGTTCCTCGACCTCATCCTGCCCGGGGTATTGAATACGATTGTGGAAGATGGCCGCTATTGTGTGGACGAAGCTGTCCTCCAGGCGTTTCAGGTCTGTAATGGTGAGCCCGGACTCGTCGAGCTGCCCATCGCTGAGCCGTTCCATGATTCTCTTGCGGACCATGTTGTGAAGTCGGTCCGGGAGGGGATTCTCCATTGACCTGGCGGCGCTTTCCACCGCATCGGCGAGCATCACGATGGCCGCCTCTTTGGATTGCGGTTTGGGCAGGCGGTAGCGGAAGTCGTGTTCATTGACCTGTTCGCCGCCCCTGTCGCCGTTGCGCGCCTTCTCCCAGAAGCATCTCACGACACCGGAGCCGTGGGACTGTAGTATAATATCCTGCACGGGTTTGGGCACGCCGGAATTGCTCGCCATCTCGGCGCCATCTTTGGGATGCGCGGTGATTATCAGGCTGCTCATCGTGGGGGTCAGTTCATCGTGTGGATTGGCGCCGTCCTCGGGGAAGTTCTCGGCGAAGTATTGTGGTTTTTTCATCTTGCCGATGTCGTGGAAATAGGAGCTTACCCGGGCCAGCAGGGGGTTAGCTCCTATGCTCTCCGCGGCGTCCGCCGCCAGGCTGCCCACCAGCATACTGTGGTGATAGGAGCCGGGGGCTTTCAGGAGCAACTTCTGCAGCAGTGGCTGGTTCGGATCGCTCCACTCCAGCAGGCGTATGTCCGTCGTCACCTCAAACAGTCTTTCAATCGCGGGCAGGATTCCGCTGACTATGAATCCGCTGAGGAAACCGTTCGCCAGCGCCGCGAGCGATTCGATGAACAGCGGAGACTCCCAGAAAGCCAGGGGAACCTGCGTCTGAAGGCGCACTTTGAACAAGCCCATGCCCCACACGGCCAAGAACTGGAGCACCCCCACCATGAACCCCACTTTCACCAATGCGCTTCGCGTGCGCACATGCCGGGTCAACAGCGCGGCCATCATGCCGCCCAGCAAAAGGACGACGAATGCCTCGTCCGCCGCCGGGGCCGCCAGTCGCACCAGAAGGGCGTAGAATACCGTTACCGCCATCCCGAAGCGCTGGTCATACACCAGGCACATGATCATCACCACCATGGGGATGGGCGTCCAGAGCAACGTGATTGCGGGGGAGCGTGTTACGCACATTCGCGCCAGGCCCACTACCAGGAGCGTGAGCAAGACAAAGGAGAGCGTTCGCAGGCGTTGGTGGAATAGTTCTGTGCGGTAACGCAGCGCGTAGACAACGCCGCCGGCCAGGATAATCAGCAGGATTAGTATCAATCCAGCGTTTTCTTGCAGCCTGACGCGTCGGCCCGTGGCGCTGTGGCGGAACTGTTCTGTTTCCTTGCGAAGGTCCTCCAGATGCTGCGGGCCGACTTGCGCGCCCTTGGGCACGATGATCTGTCCGGCCTCGACGTTCTTGTATATCACGGGCTTGCCGGACGCGGTTTCTTCGGCGGCTTCGGTGCGCCGAACATCAATGCTGGTGAAGTCCACTCGGGCGACGTAATCTCTGGGCGCTGGTTTGCCCGTTTCCACGCCGAGAGGGCGCTCTCCGCTTATGAGAGCCAGGAAAAGGGCGGCCGCGAACGCCGCTATCAACGCCACTCGCCACGGAAGCAGCCAGAACGCGGATATGGAGCGCTTCGCCGATTCGTCCCGCTCGGAGCGCGGCTCCTGGGAGATGCTACTCGGGCTCTGCATGTTCACGCTCCTCCTGCCTATCGGTGGGGTCTGTAAGGCTCTCCTGCCGGTAGGCGACCAGGATACGCCGCACCAGCGGATGGCGGACTATATCCCTGTCAGTCAGCCAGATGAATCGTATGCCGGGCACCTCTCTGAGCCTCTCCTGCGCGTCCACCAGGCCGCTCTGTTGTGCGAGGGGCAGATCAATCTGGGTTACGTCCCCGGTGACCAGCAGCCTGGCGTTTGGGCCCAGCCGGCTCAAGAAGGTCTTCATCTGCGCCACTGTGCAGTTCTGAGCTTCATCAAGGATGATAAAGGCGTTATCGAGCGTGCGACCGCGCACGAAGGCGAGCGGCAGGACCTCGATAAGGTCGTTCTCAATGTATCGCTGCATCTTGCGCGCGTCCAGCAGGTCGTGCAACGCATCGTAAAGGGGGCGCAAGTAGGGATTTACCTTTGCATACATATCGCCGGGCAGGAAACCCAGGTTTTCCCCGGCTTCGACGGCGGGCCGGCACAGCACTATCCGCCGCAGGTTCCCCTGCTCCAGGTGTCTGAGCGCAACGGCCACCCCGAGGTAGGTCTTGCCTGTCCCTGCGGGGCCGATGCAGAAGACCACGTCACTTTCCAGCATCGCCCGCACGTATGCCGCCTGGCCGGGCGTGCGTGGGCGCAGGCCCGGCCACAGCTCGAAACCTTCCTCCTCGGCCTCGCCGGGGCCGGAGAGGTGGCGCTGCACCGTGCGCTCCACCGTGTCCGGGGTGATCGGCTCTCCTCGGTTCAGGTTCCTCTCCATGTCCAGCAGGGCGGCTTCGCAGCGGCGCACGTCTTCAGGCTCCCCGTTGATGGTCACTTTCCCCGCTCGCGCGACCAGCTGAACGCCGAACGCGTCCCGCAGGCGCTTCAGATATGTATCGCGCGGCCCGAAGAGGGGAAGCGCCGTCTCCTGCCCACCTACTTGAAGGGTTCTATCCACCGTCCCATCACCCTATGACATTCAGTATCTCGCAGACCCGGAAGAACAGAAAGCTTATGGGCGCCACGAGCAACACGTCATCCAGCATATCCATCATGCCCCCGATTCCCGGCAGAAACGCGCCCGAGTCTTTGAGGGAAGCCTGTCTTTTCAGCAGGGACTCTCCAAGATCGCCCACGATGGCGGCCAAAGACACAAGGGCGCCGTAAAGCAGCGCCACGAGGGGCGGCAATATCTTCCACGGCAAGAAACTCAACAGGCACGACACGGCCATGCCGGTCGCCAAAGCGCCGACAACCCCCGCTATCGTCTTGTTCGGACTGATGCTGGGTATCAGCCTGCGCTTGCCGAAAAAGCTGCCCACAAAATAGGCGCCCGAGGAACTGCTCTTGCAAACGAGCAGGACGAGTATGAGCCCCGCCATGCCCCAGCGGACCCGCACGCCGCTCAAGAACCCGAGCATCACGGGCAGGTAAAGCCAGCCCAGCGCCGTTGCGCCTGTTGCCTGGAGCGCGTCTTGAATCTGTCCGTCGGCCACGCGCAGGCTGAGCAGCCCCATCGTCATCAGGCAAAGCAGCGTTATGGCGGGCATTCCAGGGCCCCAGGCGGGATTGATCCAGCCGATCCACTGGACGATGAAAAGAGCGCCGCCTCCGAAGATCAGAAAAGCGCGATCCACGCGGATGCCCAGTCTCTGCGCCAGGGAGGCGTATTCGTCCAGCGCAATCAGGATCATCGTCAACATGGTGGCGGCGTAGAGATAGCCCTGCCTCCACGAGGAATCAACCGCCAGCGCCAGGCCGATCGCTGCCACCATTCCTGCTCCTCTGAGGCTGCGCTTGAGCATGGCGGTCATCTTAGGCGCCTTCAGTCTTTGCTCTGCGATGGCTCTTCCCTTCTCGATCGTATCAGACATGTTCATTCTTTCCAGCGTTAGCGGCGGCGCTCGCCTCTCCGGCGGCCTTAGCGTGGTCCTCTTCGAGTCCTCCGAAACGCCTCTGTCGGCGCGCGAACTCCCGGAGGGCTTCCAGAAGTTGCTCCCGGCCGAAATCGGGCCAGAACGCATCGGTGAAATACAGTTCGCAATACCACAACTGGTAGAGCAGAAAATTGCTCAGCCGCTTTTCGCATCCCGTTCGTATCAACAGGTCAGGGTCGGGCAGATCGCCGGTGTAGAGGTTGCGCCGGAATGTCTGTTCGTCAATCTGGTCAGGGTCCAGATCGCCGGAACGCACCTGGTGAGCGATTGCCCTGACGGCGCGAAGTATCTCCTGGTGGCTTCCGTAGCTCAGGGCCAGGTTAAGGGTCATCCCTGTCCCGTTTCTGGTCTGCTCGATGGTCTTGAGCAGCTCATCACGCGCTCTTGCGGGCAGCTCATCCAGGGCGCCGATGGCACGGAACGAGACGTTTTTCTTCAGGCTCTCCTTGCGGCGCTCCCGGAGAAACCGGGAAAGATTCGACATCAGGAAGTCCACTTCCTTCTGGGGACGCTTCCAGTTCTCAGTGCTGAACGCGAAGAGGGTCACCAGCGGGATATGCCACTCCAGGCAGCAGTCCACGACGGTCTGCGCCGCCTTGAATCCGGCCCTGTGGCCTTCCAGCCGGGGCAGCCCGCGCCCACGGGCCCAGCGGCCGTTACCGTCCATGATGATGGCGATATGCCGGGGAAGCTTGTCAGGAAGCTCAGTCATTGGCCTTTCGCTCGATCACCTGGGTTCTGTGAGGGCCCACCGACACAAACTCTACCCGCGCCGCGCAGATTTCCTCCAATCTGCGCAAATAATCCCTGGCCGCCCGCGGCAGGTCCGCGAAGTCGGTTATCTCGCCCACCTCACAGCGCCAGCCTTCCATTTCCTCGTAAACCGGCTCCACCTGCTCCAGCACGGCGGCGCTCGCGGGGAAGCTCTTCGTCACTGAACCGTCCAGCCTGTAGCCCACGCATATCTTGATTGTCTCAAAAGCGCCGAGCACGTCAAGCACAGAGACCGCTATGCTCCGGGCGCCGCTGAGCCGCGTTGTGTGACGCAGCGCCACGCCGTCCAGCCAGCCGCAGCGCCGCTGCCGTCCGGTGGTCGCCCCGTATTCCCGTCCGCCGGCCCGCTGGATGGTGTCTCGGATTCTCTCCCCGATCTGGCCCGACTGTTCGGTCGGGAACGGGCCTGTTCCCACGCGGGAGCAGTAGGCCTTGGCCAGCCCGAGCACGCGGTCAATCCTCGTCGGGGGGATGCCGGAACCGGCCGACGCGCCGGCTATTACGCTGCTGCTGGTCACAAACGGATACGTGCCGAAGTCCAGGTCCAACAGGCTTCCCTGGGCGCCCTCCAGCAGGATGTTTTTGTCGTTATCGAGGGCGTTATGCACGAGCGGCAGCGAATCGCGCACGAAGGGACTGAGCTGCTGCGCGTAGCCGCGGTATTCCTCGTAGACGGCGTCGCAATCCAGGGGCTCGAACCCGTAAACCTTGCTCAACACGGGGTTTTGCATCTCCAGCAGCGCGCTCAAGCGGGAGCGGAACTGGTCGGGGTCCATCATCTCGGCGAACCGGATGCCGCAGCGAGCGGCCTTGTCGGCGTAGCACGGCCCGATGCCCATGCCCGTGGTGCCGATCCTGGAGCTGCCGCGCGCGCTTTCCTTCCCGCGGTCCAGCAGCTTGTGATGCGGCAGCACGACGTGCGCCCGGTTGCTGACCACCAGGTTGTCCCCCACGTGAACGCCGCGCTGCTTCAGGCCGCTTATCTCTTCCAGCAATCCCTTCGGATCCACAACCACCCCGTTGCCCACGATGCACGTGGTGTTCGGGCGAAGAATCCCAGACGGCACAAGATGCAGAACGAACTCCTCGCTGCCGATCTGGACAGTGTGCCCGGCGTTAGCGCCGCCTTGAAAGCGTATGACCATGTCGTATCGCTCGGAGAGCACGTCAATGATTTTCCCCTTGCCCTCATCGCCCCATTGGAGGCCGATCAGCAGCAGCGTTTCGCTCATGCGAGGATCCTTTCGGTAGTTCCGCAGTTATCCCCCGCGCGGAGGCATTCGAAACCTTAATTTCATTGGGTGAGAACGACGCAGGCGGGGAGCTTTGTCTCTGGGCTTATCACTACAGGTAATCATTATAGAAGAGCCACACGGCGCAGTCAAGGCAAACGCAATAAGAGGGCTTCACATGTAACCCCTTTTGCCACAAGACGTTAACGTGCATGGCGCTGATTCCCGCTCTTGTCCGTCAGCGCTTGAGAGAGGCCGCTTGCACCCGCCGCGCCACCTCCAGCCGCTCTGCGGCTTCCCAGCGTCCCCTTGCGCACCTGCGCAGACAACGCATCCTGGCCAGCGTGGAGATAGAGTCCGGCAACCCGGCGTTCAACCTGGCCAGGCTCTTGATCCACCGCCCCCGGCTGAGAGGAGCGCCGAATTCCACGCGATCAAGGTCCACCAGGTGCAGTCGGTATCCGTCACCGTTCTCCTGCACAAGCACGTTAGTGGGCTTGGTGTCCGGGTGGTATATTCTTTCCTCCGCCAGGCGGATCAGTAGATCCGCCACGCGCTCGCCCAGCATGTGAAGCTGGTTGTCCGTCGGCGGGTGGTCGAGCAGATAGTCCAGGAGTGTGCCCTGATTCTCCAGGGCTTCCGTGATGAGGAAGTCCGGCCCTCCGGCCGCCTTATGGCGCGACTCCAGCAGGGCGAGCGGATGGGCGGCCGGCACGCCCCGAACGTGCAGTCCCCGGGCCGCCAGCCATGCCCCGCGGGCCCGGCTGCGCGGGCGAAGACAGTCCTTGATCCGTTCGCGAGGGCGTCGCCGCAGGAAGGACTTGACGCAGACCTGTCCCGGACCCGCGCGTCCGGCGGGAACAGGCTTGTTGAGCGTGCGTTCAGGCACGCTCTCGCATGGAACCACGGTGACCTGCGTGCGATGGCCGTCGCGAAGGAGCAGGCCTTCTCTTTGCGGTGCGCTCATCGTTTCCGCATGTTTTCTGACCGCGTCGAGCGCCGCCTCCAGTGGAAAATCCCGCCGCCTGTGCAGGAGGAAATCGGCCGTCTTCTCCGAAGTGAACAGGGAACTCTCCTTGAGGCATCGCCGCGTGCGGCTGCGCAGGTGGCCCTCTCTCAGGCGGGCGGCGGTCCTCTGGAGCCGGGCCATCCATTGCCGCAGCTCAGCGGCGGCGCCGTCCGGCCCGCCTTGCCAGCGCCGGAGGAAGCGGCGCAGGAACCGCACCTGCGACAGCGGGCCCACGCCCCGATCCCGCACGGACAATCCCAGCATGGCCAACATGCGGCGCAGGGCGCGCCGTCTGGCGCGCCGCCGGCGCCACATGCTGTGCAGGTCCACCACGTAAAGCCGCTGGCCCGGCGCCGCTTCCGGCCTGACCAGTAGATTCCCCGCGTGATAATCGCTGTGGTAGAAACCGGCGCGCGCGAGCTGGGCCGTCAGCGCGGCGCCCTCTTCGACGAGCCGGCGCCAGTAGTTGGGACGTCGCCGTGGAAGCTCAGGGAGAACCTCTTCCAGGAAGTCGCCCAGTGGCCGCGAGCCCGTGACCTCGCGGCTCAATAGGAACCCCTCACGCGGGAGCAGCGAGCGTCGGCGCACGGCGACGGCCAGCACGTCACACGTCGGAACGGCGGCCCTTTGCAGCGCGCGGCATATCCGCCACTCTCGAACCGCCTTGCCTGGGATGACGCTGCCGCGGAGGCGATCGGTCAGGTCGCGCAGCTTGTAGCGTTTCACATACAGGCCCGTCCCTTCGGGCCGATCCGGGTCCGGCAGGCGGGCGACAGTTCGCACCGTGTTATCCTTCACCAGTTCCCGCGGCGAAAGCCGCTCCGGATGGCGCAGCCGCTCCAGGTCCACGCGCTCGATTGTCGGCGCGAATCCCCTGAGGCTCAGCCACTTCATTCCGTGCGTCCGCAATGTTGTGATTTCGCGTTCCAAGACGGTTCGCTCAGGTGGATTTAGAGTATTCTTTGCGTCACGGTAATGCCGCGACCATCGCATGAGCTATGCCCGTGCAGTTGCAAAGCCGCTGACCACCCGCCTAACCCTCCCCGGCGGAGACGGCATCTTCCAGTCGGCGCACCCTGGCCTCGAGGCGACGCTGGGAGTTCTTCAGGTCCGTCAATTCGTAGCGTGAGACTGATGCCCTTCTGAGGCGTTGGAGATCGTCCACGTCATCATCTATCTCTTCGCAGTGGCGCTGGAGGTTCTCGACGTCAAGGAGGACGCGTCGCATGTCACGCTCCAGACTGTTGACGACGGATTGGATATGGCGAAGCGCTTGCTCCTGGCGGCGGATAGTGGTTAGTTTTTCTTCTGCGAGCTGTTTTTGCAGCCGGGCCAGGTCTATTTCGTACTCTGCCTTCTTCATCTCTTTTCGGCGAAGCGCGTCCTGGCGCCATTCCTGCTGGTCCTGTGCCAGGTCCTGAAGTTTCACGTTCACGTGGGCGCGCGCCTCGTCCGTGTGGGCCGCCTCCAGGGCTTTTTGGTACGCCCGGCGCGCCTTGATGAACAGAGGGGTGGCGTTTTCGCTCTCCCAGGCGCTTTCGCGGTAGCGATCCCCCGCTTTCTCATAATAGGCCGAGGTCGGGATGCTGTATCGCTTCAGGCCGGTTATCTTCTCCTTAGGATAGCCGATGGCCCCGCCAGCTGCGGTCTCGACGCGGAGGGCCTGGTCCGTCTCTCCGAGCAACCGTCCGATGACGTGTCGGTCCCCCAGCAGGAACTCGACCATGGGGATCGCCTTCTCGCTGCCGGTGCGGACATGGTCGGCCTCAGCGGCGAACGCGGCCCGCGCCTCCTTCCGGTTGAATGCGGCCACTGCGACGCAGGCGCCGGCAAGCGCCGCCACCGCCATCATGCGCCAGGCACGATTCTTCCTGTGCATCATCGCACCTCCTTCCCTGAGTTATCGCCTACTCCATTATAGGGAAGATTGACTGCGGCGGGAAGCGCGAAACCCGGAGGCCAGCCAGTTGCGCGCACTGATGTGGTTGACGGGCGGTGGCGCCCTCTGCTATAGTGACTGCTACGGTGGGCGCATAGCTCAGTGGCGAGAGCGCTACCCTCACACGGTAGAAGTCGCAGGTTCAAGTCCTGCTGCGCCCACCATTTTTTCGCCGGCGGCGAAGAACTGGTAGAGCAGGTGGAAGGCGTCTCTCAGCCTGTTTCCAGCAGGTCTTCGACGAAGCCGAGGTCGAAGTTCCCGGCCGGGTAACCGCCGTGCCGGATCAGGTCGCGATGGAACGGGATGGTGGTGTAGATGCCTTCGATGGTGAATTCGGTCAGTGCGCGATAGAGGCAGGCCAGGGCCTCTTCGCGCGTGGGCTGGTGGACGATGAGCTTGGCCAACAGGGAGTCGTAGAAGGGCTTCACTTCGTAGCCGGCGTAGGCATGGGTGTCCACGCGAACGCCCGGCCCTCCCGGGGGGGCGAACTGGGAGATCATGCCGGGGCAGGTGCGGAACTCATCGGCCGGGTTTTCGGCGTTGATCCGGCATTCCACGGAGGCGCCGTTGAACTCGATGCGTTTCTGCTGAAGCTGCATCTTCTCGCCTGCGGCCGCCCGGAGTTGCTCCTTGACTATGTCTACGCCGGTGACCTGTTCCGTGATGGGGTGCTCCACCTGCAGGCGGGCGTTCATCTCGATGAAGTAGAAGTTGCCGTCCTTGTCGATCAGGAACTCGATGGTGCCGGCGTTGGTGTATTCGACGGCTCTGGCGATCTTGACGGCGGCCCTGGTGATTTTTTCGCGCATGGCGTCGTCTATGCCAGGGCTGGGGGTTTCTTCGATCAGTTTCTGGAATCGCCGCTGTATGGAGCAGTCGCGCTCCCCGAGATGGACGATGTTGCCGTGCTGGTCGGCCATGATCTGGACTTCGACGTGCCGGGCGCGCTCGATGACCTTTTCGATGTAGACGCTGGAGTTCTTGAAGGCGGCGTCAGCCTCGCTGCGGGCCACGGCGAGCATGTTCTTGAGGCTGATGTCGTTGTGGGCGATTCTCATGCCGCGCCCGCCGCCTCCAGCGGCGGCCTTGACCATGACGGGGTAGCCGATCTGATGGGCCAGTTCTAGGGCGCGGTCGTCGTCATCCAGGGGGTCGTCGCTGCCGGGGATGACGGGCACTTTATTCTCTTGTGCGATTTTGCGCGCCTGGACCTTGTTGCCCATCTTGCGCATCACCTCGGAGCGGGGACCGATGAAGACGATGTTGGATTCTTCGCAGATTTCGGCGAACTCGTCTTCTTCGGCCAGGAAGCCGTAGCCGGGGTGGATGGCGTCAACGTTGGTGATTTCAGCGGCGCTGATGATGCGGGGGATGTTCAGGTAGCTCTCGGCGGGCGCGGCGTCGCCGATGCAGACGGTTTCGTCGGCGAACTCCAGGTATTTTGCCCCGGCGTCGGCGCGTGAGAAGACGAGCACCGTTTCAATCCCCATTTCCTTGCAGGCGCGCAGGACGCGCAGGGCGATTTCCCCCCGGTTGGCGATGAGAACTCGGCTGAACATTGCGATAAGAACTCGAAAAATTGATCCACAGAAATAGGTCTTATAAGTCCTATGGGACCTATCTTGCCGCCCAGAAGCCCTCCGGGGCGAGGGCGGCCAAAAGCGCTCTCACTCGGCGGGTTCGACCAGATAGAGCACCTGTCCGAACTCGACCGGCTCCATGTCATCAACGAGGATCTCCACGATCGTGCCCTCGACCTGGGCCTTGATCTCGTTCATGACCTTCATGGCCTCGATGATGCAGACCACGGTGTCGGCGCCCAGTTCCGAACCAATGCTGACATAGGGCTCTGCGCCCGGATTCGCTGCGCGATAGAACGTGCCGACCATCGGGGAGGTGATCTCGATCAGGTTGTCCTCCTTGGCCGGAGGCGCCTCCTGCGTTCCATTTCCTGGCGCGAGGGCGGCGTAGTAACCGGGTGGCTGCTGGACCTGCGCGGGCGCAACGCCCATGAACGGCATCTGCATGGGGACGTTCTTGCGTATTCTCACGCGCAGCTCGGGCTCCTCCACCTCCAGCTCCGCCAGGTCGTGCTCGGTCATGATCTCAATGAACTCCCGAACTCTCTGCGCCGGATCCATGGGAATGCTCTCCCCCGCGATTCAATTAGTGTTAGCAGTGCCTGGCGCCGCCGCGGCTTGCAGCTCTGCCGCAATGCGAGGCAGCGAGGTCAGACGCTCATAGCCGTCCATCGTTATCAGCGCCATGTCTTCAATCCTCACCCCGGCCTCTCCGGGTATGTAAATCCCCGGTTCGACTGTTACTACCATGCCCGGCGCCAGCGCTGTGTCCGAGCCGGGCCCGATCCGCGGCGCCTCATGCACTGAGAGGCCGACTCCGTGGCCGATGCCGTGCCCAAAGCGATCTGCATAGCCCGCTTCGGCGATTACGGCCCGGCCGGCGGCATCGACCTCACTGCAACGGTTCCCGGGTTTCAGTTTCTCGAAAACGGCCGCCTGCGCAGATAAAACGATTTCAATAAGATCATCTACAGGATGAGGGATTCTATCCATACACAGAATGCGTGTCAAGTCGCTGCAGTAGCCCGCCCGGCGCGCTCCCCAGTCGATCAGGATGTGGCTGTCGGGGCGCAGCTCCGCATCCGTAGATTGGGCATGCGGCATGCTCGCCCGCTGGTCTGCCGCGCAGATCGTCTCGAAGGCCGCCCCGTCAGCTCCCAGGGTTCGCATCTCGTATTCCAGCCGCGCGGCCACCCATCTCTCCGACCTGCCGGGCTGAATCTCATCCCCGATGCGCAGCAGGGCGCTCTGGGCTATCTGGACGCAGCGTCGGATCGCCTGGACTTCTTCAGGGTCTTTGCAGCGACGCAACTGTTCGGCGATGCCCGTTTTCAGGGCGACAGGCGCCAGGAAGGGGGCCGCCTCTCGCAGGGCCTCGTAACTTGCGTGGGACAGGTTGGCGGCGCTCATGCCCAGGCGACGCACGTGGTGGCGCTTGCACAGCTCTGCCACCGTTTCAGGGATGGGGCCCCGACGGTTGATCACCTCGTCGGCGCAGTTTTCACGCTCCGCCTCTTCCACGTAGCGCGAGTCGGTTATCAGCGCCGCGTGATCGGACGTGACAAGCAGCGCGCTGTCCTCGCCGCTGAAGCCGCACAGATAGCGCAGGTTCGCCGCTTCCAGCAGCCAGTAGGCGTCCAGGCTCTCCGGCGCCATCAAGCGCCGCAGTTCGTCCAATCGGCGCGCGTAATCAGGCATGTTCATTCCGCAGAAATATCCGGGCTATCCTTCGAGGCGAGCGACGAAGCCGGCGAATCGCTCCAGGCCCTTCCGGATGTTCTCGGTGGAGGTGGCGTAGGAGAGCCGCACGTAGCCCTCAGCCCCGAAGGCCACGCCGGGCGCCAGAGCGATGTGCGCCTCCTGGAGCAGCGCCTCGCACAGGTCGAGGCTGTCCTCGATGGTTCGCCCGTCCAGGTTCTTACCCATCAGTTCGCCGCAATCGGGGAAAGCGTAAAAGGCCCCGCGGGGCTTGACGCAGCGCACGCCGGAGATGGCGTTGAGCCCCTCGATGACGAGGCGGCGGCGCGCGTCGAAGACGCGCCGCATCTGCCGGGCCGCTTCATCGGGCCCGGTGAGGGCTTCCACGCCCGCCTTCTGGGCAATGCTGTTGGGCGCGCTGGTGATGTTGCTCTGGATGCTCACGGCTGGGCGGATAACTTCCTGCGGACCCGCCGCGTAGCCCAGCCGCCAGCCGGTCATTGCATAGGTCTTGGAGAAGCCGTTGCAGGTGATGACGCGGCGGTATGCCTCGTCGCTGAATCCGGCCGGGCTGACGTGCTTCGCGTCGTCGTAGAGCAGTTTCTCGTATATCTCGTCGGATATGATCCACAGCTCGTGTGCGAGGGCCACCTCGACGATAGAGCGAAGTTCTGATTCGCTCAGCACTACGCCGGTGGGGTTGCAGGGAGAGTTGAGCACGAGGACCTTTGAGCGCGGGGTGATAGCGTTTTCGAGAAGGCCGGGGCTCAGCCGCAGGCCGTTGCCCGTGGTGTCGATTGCGACGGGCACGGCCCCGCAGAAACGGGCCTGTGAAGCGTAGCTGACCCAGTAGGGGGCGGGCAGAAGGACCTCGTCTCCCCTGCCGGCCAGGCAGAGCATCAGCATGTAGAGCGCCTGCTTGCCGCCGTTGGAGACGATGATCTGGTCCGGCTCGTAGTGGAGCCCGTTGTCCGCCTTGAGTTTGTCCGCGATGGCCCGGCGCAACTCTGGCGCGCCGGCGGCGGCGGTGTACTTTGTGTAGCCGGCCTGTATGGCTCGATGGGCGGCCTGCTTGATGTTGTCCGGAGTGTCGAAATCGGGCTCGCCCACGGCGAAGGAGATGACGTCCTCCCCGGCGCGTGCCATCTCTTTGGCTCTGGCGTTGAGGGCCAGCGTGGGGGACGGAGTGGCGCTGGCGGCGATGTCTGACACATCCATTGTCGAATGCGCTCCACTTACAGGGAAAGAGGTGCAGTCGCGACGCGCGCGTTTGCCGTTCCGGGGCGACGGTATCTTACCTGACGCGTGGCGACGGCGCAACCAGCTTGCGTCGTGAGCCATTTGCGTTGTGGGTTGTTTTGGCCGTTGGAGGCTAGGGGTGGGGGGCTGGCCGATCCCATCCGACGGCTGTCTTCCGCGCAAGTCGCTGCCGAAGCAGGGCTTTGTCTGCTTTTCGGCGCTGCCGCCCGACTTTGAGGCAGACTCTCCCTATAAAGGGCCCACTTCGGCCTCCAGGGCGCGCATCAGGGC
>JAGHAF010000081.1 GCA_021161675.1 Planctomycetota bacterium | reverse complement strand
GGTGTTGGGCATGCTTGCGCGGCGGGGACGCCGCGCCTACCGGGTGTTGGGCACGGTAGGTCCACCGTTCAATTTTATCCTTCATCCTTCAGGCTTGGCGCTTTCGCCGGCTCCGACGCCGCGGTAGACGTGGCGGGAGGTATCTCGGAAGCGCTCCCATTCGCTGAAGATGCAGCCGCAGTAATTCTGGAGGTACAGGTTCAGCCGGCTGGCGCGGCGATGGTTTTCGTCCGCCAGGGGGCGCCAATCGCGGTAGAGGAACTCAATGCCCCGGTCGGACGCGCGCTCGGCGCCGATCTGGCGCACCAGCCCGTGTTTCTGGTGGCTGCTGGAAAGGAGGGTGGTGGTGAAGGCATCGAAGCCCCGGGCGCGTGCGGTGTCGGCGGCGCGAGAGAGGCGCATCCGGTAGCAGTCGGCGCATCGGCGCGGGCCGTCCCAGTCGACTTCGCGGAGCCACTGCGCCAGGCCGTATTCTTCCTCGTAGATGACGGGGATCGGGAGGCGTTCCTGGAGCAGCTTGAGCGCTTTTTTCCGGCGGCGGAACTCGATGAAGGGATGAATGTTGGGGTTGTAGAAATAGGCGGTGACCTGGTGGCCCTCGCTTTGAAGATGCTCGAAGGGCTCGATTGCGCAGGGGCCGCAGCAGACGTGGAGGAGAACTTTCATCAGGCCATTAGGTGTTTAGGCTATTAGACTATTAGGTACGGCAAAAGCAACGGCGACGCCGAACGGTAATGAGACAGGAGCCAGGAATCAGGAGCAACAAGAGCAACGGCGACGGCAAAGGCCCGGGCGGGAGCTTCATCCTTTTACCTTCTGCCTTTTAGAAGAGTCCGTTTTGCTCGACCTGCGGGCCGTCCACGTAGTCCCGGATGGCTTTGAGCCCGGCGGGTGTGATTTCCCTGCCGCGCGCGGTGCGCTCCAGCAGTCCGTGGCGGATGAGGAAGGGCTCGTAGACGTCGCGGATCGTTCCTTCTTCCTCACCGACTACGGCGGCGATTGTTTTCAAGCCGACGGGCCGGCGGGTGTTTCTGGCGAGCGCGAGCAGTATCTTGCGGTCCATCTCGCCGAGGCCGATTTCATCAACTCCGAGGCGCGCCAGTCCCTCTTCGGCCACGGCTTTGGTAATGACGTCCCTCTCGCCGGCCTGAGCTACGTCGCGGATGCGCCGCAGGAGGCGATTGGCCACGCGGGGGGTGCCGCGGGAGCGTGCAGCAATGAGGTCGGCGGCATCGTCCCGGATGCCGATGTTCAGGATGCGGGCGCTGTTTTTGATTATCCGGGCCAGTTCCTCGGGGGTGTAGAAATCGAGTTTCTCCAGTATCTGGAAGCGGCTGCGCAGGGGCGGCGCCAGCAGGCCCTCGCGGGTGGTGGCGCCGATGAGGGTGAAGGGCTTCAGATCAATCTTGATGGATCGCCCGTGGGGGCCGGGGTCTATGATGATGGAGATGAAGAAGTCCTCCATGGCGCTGTAGAGGTATTCCTCCACGCGGACGTCCATGCGGTGTATTTCGTCAATGAAGAGCACGTCCGCCGCGCCCAGGTTGGTCAGCAGGCCGACGAGGTCTTTGGGCCTGACGAGGGCGGGCCCGCTGGTGGTTTTGATGTTGACGCCCAGCTCGTTGGCGATGATGTAGGCGAGGGTGGTTTTGCCGAGTCCGGGAGGGCCGCTGAACAGGATGTGGTCGAGCGGCTCGTTGCGGAGCGTGGCGCCCTGGATCCAGGTTTTCAGATTGCTGACGGTGTCGGGGCGTCCGACGAACTGGACGAAGTTCTGCGGGCGCACGATGGTCTCGAACCTTCGTTCATCGTCCTGTCGGAAGCCGGAGTGGATATCGGGTTCGCTCATTCGTCGTGTTATCCGAAGTGTGAGGGCTACTGGCGGCGGATGGCGGCATGTACGACGCGTTCCTCGTCGGCGTCGGGGCCGAGCCGCTCAACGGCGTCGAGCACGGCGCGTTCTGCGGCGCTTCTGGACTCGCCCAGGGAGACGAGCGCCTCGACAGCGTTTCTGACGACCTGGCTTCTGGCGGCGCGGGCCGCCTCTACGCCCAGGTCCTCGATGGAGTCGTGGAGTTCCACGATGAGGCGCATGGCGGTCTTCTTGCCGATCCCTTTGACCAGCGTCTTGAGGGAATCAACGTCCTCGTCAATGACAAAACGCTTGAACTCGGCGGGGGAGCAACTGCTCAGGATGCGCAGCGCGACAGACGGTCCGACGCGGCTGATGCTGAGCAGGAGCCGAAAGAGCTGCCGTTCGCCGGGCCGGGCGAAACCGTAGAGTGAGAGTTCATCCTCGCGAACGTAGAGGTGGGTCAGGATTGTGGCGTCCTGGCCTTCCGGGGGAAGCGCCTCGAAGGTGGAAAGTGGGATATAGATGCGAAAGCCGATGCCGCCGACGCGCAGCACGAGCACGGAAGGGCTCTTGGCGATGACTTCGCCCTGGAGAGAATCAATCATCCGGACTTATTCGTCCTTGAGCGAGAGGCCGAGTTCGGCGAGTCTGCTCTGGAGTTTCTTGAGGCTGGCCTTGCCGAAGTTGGGGCATTTGATCAGTTGCTTGCCCGTATGTTCGAGAAGCTCCCCCAGTGTTGTTATGCCGAGCTTTTCCATACATGCGAGGGCGCGGGTGGAGAGCTGCAATTCTTGGACGGGTATTTGAAGCGCTCGGTCGGGCGCCTGTGCAGCGCCGGATTCATCAAGAGGTGTTCCGTCCTCGGTTTCTTTGCCGATTTTGAGGTCGTATCGGGCCAGCAGGCTCTCGATCTCGCTCATGCTGGTGTTGCCGAAGTTCTCCACATTGAGCAAGTCATCTCTGGAGATTTTTGTCAGGCCGCCGACGGTCTTGATGTCCATCCGCTCCAGGCAATCGCGGCTTCTGGCGCTTAGTTCGAAGTTGTCAACGGGTATCTTGAATATCTCTTCCATCTTCCGCATACGCCGGCTCTTTCCGGTGTCAATGTACATGGTGAGGGAGGCTTCGGCGTCCTTCAGGTACATCTGGGCCTGCTCGTGGCGCGGTTCGATGGCGAGGACACGTTTGTAGCAGTCTATGGCCTCTTCATACTGGCCGTAATCTTCGCACAGGATGCCCAGGTTGATCAGCGCGCCCACGAAGGTGGGGTGCAGGTTCACGCACTGGCGGTAGAGGATCATGGCCTTTTGATCCTCGCCGTTCAGGTCGCAGTTCAGGGCCAGTCGGAACAAGCTGCGTGGATGTTCGGGGTCCTTCTCGAGGGCCGTCTCGTAGTGCTGGATCGCTTCGCCGTAGCGGCCCCATGCTTCGGCGACTCTGCCGCGCGCGTAGTGCAGGTCGGCCGGTTCATCTTCCAGGCCGTGGTAGGCGGCGAGCAGCTTTTCGGCTTCTTCCTCCTGTCGCAGGCGGCAAAGGGCCTCTATGATGAGCATGTCGCTCTGGATGTCTTGCTCGCCGGCGCGGCCCTGTTTGAGGAAGCCGAGGGCCTGCTCTTCTTCCCCGAGTTCCAGGTAAGCGCGCCCCAGGAAGTGGGCGGCGTTTTTCCTGGCGCCGACCGTCTTGAGCAGGTCGATAGCATCCCGCCACCGGCCCATTGCGAACTGGAGCACGCCCAGCTTCTCCGCCAGGTCGCGTTTCTGGTCGCCTGCGGCTTCGTCCAGGTCGGCTTGCATTTGCTTGATGCGGTTGTGCGTGCGATCCACGGTGCTATAGCTGTCGTAGATATGTTGCGCCAGGGCATCGAAGTTGGCCCTGTTAAGATTTCTCGCGAGCAATTCGTCCAACGTGATGTGTGGAGATGTTATTACCATAATCCCATGTATCAAAAGGAGTTAGAGCGCGCCGAACAGTGAAAAAAACGAGTCCCTTCCGTCTCGCCTCCGTAACAACAACCTAACAGAAAGTTTGACCGGAGTCAAGCTATTTGGTATCCTGCCTCTGTGCGCGGGGGCGGTTTTGGCCTGAGGAGGCGCTTATGACGGAAGTGCGTATTACCGACTCAGTTGCAATAGGAGGCGATCACGTCCTGCTGGTGGTTGCGGGCCCATGCGTCATAGAGGGGCGCCAGCTTTGCATTGACGTGGCCGGCCGGGTGAAAGAAATCTGTGAGTCCCTGGGTCTGCAATACGTGTTCAAGTCGTCCTTCGACAAGGCGAATCGCACCAGCATTTCGTCTTTTCGCGGCTCGGGCATTGAGAAGGGGCTGGAGGCGCTCGCCGCCGTGAGGGAGCAGGTCGCCGTCCCCGTGCTGACGGACATTCACCTGCCCGCACAGGCGGCCCTCGCCGCAGAGGTAGTGGACGTGTTGCAGATTCCCGCTTTCCTCTGCCGGCAGACGGACTTGCTGGTGGCGGCGGGGACCACGGGCCTGCCGATAAACGTGAAGAAGGGCCAGTTCATGGCGCCGGAAGACATGGGACCGGCCGCCGAGAAAATCCGCTCCGCCGGCAACGAGAAAGTCATTCTCTGCGAGCGGGGCACGTTCCTCGGCTACCATGACCTTGTTGTGGACATGCGCTCCATTGTGGCGATGAAGGGGCTGGGCTGCCCGGTTCTGTTTGACGCCACTCATTCGGTCCAGAGGCCCGCGGGGCAGGGCGACGTGAGCGGTGGCGACAGGGAGATGGTCGGGCCGCTGGCGGCCGCCGGGGTAGCCGCCGGGGCGGACGGGGTTTTCCTGGAGACACATCCCGATCCCGGCTCCGCCCTCTCAGACAAGGCTACGATGGTTCCGATCGCCGAGATGCCGCGCCTGCTCGAGAGGCTCAAAGTCGTCGCCGCAGCCGTTGGGAGGCCGTAGATGGCCAGAATCGGCATACTTGGGGGTTCTTTCAACCCCGTGCACGTGGCGCACCTTGTCCTCGCGGAATGGGTGAGGGTTGATAGGCAGCTGGAGCGTGTGCTTTTTTTGCCTGCCGGCCGCCCTCCGCACAAGTCGCGGGCGCCGCTCGCGCCGGCGCGGCACAGGGCGCGTATGCTCGAGCTGGCGCTGGAGGGGAACCGGGCCTTCGAGATGTGCCGCGTGGAACTTGACAGCGAGGGGCCCTCTTACACGCTGCGGACGGTTCGGCAGCTTCGCAGGCGTTTCGGACAGGCTGACGAGCTGTTCCTCTTGCTTGGCGCTGACAGCCTGCTGGACCTGCCGCACTGGTGGCAGGCCCGGAAGCTGGTGGAAGAGGTTTCGATCATCGCGTTCGGGCGGCCCGGCTACGAGCTGGAGCGGCGGTGGCCGGAGCTTGCCGACGAGTTCGGCGGGGATTGGGTGCGCGTCGTCAAAGACCTGATGGTGGCGGCGCCGCTGCTGAACATCTCGGCCACGGCCATACGCGAGCGGCTCCGAGCCGGGCTCTCGATCCGCTACCTTGTGCCGGAACCGGTCAGAGAATACATTCTGGCTCAGAGGCTCTACGTAGAAGGCAGAAGGTAGAAGGCGCCGTGAGAGCCGAAGTATCAACGATAAAGCGTTTGTCTCTTGCGTTCCTCCTTTATCCTTCTACCTTCTGTTTTCATCGTTCATGCTTTCAGAATCTTCGTCCAGCTCTTCTTGCATGCGGCGGCGGAGCCTTTGCTTTCGGATTTTACGGCTGGGCGCGCGTTTTCGCTTCGTTATCTGCTCAGAGGGCTTTTCCACGTCGCTGCCGCGGGGGGCAGGACTGGTTTGGATTGTCTCCACGATCCGTACGTAGCTCTCGTAGCGCTGCGCGGGCAGCCGGCCCGTTTCGACGGCCTGCCTGACGGCGCAGTTCGGCTCGTTCAGGTGAAGGCAGTCCGGCATTTCGCAATCGTGCGCCAGTCGCCATATTCCGGGGAAGAACTGCTGCACCTCCTCGCGCTCGATCTCCCAGAGGGTGAATTCGCGGATCCCGGGCGTGTCCACGACGTATCCGCCGCAATCGAGCCGTCGCAGGGTGACGCTGCTGGTGGTGTGCCGGCCCGTGGTGGTGACCGGCGCCGTCCGGAGCTTCAGGCCGGGCTGCACCCGGTTGATCAGTGCGGACTTGCCCACTCCGCTGTGTCCGGCCAGCGCTGTGCTCTTGCCGCGCAGCGCCTCCCGCAGTTCCGCAATCCCTTCACCGGTCTTGGCGCTGGTGACGAGCACAGTGTAGCCCATGTCGCGGTAGAGTTGGGCCGGCTCTGCATACTCCTGCGTTGTTTCGGCGAGGTCTATCTTGTTGATGCAGATGATGGGAACGAGGAGGCCGGCCTCAGCCGCGATCACGTAGCGATCTATGAGCCCGAGCCTGAGGGGCGGCGTGCGCACCGAGGCGACGATGAGCAACTGTTCGACGTTGGTTACGATAATGTGTTCGAGGCGGGGATCGCGAGGATGCCTGCGGGACAGCTTGGTGCGGCGGGGGAGCGCCTCCTCGACGACGCCTTCGCCCGGGCCCGTGGAGGTTATGAGAACGCGGTCTCCGACGGCCACCGGTTTAGTCTCGCCCGTGTCGCTTTCCAGCAGGCGCCGGCGCATCTTGCACTCATAGCTCTGCCCCTGCACGTCCACTTCGCAGAGGGCGGAGTGTATCCGCGTGACGGTTCCTTCGAGTTTTTCGGTCATGCG
>JAGHAF010000117.1 GCA_021161675.1 Planctomycetota bacterium | reverse complement strand
GGGTGGGCGGTGTGCCGGAGATAGTCGACCACCGGGAGAACGGGATTCTGGTAGATCCCCACAGCCCGGAGCAACTGGCGGAAAGCATCATCCGCCTTCTGGAGGACGAGAGAATGCGATCCAGGTTGGGAAAAACGGCGCGCGAGACGGCATGCACCACCTTCAGCCGGGAGAGATGCCTGAAGGACACGGAACGAGTTTACGAGGCGGCGCTCGGAGCCTGACCCGATATTCTGTTTCTTGAGGAATGCGCGTCCGAACGATGCAAGAGGTGCGCATACTCACCGATCACCGCGTGGACCTGCCAAGAGGCGCCAGGTGCGAGCGTCTCACGGTCCCTCCCGACCGCTTCTCCAGGCAGCTCGCAGCCCTCAGGATGTTGGGGTATGATTTCTCCACGCAGGACGCCGTGGCCCAATGGCTCCGAGGCGAACGAGAGCGCATTGGGAGGCCGGTGGTTCTGAGCTTCGACGACGGCTACGAGGGGCTGTACCGGCACGTGTTTCCCCTTCTAAGTGAGCATGGGACCCCCGCACTGATCTTTATTGTGCCCAACATGCGGCTGGACCGCTGGATAGACTGGGGGGGAAGGGGCCCCTGGAGCTGCTCTCGTGGGAGCAGATTCGCCGGGTGGCTCGAAGCGGCATCTGTTTCGCCAGTCACACGCTGACCCACCCCCACCTGACTTCCTGCACCGACAGCAAGCTGCGGCAGGAGGTGGAGGATTCAAAGAAGATCATCGAGGATGAATTGGGCCGGCGTATCGAGCATTTCTGCTATCCTTATGGGGACTACGACGAGCGGGTCATTCACGCGGTCCGCAGGGCGGGATATCGAACGGCCTGCACTACCAACAGGGGCGCAGTGGTGAAGGGAACCTCGCCGTTCGAGCTGCCCAGGCTGACCGTGGGGAAGCGGATGCACATGCAGCGCTTCCTGCTCAGGGTCATGATCCGGCACTGACCGAGCCAGACCGCCCCCATTTTCTTTCGGCTGAGCGTGATCAGGCTGCGCCACGAAAAGGTGCATTTGGATTGAACCGTCCCGATTCGCTATAATCCGGGCGTTCTGTGAGCATGGGTCGCCTGCTGTTGGAGCGTCCGCGTCAGGAGCGGGCGTCCATGCTAAAAGCCCATCCCTCAACCATAGCGTCCGTTCTCGCTCATGAAACTCATAATCCAGATACCTTGCTATAACGAAGAGGAAACCCTGCCCCGTACGCTGGGAGAGTTGCCGGCCGAGATCGAGGGCATTGACGTTATAGAAACACTCATCATAAACGACGGCAGCACCGACCGCACCCTCCAGGTAGCCAGGGAGCACGGCGTAGATCACATAGTGAACCTGCCCTGCAACCGGGGGCTGGCGTATGCGTGGGCCACGGGTCTGGACGAGGCGCTCAGGGCGGGCGCCGACATCATCGTAAACACCGACGGGGACAACCAGTATTGCGGCGCCGACATAGAGAAACTCGTCCGCCCGATTCTGGAGGGGGAGGCCGAGATAGTAATCGGCGCCCGTCCCATTGAAGACATCGGCCACTTCTCCTGGCTGAAGAAGCGGCTGCAGCGGGTCGGCTCCTGGGTGGTCAGCCGCTGCGCCGGGGTAGATGTGGATGATGCCGCCAGTGGCTTCAGGGCCTACAGCGCGGAGACTGCGCTGGCGCTGAGCGTACGCTCCGAGTACAGCCATTCTACGGAGACGCTGATACGGGCCGCGCGTCTGGGGATAAGAATCAAGAATGTCCCCATAAGGGTCAACGCGAAGCTACGCGAATCCCGGCTTTTCTCCAGCATGTGGCGTTATTTGCTGCGACAGGCGGGGGACATTTTCCGTATCGCCACCATGGTGCATCCGCTGAAAGTATTCGGGGCGCCGGCGGCGCTGTTTTTTCTGTTGGGCAGCGTGGGGTGCATCCGGTTCCTCCTCTTCTATTTGAACGGCTCGGGCAGCGGACACGTACAATCGCTGATATTCTCGGCCATCTTTATCATGGTCGCATTTATCCTGGCTATGATAGGACTGGTGGCGGACATGATATCGGGCAACCATCAGCTCATCGAAGATACGCTCACGCGGATCAAGAGGCTTGAGGTGGCAAACGGCGTAGAACGCCTGGCAGAGAAACCGAATAGCCGGCGTGGCCCTCGGGAAGGCGGCGAGAGCAGGTGAAGCTGAAGCGCTCTATACCGGTGCTGAAGTGGTCATTCCTCTTCGCATTGGTGGCGCTTGCTTCGTGGTACGGTTACCGTCATCCGGAGCTTTTCGCCGCCCTGGGGAATCTGAGGGCATCATACCTGGCCATGCTTCTGGGGCTCGTGGTTGCGAAGCGGCTGGCGCACGGGCTGCGGTTTCGACTCCTGACCTCTGTCCTCGGACTGGAACTTGGATACTGGGAAGCCTTTGGGCTGGTGATGTCCAGCAGCATGTACAGCTCACTGGCTCCCGGCAGGGCCGGGCTCGGCGCGCAGGCGCTCTACCTGAAGAAGAGGCACGGCCTTTCCTACGCGCACTTCGCCTCCCTGGTGGCGGCCTCCAACCTGCTGGGATTCCTGGCCGCCGCCCTGATCGGGCTGGTCGCGTGCCTGGCCAGTCAGCTCAGCGGACGCGCCGCTCCCTCGGCGTTGGTGATGGCTTTTCTGGCGATACTGCTCCTGTGCCTGGGCGGGTTCGTGGTCCTACTCGGCCTGAGGCGGCTGGACGTGCCCGGGCGCGTGCCCACACAGTTCCTCCAGTCGGCTTGCCGGCGGTTGAGCGACGGCATGCATACCTTCTGGGGACGCAGGGACGCGCTCGTGAAGGTCGTGCTCTTGCAGACAGTGGAGATCACCACCTCCGTAGCCAGCCTGTGGATAGCCTGCGCCGGGGTTGGCCTTTCAGTGGGATTGGCGCCATTGATCTCGATGGTCACTCTGACCCTTCTGGCTTTGCTCTTGCCGCTTACTCCCGGCAACTTCGGGGTCAGCGAAGGCATTATTTCGGGTGCGGCCCATCTGTGGGGACTGCCGGTAGGTACGGCGCTGATGGCGGCGCTGGTGCGCAGGGCGGTGGGAGTGATCACTACTTTCGTTCTGGGAGTGGTTTCCACACACGCGCTTATGGGCGGGTTGAGGGCGGCCGCGGAAGAAGCGAAAAGCGCCGGAGAGGAAGCCCTCCCTACCGATGCAGAGAATCCGATTTGAGGGGGAATGCCCCGGGGGAGGTGACATGCGAGTTCTAATAGACCTGCAACACCCTACCCACTTGCATTTTTTCCGGCGCCTGGCGGACCGACTCATGAGCGAGGGCGCAGAGGTCCGCTTCACCGGCCGGGACAAGGATATTCTCGTCGCTCTGGCGGAGAGCCTCGGCGTCGAAGTCGAGATTTTCGGCAAAGCAAGAAATGGGCCGTGGAACCTCGGACGCGAACTTCTTTACCGCGAGCGCCGGCTTTATCGGATCGTCAGAGAATTCCGGCCGGACGTCATGCTTGCCATCGCCGGCACTTACGTCAGCCTGGTGGGATGGTTGAGGGGCATCCCGACATACGTCTTCTACGACACCGAACACGCCACCCTGTCTAACATGCTGGCGTACCCGTTTTGCACCTGCGTTTATGTGCCCCGCTGCTACCGGAAGCCCATCCGATGGCGTCACGTCAGATACAACGGATATCAGGAACTGGCGTATCTGCACCCGCGCTACTTCACCCCGGACCCCTCGGTGTTGGAGGAAGTTGGAATCGAGCCGGAGGAGCTTTTTTCCATCGTTAGGTTCGTGGGCTGGGGAGCGGCCCATGATATTGGCCTGCACGGGCTTAGGCCGCAAAGCAAGATCAAGGCCGTGCATGAACTGAGCAAGCGCGGCCGCGTTCTGATTTCTTCTGAAGGGCCACTGCCGCCCGAACTGGAACAGTATCGCTTGAGAATCGACGTGGGACGCATCCACCATCTTATGGCCCATGCGGCGCTTGTTTTCGGAGAGAGCGCCACCATGTGTTCCGAAGGGGCTGTGTTGGGCGTCCCCGGTGTCTACGTTGATCCCATCGGCAGAGGTTACACTGACGAACAGGAGAGGCTGTACGGGTTGGTCACCAACTTCACGCCCGCCCGCCATGAAGAGGCCATAGCAAAGGGAGCAAGCATATTGCGCGACTACTCACGGCAGGACTGGCGAGCGAAGGGCCGGCAGTTAGTCGCCGACAAGATTGATGTCACCGAGATGCTCTACAGAATTGTGATGGAGAGACCCTACGCGTGATTGTTCGCCCCGTTGGACTGTGCCGCCGCG
>JAGHAF010000100.1 GCA_021161675.1 Planctomycetota bacterium | reverse complement strand
TCCCAACGGCATTTCATCCCCTGGGTGATCCGTTGCTGCACATCCGCGCGCTCAAACTCGTACTCCTTGTGGCGCGCCAGTATCTTTTCATAACACCCTATCGCTTCCCTGTAGTTCCCCATACCGCGTTCAAGGACCCTTCCCATCTGGTAGTACGCGTCCTCGGTCAGCCGTCCCTCGACGTCTCTGCGGAGCACATTGCGATACTCGACAAGCGCGTGTTCTGGTTCATGTATCTTGAAGTACTTGTCCGCCAGGTGCATCCGCGCCTTGTGATAGTCAGGGTCCTTCTTCAGCGCGAGCCGGAACTCCATTATCGCTTCTTCGTATTCGCCACCGTCGTAGGCGTCGAGTCCAAAGCTGTAGTGAGTCAGTGCGTCGACGGAATCGGTTGGCATTTGCAGGATCCGCCGTCGTTCTCCCTCGGATAATGGCAAGTGCAGGCGGCTCAGTATCCGCAAGGCCAACCGTTTTTCGAGGCCCAAAACAGCGCCCGCTTTGCCCTCGACAAGTTCCAGCCGAAGCAGCTCGCCGCTCTCCACTTCAACGATGTGGGCCTCGATTTGAAGGTGATCGCCCTGCCTGACGTAGCTACCGAACAGGACCCGGTCCACCTTGCAAATGCGGCCGACCCTGCCGGCGGTTGACGGATCAACTACGCCGCGCTCACCCAGCTCCAACTCCTTGAGCATCCATGCCATCCGCTCGCGCTCGACTACCAGAAGCGTAGCAGATTTCGAGAGGTCGGTGATAAGCAGGTCCGCAAGGCCCTTCTCGAGCCAGTCCGAGCCGTCGCCGGGATTACGGTTCACAAAGTTCAGAACGGCCACCGTGATGGGCGGCTGGGGCTCCGCCTCCTGAGCATGAAGGGGCGCGCTCAGAAAGATTGGGGCGAAGGCGGAAAGGAGCCACAAGGCTATTCGCCCTCTGCGCCCGATTCGATTTCTTCGATGTGTGAAGCGCATACGTCGAGCATCTCCTTGACCCTGGGCGCGAGTTCGTGCTTGGGAAACTCCAGAACGAAGCGGTCGAACTCGATCCTTGCGTGCTTGTATTCCTTCTCGTCGAAGTAGCACGTGCCGATCCAGTACCGCGCACGAAGCATATCTGGTTTAAGGGCGAGTGCTTTCATGAACTCGGCTATGGCGTGATCCAACATGTTGGCGTAGTAGTATCCCAGCCCGCGCATGAAATGCAGGTTGGCTTCGGGCGATTTGTCAATGTCCTCTTCCTTGAGTTCCGGTAGCTTCAGGTCCAGGTCATTGGCCAGCTTCGCGGCAAGCTCGCGCACCACCGGCAAGAGCTTCTCGACTTTGCCCTCGGCCCCGTCCGACCAGGCCACGCGCGTCGTCTCCACCTCGAAGAGATGCGCGTTCACCTTGAGCTTCTTCTCAATGACGATAACACCGCCGGTCAGGATGTACTTCGCGCCGAGGAGTCTGCCGACCCTCGCCTTTGTTTTCGGGTCGGCCAATCCGCTCAAGGACAGCTCGTGTTCTTTGAGGACTTTATCCAACTCCGCCCGCTCGACGAATGTCAACTCCTCCACGTTCGCGAGACATGCCACAATCATGTCGCCCATGCTTTCTGCGAGCGGCTCGTAGTGCCTGTCCTTCGAAGAATGCTCAAACGGCAGCACGGCGACCACAATGCGCTTTTCAGGCCCCTCGTCCGCAGCTTTCGCGACGCGTAACGACATCGCAAGAATCGCGCACAGCACGAGAACACTCGCAAACCACAAATGAATGCCTGTTGATCGTCTCATCGCCTATTCCTCGTTCGCTGACTGGCGAAGTCTATGTTACCGCCGTCCGCGTCTCCACATCTTCGCTTTCTCCTTCTCGACGCTGCTGGCCCATTCGGCGACGCTCCATGGGATGAAGCTGGCCGCTGCGGCGCTGGTCCCCGTCTGCAGCGCGGTCTTGGCCGCAATCGTCTCGGCCAGGTCGACGGCGCGCACCGTCTTGCGCGCAATCGCGAGCACCTTGCCCGTGTCAGCGTCCACGGCCTGCAATTCCAGCCGCCCGATGCAGCTCACCAACTCGCCGCGGCGGGCGCCGAACTCAGTAATCGCTGTCCCCACGATGATAACATCCGCGTCCGGCAACTCAACGGGCGCCGGGCCAGGGAGGGCGCTGCGCAGCCGGCGGGCCCAACGCTTTATCTCCTGGACTTTGTCGGCGGATTGCACCTCGGCCACCTCGAATCCACACGACTTCAGGATGAAAAGCAGCTCCGTGGCAACCGCCGGATCAATCTGACCGGCGGGCCGACCGAGGTGCGATTCCTCCACGGTGACGAACACCCTGGGGATTGGTTTGCCCGCAATCGCTTTCTTGATCCGCGATATAGCGTCTTCCTTGTCCCGCAGCGGGGGCAGAAGGGCCGTCGCCTTCTCCTGAAAGGCGCCGCGCAGGGCGCCGCTCAGTTCCCCAACGAGCCCGCCAAGCTCACCTTCCATCGGGCCCTGAGCAATCACGGCGGTCATTTTCCCCGTCTCGACCGACACTATCTTAGCCACCAGGCAAATGTCTCGATCAAGCGGGAAGGCGCGCCCGAATACCATGAACTGCGCGCCGGAGAGCCATCCCAGTTTCAGCGTTTCCTCCGGCGCCGCCATACCGGTCAGGTTGAGCGCATGTTCTTCCTGTATCTTGTCCAACTGCGCGCGCTCCACAAGTTCCAGCCCGGGGTCTTGCGAGAGCAGGCCGATGAGCAGATCAGCGATCTCGCCGCCCCGGTCTTCCGGCCAATCCTTGGCTGCGCCCTTTGTCTCAAAGGGAAGGACGGCGACCCGGTACGGGCCTGTCACCTCGGCCTTCCGCTCCGGCTCTCCAGCCCAGACGCCGCCACCCAGAACCACGACAAGCGCCAGCATTCCTATTACTGCCAATCTCGCCTTTTTCATCTTTCACTTCTCCCCTTGATTTGAAAAGTCGTCTTCAATTCTGATTCCCAGGTTCGTCAGGGTAATAGAAAGAAACTCGGCCCACTCGGGCCGGATTTCATCCGCGCGCACGCCTTCCCGGTAGCCGTCGCGCAGCACGTAGAGATTCCCGCTCCCCAACTTGATGCGGGCCAGCAGCCCGCTGACAAGCAAGTGCGTTTCCCTTTTCAGGCCGAAGTCAGGCAATTCAGTGGCAATGTCTTCTTCGCCCGCCGCAAGACGGCGTAGCAGCCTCGGCGAGAGGCCCTTCGTCAGCGGATCGCTCTTTTGGACTGACGGCGGTTCCGCCGGGGCGCCTCCGACAAGGATGAGAGCGTCGTTGCCGCGTTGCACCCGGTCCTTGAGACGCTGCGTTAGCTCCACGGCCTGATCGCCCTCAGCTTCTGCGGCCAGGCGCTCGTATGTTTCCACCGTCAGGTCAGACGGCAAAGGTACATGGCCCGGCCGCACCTTCACCCCCAGTCTGCGCAGCCTCTCGGCGGCACCCCCTTTGTCCCCTATGGTGGTGGACACGGGGCGCCAGACGGGCGGCGCCGGGCGGGCTAGATAGCGTAGACAGCGCTCCAGCAGCAGCGGCGCCGCAGGATCCGCATCCGCTTCGGACATCACCGGCAGGGCGACGAACAGCACCATCCCGTCGCCGGGCGGGAAAACTTCGGCTATCAGGGGAAGCCCCGTCCGAGTTTCTTCCGCGAGTATCCGCAAGTTGCAGGGGGCGCCTTCGCCAACAGCCTCAGGCGGCCCAAGCTCGAAACCCCGGCAATCCCTCAAATACCACAGGCCGCGCACGATCGGATGGTTCGGCCGGAGGATCCGGCAGGACAGAGCGAAGGGCATCCTGTCAACTTGCCTCTCAAACGGGAAGAAGCGCCAGTCTTTGCGCGCCCCAATGACAGCGAATCGAAGTCCCCGGCGCACCTTCTCCTCGATCAGCGGGACAAGGAATTTGCCGTCCCCGTCCAGCCATCCGCCCGTCGCCAGGAGCGCGTCGCCCTCGAACATCTCCAACGACATCCTGGAACTGATCCTCCTGTAGTCAATGCCGGCCCTGCCCGGCAGGCTTCCCGGGCCGGCCAGGGCAATGGTTGTGGTTCTCAAGACTTCTATCAGGCCGGCGGGCTGATATTCGGGGAACAGCAGCAGCGTCGTCTTGCCTCGGGCAACGATTTCTCCCCCGAGCAGGCCTTCCACCTGGACCCTGAAGGGCGCAATCCTCTCCACGGCGGGCGTCCCCAACTCTATGGTGAGGTCCTGGGCATTCTCAGCTCGTATGGTTCCCCTTTCGACTATTGCTCCCCGCACTGACGATTGCCAGCAGTACTCTACGTCCGGGCGGGGCCGAAGAACCTGCACTGAGACCGTCGCTCCGCCATAGTAGCGCGCTCTATCGGTCCGAAGCTCCAGCCTGGCCGGCGCTGCAAGCGCTGCCACCCCGGACCAGAGCACAACGGCGACGACCACAAGCCGGCGGGCTATCACAACATCTCCTGCTCTACGAGTTTACTCACGCGGCGGGCGCGAACCTGCGCCCAGATGTGCAGCTCTGAGCCGCCCAGCCGCGACGACGCCACCCTGAATGCGCCATCCGTGGTAAGCCTTGGCTCGGAAGTGAGCCGGAGGCCGCCCGTAGTTGCCCCCTCCGCCCTGAAGGATATGGTTACCTGGAGTCTTCCAGGCCTCTGCGTCACAACGGGCCGGCACCGCAGCGACCACTCGCCATGCTGATACCAGCTCAATTGCGCCTCCTGGCCGGCCAGCACGGCTACCTGACAAAGCGGGCGCGGCGCCTCCCTGCCCTGCTGAACGAGGAAGCTCACGAGGTACATCTCTTCAAGGCCCTCGCTGAGCGGAAGCGGGGCGGTTTCCATCTGCAGTTTGCCCCTTTGAAGCGCCACCCAGCGAACCTGAGAAGGCATCAATTGCCAGGTCTCGCTCACGGCCGTCTCCAACAGAGACGTATCAACAAGCGGCACGTCGGTGCCTGCTTCGGGCCCCCAAACCAACCGGCCTCCCAGCCCGCCGATCGCGAGGGTCACCATAATAAGAGCTGCAATGGCAGCGGCCGCCCGCAGCCTGCGGGCGTATATGCGCCGCGGCTTCTTCAAGGCCAGAACTCGCTGACGCACGCTCTTCGACGGTTCCCCCAGGCTGTTGGTGTATTCGTCAAGAATATCTTGCAGTCGCTCCCATTCCCCCGCGGCCCGGCGGGCTTCCGAGTCGAAATCCAGCGCCTCCCTGAGAAGTTCCTGCTCAGTGGGCTCCAGTTCGTCGTCAAGATACTTGCTGATCAATCGCTCCAGCTCTTCTTTATCCATTACTCAGCCTCCAGCATCCCCATTTCTGTAAGATATTGGCGCAGGGATTGACGCGCCCTGTAAATCCGGGACGTCAGTGCCGCCTCAGCGACACCTTCCACCTGTGCGGCCTGGCGATAGGACAACCCGCCCGTGGTCACCAGGGAGAGCGCGGACCGCTGCTCCCTGGTCAGCTTCCGCATTACTGTTTCTACTGCCCCCAGCATTTCCCTGCGCTCCAGTTGTTCCAGTGGCAAATCGGGGGCGGGCTGCGCCTGTTTTCGCCCTGCAAGCCGCTCCAGTCTTGCAAGCCTGCGCCCCTCGCTGCGGAGCAGGTTTAGTGTCGTGTTCCTGACGATTGTCAGAAGCCAGGTTGACAAATCCGCCTCCGCTCTGAAACTGGCGCGGGCCCGCATAGCCTTCAAGAAACTCTCCGCCACCACGTCGTCGGCATCAGACTCGCAAAGCCCCATCATGCGCGCATAACGGAAGGCCCGCCCCGCATAGCGCTCATACAGTGAGGCGAAATCATCCGTGCTGCGCTCTTTGCCCTGGCCGCCGCGGCCGCTCCGCATCTGATCTCCTTCAGGTCGCACGGTTCACGCCCTTATCCTATTAGACACCGCCAGGCCCGTTCCCTTTCGGCGCTCTCCCATTCTATAAGCAAGAAACCCCGCCGGCAAAGCGGGGTTTCTCTTCAGTTCTCGTTTTCAGGCCCGGCAGGCCGGCCTCAGACCCTTTGCGCATCCACGCGCCGCATGGACAGGAGCCGCGAAAAACAGATTGCTCCCGCAACCGTCGCCACTCCCGCGCCATTGGCCAGCATGTCCCCTGCGCTGCACAGGCGACCTACAAGAGGCTGCACCAGCTCCAGAACGCCCCCGAGTATGAGAGGCACGACGACCATGACGCCAAGTCGCCTCCAGAATCCGGGCACGCCCACGGCCCAATATAACAGCGCCGCGCCCCCTCCATATGCTACGGCGTGGAGCAATTTATCCAACGCGGATAAGTGAAAGAATTGTAACTGCGCGGTGGAAGGGGGCAACAGACTCAAAACCACAATGGCAGCGAACCATCCCATGACACAGACCAGACGAAATGTTTTCAGCGAACGCATAGTCGGCCCGCCGTTCTCAATGTGGTGACTTCGGGGGGCTTGCGCGGGCCTTCAGGCGCGGCGCCTCCAACTTCTTCCACTCCGGGGCCAGCTCGCGGGCGCGGGCCAGCGACGCCCGGGCCTGGGGCGTCAACCCCAGCAGCGCCAGCGCGCGGGACAGCCGGACCCAGTTGGTATAGTCCGATGGGGCCCCACTGACCGCCGCCGCCG
>JAGHAF010000111.1 GCA_021161675.1 Planctomycetota bacterium | reverse complement strand
CCCCCCGCCCCGCGGCGTAGTGGTGGCGCTCCCTCCGGCGGCCACAACAGCATCTACCGAATTGTCCCGTCCGAGGGGGCGAGCATCTACGCCCGGCTGCCGGGGACGTTCCTGCTGGGCATCGGCATGATGGGAGAGCGGCTTCTGGTCGGAACCGGTCCACACGGACGGCTGCTGGCCGTGCTGCCGGACACCCGGCAAATGGTAGTTGAGCAGTTTGAGGCGGCGGACATCTCCGCCTTGAGCCTCCTTCCCGGAGGGGGCGCTGTCCTGGCCCTGTCGAATCCGGGTGGCCTCCGGCTCCTTGAAAAGGGCTACCGCTCCAGCGGCAAACTGCTGAGCAAAGCATTCGACGCGGGACGCCTTGCCCGCTGGGGGCGACTATCGTGGAGGGCGTCTGCCGAGCTGGGGCAGAACGTGCGCCTCCGCCTCCGGACGGGCAATTCCGCAGAACCCGACGAACACTGGGCCGAATGGTCCGACTGGGCTACGGATCAGGCCGGCGTGGCGCTCCATGTCCCGCCGGGACGCTTCGCACAGTTCGAGGCCGAGTTCTCCACCCACCCGGGCGTCGGGACACCCGTGCTCACAGAGGTGGAAGTGAGCTACCGTGAGCTGAACCGAAAGCCCAGAATCACCGCCCTTCAGATTGATGAACTGACGCTGCTGAATGAGGAAAGCGAGCGCCAGCGCAGCGGGCCCCAGGCCCGCCGCCCGGGCGGCGATGGAGGCCACGGCGCCGTGCGGACCATAAAGTGGAAAGCAAGCGATCCGAACAAGGATGAACTTACGTTCGACATCTACTACCGAGAGGTCAGCGAGAAGGATTGGAAACCCCTGAAGGAAAATATCCGCAACGAAACCTCCTACAAGTGGGATACCGCGCGCGTGCCGGCCGGTCGCTACCTGCTCAAGTTCGTGGCCAAAGATAATCTGGCCAGGTCCCCAGCAGAGGCGCTCTCCGACGAGAAGGTCACAGCGCCTTTCATAGTGGATAACAGGGCGCCCGAGGTCCTTGAGCTCAGGGCGAAGCGCCGGGGGGACGGCTGCTACGAGATAACGGGCGTGGCAAAGGACGGGTTGAGCCTCCTGGTGTCCATCCAGGTCAGCCACAACGCCGGGGACTGGGAGGCGGCCTTCCCCGACGACGGCCTTTTCGACGCGACGCTCGAGCCCTTCTCGTTCACCACGGAAAAGCTGGAGCCGGGGGAGCACGTTTTCGTCTTTGCGGCCACGGACGACGCTAAGAACACCGGAAGCGGCAAGATCGTGCTGAGAGTCCCGGGCCAGAAGTGACCCGCATCCGGCAAGGACTTCGGCCCGCGCGTAAGAGGCCGGTTCGCCATCGGTGATCTACAGTGCGCACGCTTAGCCAGGGCACAGGGCAGCAGACTAACGGGTGGAGCAAGGTTCTGCCAGTTATGGCGATCGCCCTTCTCTGCGCTTTATTCTTCAACCAGGCGGTCAGCCTTCGCGGCGTCTTCTTCCACTACGACCATGCCCTCCAGAACTATCCCTATCGTCTGCTTTTCGCCAGGGCGCTGAGGGAAGGCCGTTTCCCGCTCTGGACCAACCAGGTATTCTGCGGCTTCCCCATTTTCGCGGAGAGCCAGAGCAACGCTTTATACCCCCCGTTTCTGGCGTTATTCCGGTTCTTGCCCACCTGGGTGGCATATAACTACTATCACGTTCTGCACTTCGCCATGGCGGGGGTCTTCACGTACTTCCTGGCCCGCGTGTTGGGCATCGGCCGGGCCGGCGGCGCGCTCGCCGGGATCTGCTACATGCTTTCCGGGCCGATGCTCTATCACGCGCACCATACCAACATCATCGTGGGGGTGGCGTGGTTTCCGCTGCTGCTGGCGCTGATGGAGTTGGCATTCCAGCGCGCCTCGCCCGCTCCGCTTCTGCTGTTCGCCGGGGCGACGGCGGCCCTGGCACTGGGCGCTCAGCCGCAGTATACGCTTTACTGCGCGCTGGCATGCGGCTTATATCTTGCATGGCGGCTCCATGTGCTGGCGCTCTCGGGCGCTTCTCGGCGCCGGGTAGGCGGATTCCTCCTGGCTTTTTGTGTCGCGGGCGCGCTGGGAGGGATTATCGCCGCGGCGCAGGCGCTGCCGCTGGCGGAGATTGTGGGATTCAGCTCGCGCGGGGCCTATGCTCTGCCGGGGTTTTCCTCGGGCGTGCCGGGCAACCTGATGACGCTGCTGCTGCCGCACTACTTCGGCAGTCCCGGCCTGGGCAGCTACTGGGGCAATTTCGCCCCGGGCCTCTACAGCGAGGTGACGCTCTTTATGGGCGCGGCCGTACTGATGCCGGCCATTGTGGCCGTGTTGACCGACCGAAAGCGACGCACCCTCTTTCTTGCGGGTTTTGCCGTATTCTCATTCATCTTCTCGCTGGGATTCTCCGGCGCGCTCTACAATATATTCGGGCAGATGCCCGTGTTCCGGTCGAGCCGGTTTGCCACGCGCTTTGCGTTCGTGACGGCGCTTTGCGTGGCGTTGCTGGGCGGGATCGGCCTGGAGAAGCTGCGCAAGGCCGCCGATGAGCCCCGCGTCCGGCGGGCTGCCCTGGCCGCAGGCGCCGTCGCGCTGACGATTACGATTGTCTTCCTCGCGATCACCGCCGTCTTTCAGGGCCCTTACGTTCGAATGAACTTTCGCGAACTGGCGGCGGCCGTTCCCCTGGGTGATTTCGAGCTCGGCGCGCTCTGGCGCCACCTCCATCATACGCTGCCGATGGACATCTGGCGGCTGGTGGCGGTGACGACATTTGGGGCGGCTCTCCTCATGGCCTCTGCGCGGCGTCTTCTGCCGCGATGGGCGGTTCCTGCGCTCTGGTGCGGGCTGCTCTTCGCTGACCTGGCGATAGCGGGGTGGGATTTCAGCGTGGTTACTGACCCGAAGATATACCGCGATCCGCCACCCCTGGTCCAGGAGCTGCGCCGATTGGGGCCCGGACGTATCTTCCGCTACCGCTACTACGACCACCATAAAACAGGCGCCTCCTTCGCCGATCTGCCATTTCGCCGCGGATGGGCCCTTCTGCCGCAGCTCTACGTGCGGTCACTCGACAGGCTGCCTCCCAACTCGAACATGATCTGGGGCGTGCCGTCCATCTCCGGCTTCTGCCCCCTGCAGATCGAAGAGATGAAGGCTCTGCTCGGGACGCCGCACGAGAGGAGCACGTTGATTGAGTTCCCGCTCAGCCACGCGCTGGACCTGCTGGGGGCGCGTTATGTGCTCACCCCACGGGAGAAAATCCCCGGACATTATCAACTGGTGGAAAAGGTGGGCGCCATCCGGATATTCGAGAACCCCCGGGCGCTGCCCCGCGCCTTCATCGTTCACCGCGCGGCTCGCAGCGCAAGTTGGGAGGCTTCGCGACGGGTCCTGACAAGCTCCGGGTTCGATTATCGAGAGCGGATACTGATCGCCGAGCCCCATCGTCCCCTGCTGGACCTGCGGCCCGGCCGGGCCGGGCAGGGAGAGAGCGCACAGGTTCTGGAAGATACGGGAAATACAGTGACCGTGCAGGCCCGGCTCAGCAGGCCCGGCTACCTGGCGCTGGCCGACCAGTATTACCCCGGTTGGGAGGCTGCCGTGGACGGGCGCCCGGCGGACCTGCTGCGGGTGGACTGCGTGCTCAAGGGCGTCCAGCTCGGCGCCGGCGTGCACACGGTGCGCTTTGCGTTCCGCAGCCGCTCTTTCCGGCTCGGCTTGCTGCTGAGCGGATGCGGGCTGGCGGCCCTCCTGGCGATGACCGCCTTTTGCCTCATTCGGAGGCGCCGTGCCCCGGCTTGCGCCGAGAAGACTCCCCTCATACTGAAAGAATATGCCCCCCGGATGGGGCGCTTCATCGCATTTGTATGTGTAATCTTTCTAGCGCTGGGTCCATTGGCCAGGCCCGGACTGTGGCGCGCGATCGGTCAGCAACTCTCCCCGAGCATCTACGGCGTCCAATATGCCTGCTGGCGGGCGGCCTATGCGAAAGGTGACGGGGACCTTGGAGGGGCATACGAGCTGCTGGCCGAGGCGTGCCGGCGCTGGCCCGGCCACGAGGAACTCCAGAAACCGCTTGTGAGCGACGGGAGGGAATTAGTCGGTAGGCTCTTGCACGACGGAAGGGGCCGTGAGGCCCGGCAAGTGGCGGGGCGCACGTGCGCGCTTGCGCCGAAGCTGGTCCGCCGGGAAGCCCCCGCTCTGATAACCCTCGCCCGCAAGCGCCATCCCGAAGATGCGAACGGCCGTTAGGCCGACCGGCGACTCCCGGCCCACCTGGCCTCGCGCCTTCTGATCCGGGCGCCCAGTTTCCCCAGGCGTTTCTCGATATGCTGGTATCCCCGATCAATCTGGGCGACCTTGCTGATCACGGTTCGGCCCTGGGCCGCCAGAGCGGCCACCACCAGCGCCGCTCCGGCGCGCAGGTCCGTGGCGCCCACCCGGGTGCCCTCCATTTTCCGGACGCCCTGCACCACCGCCAGGTGTCCCCGACGGGTGATCCTGGCCCCCATCCGCTGCAGTCCCCTCACGTGCGTGAACCTCTCCGGATAGACCGACTCGCGCACGGCGCCTGCTCCTCGCGCCAGGCACAGCAGCGCGCTGAGCTGGGGCTGCATGTCGGTGGGCAGGCCCGGATAGGGAGCGGTGGAGAACTGGATCGCCCGCAGGTCCCCGGCCCGGCGGGCGCGAAGGGTGTTTCGACCCACGTCTATCTGAACACCCATCCGCTCGATCGCCTCGATGGTGGCGGCCATGTGGTCGGGACGGCATTCCTCCACGCAGACGTCTCCGCCAGTGGCCGCCGCGGCGGCAAGATACGTGCCCACTTCTATGCGGTCCGGGATCAGGCTGTATTCGCATCCTTCGAGGCGGTCGGTCCCGCGGATTCTGAGCGTGCTGCTGCCAATGCCGTGGATCTGGGCTCCGCAGGCCACCAGGTAGCGCGCCACGTCCTGTATCTCGGGCTCTTTAGCGGCGAACTCTATGACGGTTTCTCCCTGGGCGAGGGTCGCGGCAGCCATGATGTTGGCCGTGCCCAGGCAGGTGGAACCGCGCGGTCCGCCCAGTTTGACCCGGCCGCCTTTCAGGGCGGAGGCGCGCGCATAAATCTGGTGAGTGTCTTGATAAATCTCGGCGCCCAGGGTCCGCAGACCTTTCAGGTGCAGATCAATCGGGCGCTCACCGATGACGCATCCTCCGGGCAGCGGGAGCGTCGCGGCCCCGCGGCTTACCACCAGGGGCCCGAGCACGCAGATGCTGGCTCGCATGGAGCGCACCCACTCGCGCGGCGCCACGGTGATATCGGCGCCCCTTGATCGCAGCATCAGGCTGTCCTGCCCGACCCACCTGGCCTCCATGCCCAGCGCCCGCAGAATGGCGATCATGGTCTCCACGTCGGTCAGGCGCGGCACACGGCGCAGGATCGTCGTGCCCTTTACCAGAATGCTGGCGGCCATTATGGGGAGGGCGGCGTTCTTCGAGCCGCTGGCGGTTATGGTCCCTCGCAGGGCCCGACCTCCGTGTATGACCAACTCTTGCACGCGCGTCTCCCTTTAGTTCCGGCGTCTTTGAACGCAGAATACCCGCTCGCAGCCGCCGGAGTCCCTCTTCGTATCGAGGGTTCCCATGTCGAACGCCCCCGTCCGTTTCACGAGCTGCGAGACATCGGCCGCCTGTCCCTCGCCCAACTCCATTACGAGCCATCCTCCGGGCGAGAGGACGCGCGCGGCCTGCGCGACGAGGCGACGGATCAGCGCCAGCCCGTCCGCCCCACCGTCCAGCGAGTCAATGGGATCGTGGTCGCGCACTTCCGGTTGCAAGCCCGGTATCAGGCCGGAAGGTATGTACGGCGGGTTGGAAACCACCAGACCTACTGTTTCTCTTCCGGCCGGCAGGGAGGCAGGGACGAGGCGAAGCAGGTCACCCACGGTGAAGCGGATCCTTTCCGCCACGCTGTGCCGTCGCGCGTTCTCGCGGGCCGTCTCCAGAACCTCTTCAGTAACGTCGGAGGCGATTATCTGGAGTCTCGGACGCTCGGCGGCCAGTGTCACCGCAATGATGCCGCTGCCGGTTCCAGCCTCGGCGACCCATGCCTCCCGGCCGGGGGGAATTCTTGCCAGGCACGCTTCCACTACCAGTTCCGTCTCCTGTCGAGGGATCATAACTGCGCGCGAGACCATAAAGGACCGGCCGCAGAACTCCCACTCCCCCAGCAACCGCTGAAGCGGCTCCCGCGCTGCGCGGCGAGCGACGAACGCCTGGAACGGGCCCTGCTCGGCCGGTCCCACCGTCCGCCGGGCATCGGCGAGAAGCCCGGCCCTGGTCAGTCCCAGGACTTTGCCCAGCAGCAACTCAGAGTTCAGACGGGGATCATCAACACCGGCCTTCTCAAGACGCCGCGCTGCATTTTGGAGGAGCTGATGCACAGTAAGCGCTTTGCTTTCTTCGATCTCTGCCATCCTTACACAATCTCGGCGGCCCGTCCGCAGGAGATAACGCAGCAACGATAATAACCAAACCACCAGGGGCGAAGTAAAGCTAAAACTCAAAAGCGGCCCCTCGCAGCCGGAAAACGGGGTGTTCTACACCATATGGGTGGCAAGAAATATAACCCGATCGGTCGGGGGCCGGCGCCCGCGCTCCAACCCGAGGCTTGAGATTTGGGCCGGCTTCGCTTAGCATGGGCAGCGCCATGGCCGAGGAAGAGAGAATCCGCGAGATATTGGACCGCCTGGAGGCGGCGCACCCGGACGCGCGCACCTATCTGGACTTCGAGACGCCACTACAATTGCTCGTGGCCACAATCCTGGCCGCCCAATGCACCGACGAAAAAGTGAACCAGGTCACCCCCGCGCTGTTCGAGCGGTTCCCAACCGCCCAGCATATCGCTCAGGCCGATCGCCGTGAACTGGAGGAGATTGTCAGGCCCACGGGTTTCTATCGCCGCAAGGCCGAAAGGGCGCAGGAATGCTGCCGCATAATCGTAGAGCAGTACGACGGCGAAGTCCCCGACTGGGCGGACGCGCTCACCAGTATCCCGGGCGTGGGTCGCAAGACGGCCAACGTCGTGCTCGCCGAAGCGTTCGGCCGGCAAACCATTCCGGTTGACACCCACGTCAAGCGCGTCTCCACCCGCCTCGGCCTCGCGGAGGGGAAGGAGCCGGACAAGATCGAAAGCCAGCTCTGCGAGATAATCCCCAAGGGGCGATGGACGCGCGCCTCTCACCTGTTCGGCACGCACGGGCGACGCATCTGCTCCGCCCGCAAGCCCGACTGCGAGGGCTGCCCCGTCAGGGACATGTGCGATTACTACAAGAAAGGACAGCGCGCAGGCGGTGGAAGCCTCTTGCCGGGCGCGTTATCATAGCTGCAACCGCTGGGGGGGAGATTTGGGAAGTCGTGGACTGCTTGAGGTGTTAGGCGGAGAACAACTCCGGAAGGCCCGCTGGAATCCAAGAGGAATGCGGCTTTGCGCGCCCACTCAGAGAAAGAACTGGAAGTAAAGTTGATCGAGCGCGGCCAGGGTCACGTCCTGGACTGGCTGCGCCAACTGGACGCCAAGCCCAGAAGGCGACTGCTGGACCAACTGAATGAGCTGAATCTGAAGAAGCTCGATACGTTCCGCAATCTTATCGGCGCGCCACCCGCGGGTATCTCCTTCAGTGACGTTGAGGGGGCTCCCGTGGAGAGAGTGCCGCTGACCCCCAAAGAAAAGGCCTATGAGTGGCATATCAAGAAACTCGGCAATCGAATCCTCCAGGCGGACCGCGTGGCCGTTCTGACCGTCGCCGGGGGGCATGGAACGCGGCTGGTGGGCTATGATCACCCGAAAGGCATGTATCCCATCAGCCCCATCCGGGGCGCGAGCCTGTTCCAACTCTTTGCAGAGCAGATTCAGGCCGCGCGCCGCCGCTACGACTGCTCCGTGCCGTGGCTGATCATGACCAGCGAGACCAACGACTGCGAGACCCGCCAGTATTTCCAGGACATGGATTACTTCGGGCTCGGCAGGCGCACGGTGCGGTTCTTCGTCCAGAACTCCAACCCCATCCTGGACAGCCAGGGGCGGCTGCTGCGGTGTGAACCGGACAGGCTGCTGGTCGGGCCGGACGGACACGGAGGTGTGTTCGAGGCGCTCCGCGAGGGCGACTTGATCCCCTTCCTCCGTGAGGGTGGATGGGACATTATCAGCTACTTCCAGGTGGATAACCCCCTGGTGACCGCGATTGATCCCCGGTTCCTGGGACATCACCTCAATTATGACGCCGATTTTTCCCTGAAGGTAATCCCCAAACGGAGCCCCGGAGAAAAACTGGGCGTTGTCGTGCTCAGAGCCGGGCGGCCGCACGTTATCGAGTACATCGAAATGCCCGAAGACGTGGCCTCCGAGAGATTGCCCAGCGGGCTGCTCCGATTCCTCTACGGAAGCATCGCCATCCATATAATAAGCGTGCCCTTCATCGAGCGGGTGGCGGCTGAAGATGACGTCCTCCCCTGGCATATGGCAAAAAGGCAGTACGAAATAATCAACGAAGACGGCGAGAAAGTCATGTCCCAACCCGGCGAATGCCTTAAGTTCGAAAGGTTCGTCTTCGACGCGCTCGAGCTGAGCCATGCGTGCGAGTTTGTGGAAGTTCGGCGTGAGATGGAGTTCGCTCCCGTCAAACAGGCCCAGGGACAGAACAGCCCGGCCACGGCCCGGCGCCTCCTCCAGCGCCAGTGGATCGAATGGCTCCAGCAAGCCGGCGCCGAGGTAGAGACGCCGAAAGACCTCTCCGAGCCGCTTGTTGAGATCAGCCCGCTTTACGCGGCCAGCCCCGAAGAGCTGCGAGCGAAGATACAACCCGGCTGGCTTCCTTCCTTCCCACTCTTGCTTGCGCCAGAAGAATGATCCAGTGCAAAGCGCGCTTCGTTTATTCCAACGATTATTACTGCGACATCGGCGATCACGTCTTTCGCACGGATAAATACGGACTGCTCCACGACAGACTCGTCCAGGACGGCCTCGTCGAACCGGACGCCTTCCTTGAGCCCATTCCCGCCGCCCGCGAGGACCTGGAACTGGTTCACACCCACGAGTACGTGGATGACCTGAAGGGCCATCGCCATACCCACCGCACCATGCGCAGCGAAATGCCCATCTCCCGGGGCATCATCGAAGCCTTCTCGCTCGGGGCGGGGGGCACAATCCTGGCCGCCCGGACCGCCCTCACCGAACACACCATGACGATGAACCTGGCCGGAGGATTCCACCACGCCTTCGCCGATTGGGCGGAGGGTTTCTGCTACATCAACGACGTCGCCGTAGGCGTGGCGCGTGTCCGCGCGGACCAACTCGTGCAGCGCGTCATGGTGGTGGACTGCGACCTGCACCAGGGCAACGGCACAGCGCACATCTTTCGCAACGAGCCGCATGTTTTCACCTTCAGCATCCACCAGGAGAACAACTACCCCGTCAAGCGCCACAGTGACCTGGACATCGGCCTGCCTGACCTGTGCCCGGCAAGCCTATACCTCGCCGAACTGGAGGATAACCTCCTGCCGGCGCTCGACCAATTCCAGCCGGGATTCGTCCTCTTCGTGGCCGGCGCCGACCCTTACAAGGACGACCTGCTCGGCTCGCTCCAACTGGAACTGGAAGACCTGAAGCGGCGCGACGAGATCGTGATCGGCGCCTGCGCCGATCGCGCAATACCGGTCGGCGCCGTGCTGGCCGGCGGCTATGCTCCTACGCTGAGCGAAACCGTCCAGGTACACTACCAGACCGCCGAGATACTCTGCGAGCAAGCTCCGCGACTGGAGCGTTCCCATGAGTAAGGGAGCCGCTCTCATGCGCCAGGCGGCGGGCGCCGCGCTCGACTGGTTCTATCCACGCCACTGCTACTGCTGCGGCGCGCCACTGCT
>JAGHAF010000071.1 GCA_021161675.1 Planctomycetota bacterium | reverse complement strand
GCCTGGGAGGTGGCCGCCGTCCGGGCCTCGCTCTCCGAGGCGGCGGCGTTGCGTTCCTGCACGTACTGGAGGGCTGCCGCGAGCGCCGCAGCATCAGCGGCGTTCTGCAGCCGGGCCTGGGTTGCGTGCAACATCCCCACGTCCACAGCCAGCGCACACATCCCAAGAAGAAGGACCACCAGGCCCGCAAAAAGCACGATCACCTGACCGCGCCTTCCCCGCATCCGCCCGATGGTAGCGCTGCTTTCTGTCCGCCGTTCCTTCATCTTTCTCATCTCCTGACCCAAAAGCCCAAAGTCATTGTCCTGCTACATATGGCAACTCCAGGCCCAACCTGAAAGGGCGCGATATGATGTGTCGCAGCGGTGTACACAAGCTCTGTTTTGAGGATTTGCAAACCCTGTGCCAATTGAAGCCCGACGCGTGTCACGGCCGCAGTAATGATCCGAGAACGCATAATCCCTGGCAACGCCGGGCCAGATTTCGCTTTCGCGCGATGTTGGAGACAAGATATAATGCCCCTGACCAGCAATGCTCCAGACCCGGAGCCTGCGAAACTACGATGAAAAGAAGCCTTCCGGCGAAGATATGCTTCATCCTGCTGCTGAGCGCCATCCCGGCGTCCATGCTGTGCGTGTTGTGGACGCCCGCCGACCTATACAACCGGCTCAAGGACTATTCGCCCGTTCTGGCTGGCATCTACAAGAGCATCGCCCCGCTATATCCGGCCTGGCCTCAGTTCTTCGCGGTGCAGAGCGTGGCCGCTTTGCTGCTGATCGGGGGCGTGATGTGCTGGCTTGCTCGGCCGGCGTCTAGATCGCCCTTTTCGCCTCGTGAGCGCGTTTTCCCCATCCTGCTCGGCCTGTACATATTCTGGGCGGTTTTGAGCGCACTCTGGTCCGCCTGGCCGTATGGAACGCGGGCACAAATTATCCGCACCCTCCCCTATTTCGTGCTGTCCCTGGCGGCCTGGCGCCTCTGCCGTGATGAGAAGCGCTGGATAACGCTGGCCCGGGTGTTCGCCATATCTGTCGCGCTCCAGGCCGCGCTCCAGTTCGGCTATATCTTTCATCTCAGCTTAGTTGATTACCACGAGATAACCTGGCGCCTGCTGAAGCTGAAGCTCAGTTCTAAGCCGCTGTTCTTCGCCAATAAGAATTTCGCAATCGGCGGCCTCATAACCGGGGCTTATCTCTTCATAGCATTCGCCGTGAGAATCGTATCAAGACCCCGCAAGGACAGGCCAGAGTTGGGCCTGGAGTGGCTCGCCATGGGCTATGGCCTGGTCGGCATCGTTTTCATAGGGGTGTGTTTTGCGCTGTCGGACTCCCTGGCTGGCTATGTGGCGCTGGGGGTGTCGGCGGCGGCTTTCGCCTGGCGCCTCATGCCGTCCCGGAGGGTCCGGGTGGGACTGCTGGCACTGGCGTTGCTTCTGTTTGTGGCGTCAAGCCTGACGATGCTCTTTTCGCACAGATTGCAGGGACGGTTCGCAGACTGGGCGATGGACCCCAAGGGCACCGCCAGCCTGCGGGTGGCCTACTGGTCGGGCGCAGCGAGAATGTACCTGCAGAAGCCGGTCGCCGGTTGGGGCGCCGGCAGTTTCCCCGCGGTGTACCCGAGCCTGGCGCCGACGTGGGCCAGTGGGATGCGCTTCACGGCCGGCGTGCGCAACACCCATCCTCACAACGCATACTTGAGGGTTGCCGCCGAACTTGGAACCGTAGGACTGCTCCTGTATCTGGGGATCCTCGCCTATGCCTTCATGGTCTCATATTCGTCGCTGCGCAACGGGCCGCCGAGGACCCAACTGGTGGGATTCGCCCTGTGGGCGGGGGCCCTCGCATACGCGACGCAGAACTTTTTCAGCAAGGCGCCCATGCACTGGGCCAGCGCCGCGCAGTTCTGGATTCTAATTGGTGTGCTGGCCTCGGGCCTTCGGGTGGGCAGGGCCGCCGCTGAGGAGCAGGAAGACAGGTTCCTGCCCTCCGCCGCGCAATGGGCGCTGTTCGGCGTGGTGAGTTGCCTGGTTGCGTGGGGATGGTATTCGTGGGGTGTGGGCAGCTACGCCAGCATGGTTACGCTGCGTGAACTGGAGGCAGACAGGGCGAATCTGAGCCTGTCCGGCAATTACAAACCAAAGCTGGTGGAGAACTACGAATCCTTGCTGCAAAGAGCGCGGCCACGCTGCCTGTGGCCCACTCGCATGTTCTACTACGATTACGCGCTCGGGTGGTACCTGACGGACCAGAGGCAGTTCGATCACGCGCAGCGGGTGCTGGGGGGCCGGATAGCCCCTTACTGCCCCCACATGCTCAGGCTACGCCTTCTGCTGGGCCGCTGCGCCATGCGCACGGGAGACTTGCAGTCGGCCTATCGCCAGTTCCGGGAGCACATCAGGCGCAACCCCTACGATATAGAGGGCTACCAGTGGCTGGCTAATCTGAATCCGGAGCATGCCGCAGCGCTCCTGGAGGCGCACGTCTACGAAAAGAATGACTTCAAGGACGTGGAGAAGGTCTGGGAGTTAATCTCGCTCTACATCGCCTGCGGCAAGGATCAGAAGGCCCGCCAGCTCGTCGAGCGAACGGCAAAAGAACTGGATGAGACCCCCTCTGACATCCTGCTGCCCTATGCAAGGAGCCTGGGAAAAGCAGAGGAGCAGAAGTGGAAACTGCGGGCTCTGCGCAGGGCATTTCCAAACGAATTGTGAATTATGAAGGCTTGCCCTTCGCCCTTATTCTTAGCCCGGATATTTCACGAGCATTTTCCGGATTCGTCTGCAACCCTTTACAGGGAGGGAAGTTCCGCCTCGAAAGGCGCCCAATGAAAAATGACAGGCTGTTGACGCCCAGCGAGGCGATTATGCTCTCAGGCAAGCCCGCAGAAGCGAGCTTGCGCAGGCGTGCCCATAGGCGCGTCGACGATAGGCGAGTGCGCAGGGCGCAGCATGGGGGCAAAAGCGCCCGCTGGACGGGAAAGGCTTGTAGAAATATCCGGCTTAGAGCTCCGCCTTCGCTCTGGCCAGCGCTATGCGGCCCGTGCGAACCATCTCCTGGATGCCATAGGGACCGACCACGTCAACAAACGCCTCTATCTTCTCTTCGGCGCCCGCCAGCTCTACAATCAGCTCGTTCCGCCCTACGTCAACGACCTTCGCCCGGAAGATATCAACAAGTTCGATCACTTCGCTGCGTCGGCCGGGCGGGGTTTGGACGCGGATCATGACCAGGTCGCGCTCGACGTGTCTGACATTGCTGAAGTCCTGGATTTTCACCACGTCTACGAGCTTCTGGAGCTGTTTGCGCACCTGCTCCAGGATACTCTCATCGCCGGCCACCACGATGGTCATCCGGCTCAGGTCCGGCTGTTCAGTCTCACCGACCGCGAGACTGTCGATATTGAAACCGCGCGCACTGAACAGGCCTGCGACACGGGCCAGCACGCCGGGGCGATTGGCCACAAGGGTCGAGATAATGTGTTTCTGCATGGGAATCCTCGCTTAGCAGTGCGGGAATGGCCCGCTCAGGCCATTCCGCTGATCATACGATCAATCGCTTGCCCCACGGGGACCATGGGGAAGACATTCTCTTCCGCCGCGGTGCGAAAATCAATCAGCACCGGCCCGTCGTTCACTTTCATCGCCTCTTTGATGGCATTTTCGACCTGGTCGTTCTTCTCGACCAGTATCCCCCGCGCGCCGTAGGCCTCGGCCACCTTGACGAAATCGGGGTTGCCGTCGGCAAGATATGTGTGGGAGTAGCGTCTCTCGTAGAACATCTCCTGCCACTGTCTCACCATGCCCAGGTAGCCGTTGTTGAGCAGTGCGATCTTCACCGGCAGATGGTTCACCACGGCCGTTGAGAGCTCCTGTATATTCATCTGTAGTGAGCCGTCGCCGGCCACCACGAAGACATCGCGGTCGGGCCGGCCGAACTGCGCTCCGATTGCCGCCGGCAGCCCAAAGCCCATCGTGCCCAACCCCCCGCTGCTCAGGAAAGTGCGCGGCTCGTTGTAGCGGTAGTACTGGGCGGCCCACATCTGGCATTGCCCCACGTCGGTCACAATGATGGCCCTGCCGCCGGTCAGTTCATCTATCTTCTCGACCACCGCCTGGGGCTTGACCAAATCGCCGTCGGACTGGTAGCTCAGTGGGTACTGGCTTTTCCACTCGGCGACGCGCTCGAGCCACTCGGAATGCTCTTTGGCTTCAACAAGGGGAATCAACTGCTCCAGGACCATCCCGGCGTCGCCCACCACGGGCACGTCCACAGCGACGTTCTTGCCGATGGAGGTGGGGTCTATGTCCACGTGGATGATCTTAGCCTCAGGGGCGAATCCGTCTATTCTGCCCGTTATCCGATCGTCAAACCGCGCGCCTATGGCGATGAGCAGGTCGCTGTTGGTGACCGCGTAGTTGGCATATACCGTCCCGTGCATCCCCAACATGCCCAGCGAGAGGTCCTGCGTCTCCGGGAACACGCCCAGTCCCATCAGGGTGGTGGTCACGGGTATATTCGCCTTGGCGGCCAGCTCTCTTATCTTCTCGCTGGCCTTGCTGATGATCACGCCGCCCCCCACGTATAGAACGGGGCGCTCCGCCGCATTGATGGCTCTGGCCATCTTCTTCACCTGGCCGATATGCCCCTTCCCACCGAACGTCTTGTAGCCGGGCAGGTCCAGCTTAGTATTCACATCGCCCTCCAGGGCCGCGGCGGTGACGTCCGCCGGCAGGTCTATCAGCACGGGGCCCGGGCGTCCTGTCCTGGCTATGTGGAATGCCTCGCGCACGACCCGCCCCAGGTCGCGCACGTCCTTGACCAGGTAATTGTGCTTGGTGACCGGCCGTGTGATCCCGGTGATGTCGGCCTCCTGGAAGGCGTCGTTGCCGATCAGGTTGGTCTTGACCTGGCCCGTGATGGCGACTATCGGCGCGCTGTCCATGTAGGCCGTGGCAATGGCCGTGACAAGGTTCGTAGCGCCCGGTCCGCTTGTGGCCAGGCAAACGCCCACTTTCCCCGTGGCGCGCGCGTATCCGTCCGCCATGTGTCCTGCGCCCTGCTCGTGGCGCGCCAGGATAGTCTTCAGCGGTACGTCGTAGAGCGCGTCGTAAAGCGCGATCACCGACCCTCCGGGCAATCCAAAGACGTATTCGACACCTTCCGCCAACAGGGCGTCAATAAGTATGTCTGCTCCGTTTTTCGCCATCGTGCGCCTGCAAAGACAAGGTAGTAAGCCCGGGGCCGCTCTTCCTGCTCCGGGAGAGGAAGTATGGGGGCCAGCACCCCATCTTTCCCAGAGGGAACCCCACGCATGATCTGAGAATACGGCGCCTATATTACACGAAGAACCCGCCCAGGAAAAGTCACGGCCTCAGAAGATACCGGCGCCGAATCCGCTGACTTCGGTTTCTTCATCATCGTCTTCGTCCTCCTCCTCCTCCTCGGGTTGCTCCTGCTGCGGCTCCTCCATCCAGGAGAAGGGGGGCTCGGCCTCGGGCTGGCTTTCAGGGAGAGTTTCAGCAAGGAAAGGCCCTTCGGACTCTGTGGGGAACCCGTCGAACTGCTCTGCCTGCTCTTGCTGCTCTGGTTCGGGCAGGTCCACCATCTCTTCGAGGTCCTCCAGCTCGCCCAGCTCGCCCAGGTCCTCGACAGGCAATTCCTCCACGCCGCTCAGTTCATGCTCTGAGCCGGCGGCCTCTTCCTTGTAGGCTGCCAGGACAATCTTCTGGATGCTCTCCCGACAGGGCGTGTTTATGGGATGCGCCACGTCCACGTGGAACTTGTCGCGGGCGTTAGAGCCTGCGCTGGCCCTGGACTCGTCCAGTTTATGGCCGCAATTATTGCAGAACTTGGCCTTCAGCTCATTTTTCGCGCCACAATCAGGGCAGTTGTCGGCCAGTTTGCGGCTGGGCATTGCCACGAAGAATCCCTTGCGTCCCTGGATCACCCGCAGATCGTGCACGACGAAGTCGTCGTCTATCGTGATGCTGCAAAAGGCGCGCAGCCTGTCCGAACGGCTGCGCATTAGCTTGACCCTTACCTCCGTGATATTCAAAGACGTTTCTCCCCAATGGTAAGCGTAGTAATATGGCCCTTCCATGGTGGAAGACACTGCACCACGGCGCAGGGAACGTTGCAGTAGGTCTGAACGGCCTGAGCCACTCCTGTAGCCTCGTCCTCTCCGCCGGTAAACGCAAAGAAGGTCGATCCACTTCCGGACAGCAACACCCGCCTAACGCCTAATGGTTCACTCACCTCCTTGAGCTGGCGCCATAGTTTGCTCAATCCTGCGTTCAGCCTCAGCGCTGGGGCCTCAAGATCGTTGCGCACGCACTGTGCAAGCCTCTCCACGTCCCCAGTTTCCAACGCCTTCAATACATTCTTACTGGCGTCAGGCCGCTTTGTCAAGGCGCTCTCCACCGCATTGTAGACCGCCGCGGTAGAGACGGGCGCCCCCGGCATCATCAGGACGTACCACATCCGCGCCGCACATTCGATCGGCGTAACGACCTCCCCGCGTCCTTCACAGAGCGCCGTGCCACCCCGGAGGAAGAACGGCGCGTCGGAGCCCAACTGCGCCGCAAGTCCGCCCAGCTCAGCGGGCGCCATCTCAATTTGCCACAGCTCTCTCAGCGCGAGCAGGGCTATCGCGCAGTCGCTGCTGCCGCCGCCCAGCCCGCCCCCCACCGGGATATTCTTTCGCAGACGGACCTCAACGCCGGCCCGGACGCCGTAGCGCCGCTGGAGCAATCGCGCCGCCCGCACGATAAGATTATCCTCGCCCTCCGGCAACCGGGCTCCTACACATTCCAACCGCGCCTGGCCGTCCGCACGCCGCCTGAAACCGATCTCGTCGCACAGGCTCACCGCCTGCATGATAGTGCGTATCTCGTGGAACCCGTCCGGGCGCGTCCCCAGCACCTCGAGGCTCAGGTTGATCTTGGCCGGCGCCCGCACCAGCAACTCCCAGCGACTGTTCGCATCAATCACCTTCGGCCCTCGCCACGTAATGGAAGAACGTCAACTGGCTCTGCCCGTAAATGCGCCTGTCGAACTCCTGAAGGGCTCTAACCGGCCAGACGGCGTAATGAATCGGCCGGTGGTGCAGCGCCAGGACCGCCCCGCTGCTGATCCACGCGCCTCCCAGCGCCTCGATGGCCGTCAGGAGCGCGGCGCGCTGGTTCGGATCGTCCACCATCGCGTAGGGCGGATCCACAAACACGAGGCCCGCCGGCGCCCCTTCCGTCGGAGGCCGGCGCTCGGACAGCTCCATCGCGTCCGCTCGCAAGACCCGGCATCGTTCGGCCAGCCCGCACTTGCCGGCGTTGCGCATGACCAGCTCCGCCAGGGGAGAGCAACTCTCCACGAAAATGCAGCTCTCAGCCCCCCGGCTCAGCGCCTCCAGCCCGAGCGCCCCCGTCCCGCTGAAAAGGTCCAGCACGGCCGCGCCCGGCACGTCGCCGCGGATGATGTTGAACAATGATTCCTTAACCCTGTCGAGCATGGGACGTAACCGGCCCGCCGATATAGACTCCAGCCGGCGCCCACGCGCACTCCCAGTGATGATCCTCATGCTATGTCGTCCCCCGAGATCGCCAGCACACAGACCCCCGCTTCTATAGCTCGCCTCGCCATCAACTCCCGATCCAGCATTATGGTTCGGTCGGCTTCCACGGCGAGCACGGCCACCCCGGACTCGGCCATGACCCGCACAGTATCCGGCCCGACACAGGGCAGGTCGAAGCGCGGATCGTGCCCTTCTTTGGCCACTTTGACGGCCACGGCGCCTCCGCCTGCCAGGCGGCCGCCTCTGCGCAGGGTTGCGTCCGTCCCGTCAATACCCTCGACGGCGATTACCGCCATGCCTTTCACCACCAGGCACTGGCCGATCTGCAGGGCGGACACCTGCTTCAAGATCGGCCAGGCGAAACGAATATCGTCCCACTGCTCGGCGCGGGGCTCTCTCTGGGTCAGGCATCCCTGCCGGGCCAGCAGCTCCGGGCAGTGCTCCGCCACGCTGCCCACACGCAGCCCCGCCTCCTCCAGGCTATCGGCCACGGCCTCCAGTATGGTGTGGTCCTCCTTGCTGCGCAGTCGCTCGTACCAGAGCTTCATGGACTGCAAGTCCGGCGCCAGAGAGGCCATGCCCCGGAACATCCGGCGCTTCCTAATGGCCCCAACCATGAGGACGACCTCAACGCCGGCATCACGAAAAATCCGTCTCCATTGTCCCAGCCGGGCCAGGCCGGTCCAGCGGACGTCATCCGCCATTTGCTCGATCTCGGGGTCGGCCTCGCCCTTGATTCCGATTACCACCAGATTGGCGCCCTTGCCCTTGAGAGCCTGTGCCACGCGCAAAGGGAGCAGCCCGGATCCACAAAGCAGGCCCACGATAGACGGGCTGGCGGCTTTCAAAGTCATTCCCTCAACTGGCCTTCGCCGATAACACGCCATTTATAGGTAGTCAGTTCCTCGAGCGCCATCGGCCCCCTGGCATGGAGCTTGTCGGTGCTGATGCCGATCTCCGCCCCCAGCCCGAACTGCTCGCCGTCGTGGAACCGGGTGGTGGTGTTGACGAAGACCGCCGCGGAGTCCACCTCGTCCAGGAACCTTCGCGCCGCGGGCAGAGCATTCGTAATGATCGCATCACTGTGGCCCGATCCGTAGCGGTTGATGTGCTCGATAGCTTCCCCCAGACTGTCCACCACCCGGATCGACAGGATCAGGTCCAGGTATTCGGTCCTCCAGTCTTCTTCGGTGGCCTCGCGAATATCGCGGACGAGTTCGCGCGTGGCGGGGCAGCCGCGCAGCTGCACCCCCTCCTGCTGGAAAACAGGACAAATCATCCCGAGGAACTCCTCCGCGACGTCCGCGTGGACCAGCATCGTCTCCATGGCGTTGCAGACGCCGGGACGCTGGCACTTGGCGTGGCGACACACGGATACGGCCATTTCCAGGTCCGCATCCCGGTCCACGTAGGTATGACAGACGCCCTCGTAGTGCTTGATGACGGGGACGGTTGCGCTCTCCACGACCGCGCGGATCAACCCCTTGCCGCCCCGGGGGATCACCAGGTCCACGTACCCGTCCGCCCTGAGCAGAGGCGCCACGGCCGCCCGATCAGTCGTCTCCACCAGTTGAACGACACGAGGGTCCAGCCCGGTCTCCTCGCAGGCGCGGGCGATCTGACGGTGGATGGCCAGGTTGGAGTTAATCGCCTCCTTGCCGCCCCGCAGGATCACGGCGTTCCCGCTCTTCAGGCACAGCGAGGCGGCGTCTGCTGTCACGTTGGGGCGGGATTCGTAAATCATGCAAATCACGCCGAGCGGCGTGCGCACCTTGTCCACCTTCAGGCCGTTGGGCAGCGTCCAGCCGTCAATGATGCGCCCGACGGGGTCTTTCAAACGCGCCACCTTGCGCACGGCGGCGGCCATGCCCTCGATTCGGCTGTCGCTCAGCTCCAAGCGGTCGATCATCGCGCCGGACAGGCCCGCCTCTTCGGCGGCCCGCAGGTCCTTGCGGTTCTGCGCCTTCAGTTCCTCGCCGCCCGCCAGAATGCTACGGGCGACGGCCTCCAGCGCACGGTTCTTCTGCGCCGTCGAGGCCCTCCCGATAATCGCGGAGGCCGCGCGGGCGTTGGTGACAAGCTCGCTGACATAGGCGTCAATGTCCATTCGCAGCGACCTCTCTTCTAAGGAGACCTGTATTCTACCCGGTGTCTTTGCGGCGTGCCACGTAAGCTGTGGCGGCGTTCCACACGGCCAGCAGCGCAGCCATCAGCGCGAAGGTGGCGGCCGGCGTCACGATGGGCAGGGCTTGCCAGGATAGCAGGCGCAGCCATAACTCGCGCCGCGCGGGTTCACTCGCTTCGCCGGCGGGCCGCTGAGCGGGAGTCGAAAACGGCTCTACTTTCTCTCCGGGGGCGGTGAAGCCGTATTCCTCCCGAGCCACGCGCTCGATAGCCTGAGGCGAACTGAGCAACGCGTCACGCTCCGCCTTCAACCGCGCGTTCTCCAGGTTGAGCGCCGCCAGTTGATTCTCAAGGCTGGTTTCGCTCCGCAGCAGTCGCTCCAGTTGACGCCCACGGCGGGCCAGCACCGCGCCAAACAGGGATGCCACAAGTGTCGCCGTCAGCAAGGGCAGCCAGAAAGAGCGCGCCGAGAAAATACCCATTGCGGGCCCACTCCCTTCCTAATCCGTTTCAGAACAGACGCCTCTGATAGAATAGAGTGGCCCGAGGCGCCTTTCAATGGTGAGGGCCGCCGCGCCTTCGGAGGACAACTTGCTCGGCGACGCGCTCCCCGCTATGACACCCGGGCCATCCGAAGTTCATATCCCACGCCGCCAGGCCGGCAGCGTTCCTTATGAACCTTTCCCCCCTTGCCCGAACTAAGGGCTGTGACGGGGAGTTTTTGTGCCCGCTCATCTCAAGAGAGAATTCCTCCTGGCAAACTTTACACTGGAATCACCTATGAAAAAGATACTTTTGCTTGGCCTGATCTGCGCACTCGCCTTTGTGCGGTTCACGGGAGCGGCGTCCGGCGGCGACGAGCAGATCGGCGAAACGCATCCGATGTTCCGGCAGATACTCCGGTTGGTGCAAAAAGCGCCCGAACCGAACGACCGGTTGAATCATCTGCTGCTGCTCGCAAAAGTAAGCCCCGCACTGGAGCAGCCGGCATTGACAGAAGAATGTTATCGGGCGGCTCTGCGCGCGGCCACGCAGTGCTACACGCCGGACCATGAGATAGAACAGGTTGCGAAGGTAGGCCTTCAGTCGGGGTTCCCAGAAATAGCTCTTTCGGCCGCTGAAAAGGTCACGTCCCGCAACATACAGGTCGACCTCATGCTGGGCGCCGCGCGGGCGCTGGCGGCAGACGGGCGCTCTGACGAGGCGATAAAGACACTCCAGCGGGTCGAGAACATGCTCAACGCCAGGCGGGCCGCCTCCCCTAAGGACACAAAGTCAAGTCCCGACGCCATGGCCCGCGCACTCATAGAATTGACCATCTCCGAGGACCCGTTCGAAACCGCAAAGTGGGCAGTCCTGGTTGCCGGAGCATATGCCGATATCGGCCGGCCCGATCGGGCTGAAGCTCTGCTTCGGAGCGCCATGACGAACATCGAACGTTTTCGCAAGAAGGCGGCGTTCTCTTCGGCTTGCGAAACGGCAAGCGCGGTATTCGCGCAACTGGGCCTTCTGGAGAAGGCCCGGGAAACCGCCGCGAAGATCGAGTCTCCCCTCGCAAGAATGCAAGCCCTTCTCAATTCCTCCGTAGCCGCCCGGCAGAGTGGCCACCAGGAAGTCAGCGATGCGCTCTGGAACGATGCAGCGGCCATTGCCCCCCTTCTCGGACCCGGCTCACGCATCAAGTTGCTGCTCGAGTTGGCTTCCGAGCAAGTGCGCAAGGGCGCCGGGCAAGCGGCCGTCAAACTCCTGCGTGCGGCCGAAGAACTGGCGAACTCCAAACAGCGACGCTCTGAGCGCGCCTCCGACCTGCCCCAAATCGCCGCGCTCTATGACGACCTGGGATACCACGACGAGGCCGCCCGCCTGGCGTCCGAGAGCAGCGCCCCCATAAACGCCTGCCTGTATCGAATCAAACAAGTCGTCGCGCTGACACAGCAGCAAGAACCTGAAGCGGCGCGTCAGGCGCTCAAGAAGATCAACCATGAGCATATCCAATACGCGGACCCTGACCTCCTGCGAAAGCTCGCAAAGGCCTACCTGGCGCTATATCCGGATGTCACCCCAGAGCATATCGCTCAGATCAGCTCAGAGCAGCTCCGTGGGATGGTTCGGCTGATCCGGGCCACACAGGCGGCTGCGCAGGGAGACTATCCGCTCGCGCGCCAGTTACTGGACCCCATCGCAACGGGCCTGATTCGCGGCGACGCTTACGAGGAAGCGGCCCTCGCAGCCATCAAGCGCGCAGGCTCCGTGGAGGCGCCGGGGACCGTGGAATTCGTCACTTATGCGCTCGGCAACCTCCAGAAACCTGAAAAGCAGATTCAGGTGATCCTTGAAGTGGGCATGTTACAGGTCAAACTCGGCCGCACCCAAGGGGTCGAGAACACCATAAAGGCCCTGCAAGAGCGAATTGACACCTGGGACTGGAATGAGGGCGAAGCGCGGGGGCTGACCGACGTCGCCATACTCCTCTACGGCATAGATCGCAAAGAAGAAGCGATCAGCGCCGTGCGCAAAGGGGTGAAAGCCGCTTTCACGATCGGCTGCGCAGGATGCCGCAAGGATACCCTGCGTAACATTTTCAGCAACCTTGCCCGTCCGACGCACGCAGAGCTGCTGAAAGCTGCCCTGCAGACCCTACCGGAGCCATCGATGAAAGTCGACTACATCCAGTACCTGGCCCTCAGTATTCGCGATCTAAAGATCGAGGACAAACGGGCCATTCTCCAGATGGGCATCCAGCAATCCCTTCAGCTCCCCCTCGGCGTCCGGCCTTCCGCACTGGCCCGCATCGCGGCCGCTTATGTGGCCGCCGACCTCACCCCGGGAGAGCAGGAAGAAGAACTGATAAGAAATGCGCCGCCACCCGCGCCCCCTCAAGCGCCACTCAAAGAACAATTCCGACTGCCACCACCCACGAAGCAATCCCCCGACATGCCCGCGATACTGGTCTATTTCCATCGCCGCGGCTGCGGGCGCTGCAAGGAGGCGGAGAGCCTGATTGATAAAGTGACCGGCAAGCAGCGGCTCGTGACAGTAATGCGCCTCGACGCCGACTCGAAGAAGAACACCGAACGCTTCAAAGCGCTTTGCATAGCCCTCCAACTGCCCGAGCACAAACACCTTCTGGCCCCGGCCATCTTCGGCCCGCGAGGCGCGCTGGTGGACGAGGAAATCACTCCTGCCGCGCTGCAAGAACTCATAGACCAGTCCCGCGGCTACGGGGACCCTCTCACCCTCTACGCCATCGACCTGAGCAAAGCCGAGCAAGAGCTGAAAACCGACTACCGGTCCCTGGGCCTGATAGTAGTCCTGTCTGCTGGCCTTGTGGACGGCGTAAATCCGTGCGCCTTTACAGTGATCATCTTCCTGCTCTCGTATCTCACCTACATGGGCAAGAAGAGAAGCGAGATCATCTGGGTGGGCGGTATCTTCACCGTCGCCGTATTCCTGACCTATTTCGCGGCGGGCCTTGGCTTTGCGTGGTTGATGAAGGTGAGCGAGCAATGGTCTTCCATCTTCGCCGTCGCCTTCCAGGCGGCTGCCGCCCTTCTGGCGCTTGTCGCCGCGTTTCTCAGCTTCCATGACGCATACAAGTGCTCCCGCGGAGAAACAGGCCACCTCGCCCTATCGCTGCCCGATAAACTCAACAGCAAGATAAGGCTCACCATCTCCAAGAAAACTCGAATGGGCCTGACCATCGGCGCCACATTTATACTTGGCGCGCTCGTGGCGCTCTTCGAGCTGCCATGCACCGGACAGGCTTACCTCCCCACTATCATCTACGGCCTGCACAATCTGCCGGGACATCTCTGGGGGCCGGTGGGATGGTTGCTGCTCTATAACCTCTGTTTCATCCTTCCGCTCGTGCTCATTCTGATCGCCGTATTCTTCGGGCTCACATCCGAAACGCTCACAGGATGGTTCCGCAAGCACATAGCAGCCACCAAGGTGGCGCTCGGCCTGGTCTTCACCATGCTCTTCATTGTCCTGGTGGCGCAGTGGCTCTGAGGCGCCGTGACCGGCGAAGGATGAACGCAGAAGTGAAGTCAAGAGGGACGCTACCCCACAGACCTTCGGCCGTCGCCGCGCCTGTAGCCTACAGCTAACCGCCTACGGCCTGCCGGTCGGGCAAGTACTCGATGATAGCTTTCTCTTTCAGCCCGTCCAGATATGCCTGCCTCGCGCGCATCTTCTTCTCCTTCAGCAGCTTCGCGCGAATGCCCCCCTGCACCTCCTTGAATGGCTGGACGCGCGGCGGCTCGACCCGCACGAACCTCGTGATGGTAAACCACCCGCCCGATCCCCTCTGCACCCCGGAGGTCTCCCCCTCGGCCAACCCGGAAAGCGCCGGCGGCCTCCAGTCGGGCTGCTGCGCAGGCACATTCACCTCGTGCAACCCACCGGGATACTTGTCTCTGTCGGCCGAGTGCAGCCCCGCCATTTGGGCGAAGTCCGCTCCCTGCCGGATTTGCGCGAGGATGGATGCGGCCTTGCTCCGCACGTGGTTCTCAGTATCATCCCCCACCAGCGGAAGCACGATTTGCCTGTAGACGATCTTCTTGGGCAGCCGGAATTCCTCCTGGTGGTCGCGGTAATAGCCCAGCATCTCACGGGGCGAGACAAAGACCCCGGAATCCGCCTCGTCCCAGAGCAGTTTCTCCACCAGGAAAACCTGGCGCCGCAATTCCTTAAACTGCTCCACCGTCACGCCCGCCTGGCGCAGCGCCCGCCGGGCTTTCAACCTGGAGCCGGCCCTTTGCTCGAAGGCGCGCCATTCGTCACCCGCATAACGGTCCAGCGTTCCCTGCCAGCGCTCCTGCGGGTAGGCATCCCGCGCCTTCTTGAGCAAGAGCCGGTGCTCCACCAGCTTCGTAAGCGCCGCTTTTCTCTTCTCCGCCTCCACCCGCTCGTATCCCGCCGGCAAGGCCCCGCCTCCAGTCTCTTCCACCCGCTCCCCCAGAATCGCCGTCCGATACCGATCCAACTCCGCCCGTGTGATCTTATCACCGTTAACACGCGCCAGAACCGGGCTCTCCTCCTCTGCATAGGCCCTGCCGCCAAAGCACAGGCTTAACACGAGCAGCGTCAACAGAACTTTGCTCATCCTATTCTCATCCCGGACATAGTTATTGGGACCGAACCACAATGTTAGCATCCACTGCCACTCCGCGTCGAGCGAAAGGTTGCCGGCCTATAAACGCTCAAGGCATCTCCGGAGCATGCCTCTCGTCCGAAACCGAAAGCCAACTCAGCAATGAGCCGGCCACGAGCACAGCACAGCCGATCCACAGGCTTCGCTCCGCCGCGACGGATAGGTAGAGAGAGGTTACGAGGGTGGACAGAAGCGGCGTCAGGTACGAACCGGCTGCGACCATCACAACGTTGCCCCTTCTCATGGCGCCGTCCCAGAGCCCGTATGCGACATACGTCGCCAGCCCGAGGAACGCCGTCTCCCCTGCCGCCCGAACCGTCCACTCAGGCCCATCCTCCAGGAGCAAACAGAGGACAACTAACACTACGGCGGTGGCCGGCAGGAAGATGTCCACCGCCCCCTGCGCCTGGCGCCCCGCCCATCGCCGGGTGAGTGCGGAGTACAGACCCCACGAGACACCGGCATACAATGCCAGCGCGTAGACGGCCGGCTTCGTCGCCACATTCCTTGTGAATGAATGCCAGGAAACATCCTCGCCCTGTGTGAGCACGAGGAAGACACCACACAAAGCCATCAAGGTGGCCGGAAGGAGCAGCAAGCCGGCCTTCTTCTTCAGGAGCAACACGGTGAACAGAATCGTCGTCGCCGGCCAGAGGTAGTTGAGCAACCCGACTTCCAGCACCTGTTGACGGCCATCGGCAAGCCCAACCGCAAGGTACAGCGCCAGCATGTAAGCGACGAAAAGCGCGCCGCAGCCGAGGACGTACTTGAGCGGGAGCCGGCGTATCCTGCGCCGTCTCTGGCCGCTCAGCGCGAGCCGCACGACGGCCAGAGCGCCACTCACACAACAGACGGCGGCGCCCGCTGTCAGCGGTCCGACCTGCTCGGAGATGCTTCGCGCCACTGCGATCGTGGCGCTCCACAGCAGAATGGCCAGAAATCCACCCGCACTGGCCAGGGCTGAGTCCCGAGTTGTCACTTCAGCGTTTGACAAAATGCCCACTTTCGTTGCTTACGACGGCTCCGAGCGATACAGCTCGCCTGCCGCGGCGTCTTGCACGGAGAAGGCCCGCAGCCGAAGCTCAAACCGCATAGCTTTGACCGGCACGCGGTATTTCTCCGGCAGGCGCGGCCCGCACGAACGGCTGCCTACGCCGCGGTGCCTCCAGTCCAGGTGCAGCTCCACCTCGTCACGTTCGGGCAGCTCGTGCGGATGCTCGCAGCGGTCCAGGTCTTCGGTGCGCACGGGCAGGGCGTTGAAGCCGAACGTGGGCCGTCCCACGACGAGGAGCCCCCTCCCCTGCTCGTCGAGCAGGCTGAGCCATCGCGCCCCCTCGCGGTGCCCCGTCTCCTGGGGGCGGACGTAAGGGGCGATCTGGTCGGCGACCCTCCCCTCGTAGACGCCGACGCGCACCCCCGCGCGCCGATCCACGTAGTTCTCGTGCGGCCCGAGCCCGTACCAGCTCAGCCGATCGAAGCGCCCCGGCAGCCTCAGTCGCAATCCGACGCGCGGCAAGTCCGGCAGGTCGTCCCGAAGCGGCGTGAACTGCGTGGCCACCACGAGGTCAGAGCTTCCGTAGAGGGTATAGTCGTGCCGGCAGCGGAAGCACGGTTCCCAGATGGGCGGGCCGATCACCTGCTCGAGCGTCAGCCGGACGAGCTGCGTATCCCGGACGGACAGCGCCACCGAGACAGTGCGCGCCTTCAGCCTGTCATAGCCCGCCCGGCGCCACTGCGGCGCCATCTCGCAGTCATTGTCCGTGGGCGCACGCCACACGCAGAGACGCGGGCCGGCATTGGTCAGCTCCGCCCCCTCCATCCGCCAGGAGCGCATAATGCCGCTCAGCCGATCGAAGACCATCTCAGAGCTGCCGGCCCGCAAAATAATGTCTCGATCGCTCTCGCGCGCTTCGACAGGCGCTCTCGCGCCTGACGTCCGCCGCACGGCGCCCCCCGGCGCGGGCAGCCGGAACTGGCCGAATGCCACCTCGTGTCCGGCTTCGGCCCAGGCGGTATCCCGCGCCAGCCGGAAGCTCAGGTTAAGGAAATGCTCGCGACCGGGCGCCACCCGGGCCCGGTCGTAGGGCAGCTCTATTATCTCTTCTTCGCCAGGGCCGAGTCGCAACGGTTCGAGCGTGCCCTCGTCAACGACGCGCCCATCAACCGTCAGGTTCCAGGCCGGCCGGAGGCGTTCCAACGTCAGGAAGTCATACTCGTTCGTGACGCGGATCAGGCCGCCGGCCGCATCCTCGGCCGCCAGCCGCACTGGCGCGATGACGGCCTTGTAGTCGTAGAGGCCGGGATGGGGCGCGCGGTCGGGAGACACCAGGCCGTTGCAGCAGAAGCTGCCGTCGTTGGGCTCATCGCCGAAATCACCGCCGTAAGCGAAGAACTGGCTTCCGTCCTCCGTTTCCACCCGCAGGCCCTGATCAACCCAGTCCCAGACGAAGCCGCCCTGCAGGCGCTCGTAGGCGCGGATAACGTCCCAATAATCGGCCAGCCCGCCGGGCCCGTTGCCCATTGCGTGGCAGTATTCGCACATTATGTAGGGGCGATATGCATCGTCTCTGCGGGCGTATTCGACCAGGCTTTCCACGTGCGGGTACATCGGGCTGACGATGTCCAGGTAGTCCGCCTCGCCCGCGCCCTGGTAGTGGACGGGGCGGCTCGGGTCGCGACGGTGGACCCACTCGGCCATTGCCTCATGGTTGCTCCCGGCGCCGGACTCGTTGCCCAGGGACCAGATGATGACCGAGGGGTGGTTCTTGTCGCGCTCCACCATCCTTTCCATGCGGTCCAGATATGCCTCCCGCCAGCGGGGGTCGTTGGAGATGCGCGATACATCCCCCACGGGTTGCATTCCATGGGTCTCGAGGTCGCATTCGTCGAGCACGTAGACGCCGTAGCGATCGCACAGTTCGTACCAACGCGGATCGTTGGGGTAGTGGCTGGTGCGCACGGCGTTGATGTTGAAGCGCTTCATCAGGCGGATGTCCTGCTCCATTGACTGGAAGCTGACCGCCCTGCCGAGGTCGGGATGTGTCTCGTGCCGGTTGACGCCTTTTATCAGGATCGCACGCCCGTTCACAAGCATCCGGCCCCCTTGCATGTCCACCCGGCGGAATCCGATGCGGCAGGGAATAACCTGCAGGACGTCGCCCTGCGAGCTTCTCAGCGACAGGAGAAGCGTGTAAAGATAGGGAGTTTCGGCCGACCACTTGTGAGGCTCCTGGACGGGCGCGCTGAGTTCGACTGCGGCGCGCCCGCCGGCCTGCGCTTTTAGCTTGCGCGCGAGCGGGCGCTCCAGCGCGTCTTCCCCGGACTCGTCAAGCAGGCGCGCCTCAATGGACACAGTTGCGTCGTCCGTGGCCACGCCGGCCACGTCCACTCGCAGCCGCAAGGTTCCGTCGCGATATTCCTCGTCCAACAGCGCGTCCACCTGGAAGTCGCGGATTCGCGCCTGAGGCGTAGCCAGCAGGTAAACGTCACGGAAGATGCCGCTCAGCCACCACATGTCCTGGTCTTCCATGTAGGAGCCGTCGGACCACCTGAGCGCCTGGACGGCAAGCCGATTTTCACCACAGCGGATGGCGCTGCTGACGTCGAACTCCGCGGGAAGGCGGCTGCCCTTGCTCAGGCCGACTTCAATCCCGTTTAGCCAGACCTTAAAGAACGAATCAACGCCCTCGAAGTTGAGAAAGACGCGCATGTCCTCCCATTCGTCCGGCAGTGCGAACGCGCGCAGGTAGCAGCCGGTCGGGTTCTCATCGGGCACGAAGGGCGGGTCGGCAGTGAACGGGTAATTGACGTTGGTGTAGTGCGGACGTCCGTAGCCTTGAGTCTGCCAGTTGCCAGGGACTTGGATGGGGTCCCAGTCCTTGGCCTCGTAGGATGGCCGCCAGAAGCCATCGGGGGCAAGCTCGGGGCGCTCCGCCAGCCGGAAGCGCCATGTCCCGTTCAGGGAAAGGCGCCAGGGACAGGACTTGCGCGTGCCCACGAGCGCGGACTCGACGTCCGGGTAAGGGAAGAACGTCGCCCGGGCCGGCTCGCGGTTGCGGCCTACCAGCTCAGGGTTCTCCCAATCGTTGTCGCGCTCGAACACTGTCTCTGCCAATCGCGCATCTCCTCAGTCGCGGAATGTGGGCATGAGATGTTTTTCCTTTTCGTACATCTCGTCCACCATTTCGCGGATCTCATTCATGCCGAGCGCCGCCGCGGTCAGGGGATCGTAGAGGATCGAATGGTAAAGAAGTTCCTTATCCCCCCGCAGCACCGCCTGCACGGCCATGCTGGTGGAACGGATAACCATGCTGTTGAGCGCCGCCAGGTGAGGCGGCAGCTCGCCGACGTAACAGGGATGGACGCCGCTTCTGTCCGCATAGCAGGGAACCTCCACGGAGCAGCCCCGGGGCAGGTTGGTGATCAGGCCCGTGTTGGCCACTGTGCCGTTGAAGCGGAAGGGCTCGCCGGTCACCATGGCGTTGATGATGTATGTGCCGTATTCCTGGCCGCGTTCGGTTCTGAGGTTCTCGATGTCCTCGGCCTGCTTTTTCATCCTTGCGATCCGGTCGGGATAGCGCTCCTTGTATTCGTCCCGGATAAAACCCGTCCCCCCGCTCCAGCCTTCGCCGGTGTACTTTTCCTTCAGGTCTTTGCGTTTTCGGAACCAGGGGTTGTATTCGGAGTTGTGGGCGCTGGACTCGGTGACGTAGTAGCCGAGCTGCCTGAGCATCTCCACCCGGATGGTATTATCATCCCACCAGTCCTGGTTCTCGCGGGCGGCGCGACGGATCCGCGGGTAGGCGTCCTGGCCGTTATGCCGGTAGTCGAGCACCCACGCTTGATGGTTGATGCCGGCCATCCACGAAGCGCAATCCTCCGGGGCGGCGCCGATCACACGGGCCAGGTCCTGATGGGCGCCCTGCACGCTGTGACAGAGGCCCACCACGGCCACGTCACTGGCCTCTCGCACGGCCTCGCAGAGCATAGACATGGGGTTCGTGTAGTTGAGCATCGGGGCATCGGGGCAAAGCTGTTCCATGTCGCGGGCGATCTCGATCATAGCGGGTATGGTGCGAGCCGCCCGGAATATGCCGGCGGGACCCATGGTGTCGCCCACACTCTGATCGACACCGTATCGCAGGGGGATGTCGATCTCCCAGTCGAACGGCTCGACGCCGCCCACGAGGATGCTGACGATGACGTAATCCGCCCCGTCCAGGGCTTCGCGCCGGTCGGTGGTGGTGGCGACCGTAGCGGGATGGTCCCCCAGCGCGATCAGGTTTCGGGCGAGTGTCTCCATCGGACCGAGCACGTCGGGGTCAGTGTCCATCAGCCGGAAGGATGCGTCACTGAGCGCGGGGAACGTGAGCGAATCCCTTATCATGGCTTCCGTGAAGGTGGAGCTGCCTGCACCGATTATAGCGATTTCGACCATGTTTGGACCTCTGCATTCAATCATTTGAGGAAGGATGAGAAATAAGTGGCGCGTCCCCGATTGCCTGAACGGCTAACAACGCCCGCCCTACTCCAACGCTTCGGCCACGTGATGCTCGCTCTCGACGATGGTGAACATCCCGGCCACGCGTGTCATTTCGAGCATTTGTGACATGCGTGGCCCCAGGCCGAAAAGCACCAGTTTGCCTCCGTTCTGTTTGATCCGCTGCTGCGCCTCAATCAAGGTGGCAACACCGGCGGTGTCCGCCATTTCCAGTTCAGTCAGGTCCAGCGCCAGGTTCGGCGCGCGTTTTTTGAGGCGTCGCAGTATTTTGCTGCGCAGTTCGGGCGCCGTGTGGATGGTCAGCTCCCCACGTAATCCAAGGCAGCGAGCGCCAGCCACCGTGCCCGGATGTATTTCCAACTGGCTCACCGAGAATCTCCCACGAGATATGGTATCAAGGTTCCTTCGCGTCCTGCACGAGGTAGACCTTGAGCGGGTGAGGAGTGAAAGCCGCTTCGTCTATTTCAACCCTTTCGCCATCGGTCACCTCGAACACCTTCGCCTTTGCGCCGACTTTCCACACAAATTTGCCGTAGCACCACAGGACGCAAACGCCGGGCTCATCGCCGGTCCACAGCACACCGCGTCCGCCGCGCAGCAGCCTGCAGTGCACCATATGTTCCCGCACCGCCTGGTAAGCCCTGTTGATGCTTGTGAAATCCTCCTCCCACCACGGGTCCATTTCTCCCCGCAGACCCTCTTCGGCCCGGTAAACGGGCATGTAGCAGAGGCGATTGGCGCAGGCACGGAAATATGCCCGGAGGGGATAGGCCTTATGCCCGATGATTTCCCCCTCGGGGACGCCGAACACGCAGTCCCGGAACATGAATTCCTTCCCTGCGATCACTCCATTGGGCACTGGCCTGCCCGGCTTCCCAAAACCGCATACGCCGGACAGCAAGCATTCGTAACCGGCCTCCTGGGCAGCGACGACCAGTTCCCGGCGCCGCGCTTCCAGGCTACGGATGGAAGCGGAGCTTCGGGCGATGCGATCTCCTCCCGGATAGCCGCTCCACTCGAATTGCTCCGCCAGGCCGGGGGGCGCGTTCTCGGTAAAGAGAGTGTCCAGACCATAATCGCGCTTCAGGCCCCGCAGGTGTTTGAGCAACAGTTCCCACTGCCGTTTGTCCCGGAGGGCGGCCAGCACCTGGTCGTATCCTTCCGCTTCCGGCTTCGTCTCGGTCTCTTCTTCCTCGCCAGCCAGCAGCCACGCCGAGCAACAGTCCGCCAGGGACACCGCCACGTGTAGGCCCCGGGCATGCGCCTTTTCGATAATCTGCTGGATAGCGACCTCGTTTTTCTTCTCCGCCAGGCCCGTCTGATCGTCCGGCTTGTGGTTTCGGAAAAGCCCTGGGATGAAGACCCGTTCGCAGGCGGCCGCCGCCAGCTCATCCAGGCCGTTCTCCACGCCTTTGACGCCGGCCTTGCAGCCCAGCAGCAGTCCGCTCACAGGCGAGTCGGGGGCCGTCACGCCGACCTTGTCCCGCCACTGGCGGTACAGCTCCTCGCGAACGGCACAGTACTGGTTTGCCCGCTCAAAATCGTTTTCGGAGGCCAGCTCAGCACAGAGAACCTGAAGTGGCGGAAACTCCACCAACCCCTGCAGGTCCGTGCAGAGCTGATGCCAGTGAGTGAAGTAATTCTTGCCGGACTCCTTCTGAAAGAGGGATTCGCAGTGGAAGGGCTCCTCGAAGGCTGTCACTAACAAATTCTGCCGGTCAAATTGGAAGGTGAACCCCTGTAGCTCCGAGAAAAGCGGCAGGAACTGCGGGCGTTGACCGGCTTGATGCTCGCCACTGCACCACGAGGTGCTGAACGAATCCTCCTTGTTGCGGATGGCCTTGTGGGATTCGTTGAAGGGACCGCGCATCCAGAACGAATTGCCCGTCGCCCAGCCCCCCAACTCCCAGGTAGCTCGGTCATGGATGCGATAGACGTGATACTTCCGGGAATGGAACCTGTATTGGTACGAGAACCCGGCGAGTTTGATGCCGCCCAGGGCGCGATCCACCCGCCGGAGTGTGACCTGCAGCATTCCACCGCGGTCACGCACGGGCTCCTTGGCCCAGGCGCCCACGTTCCAGCGGTCCTGGCCCTCACAGGATATCCAGTCCATTCTGCCCCTCGGGACCATAAAGGGACAGAGCGTGAGCACTATGGACTCTTCGCCCTTCTCAATGTCCTCTATTTCGAGCCGGGCGACTTCGTAACCGGTCGGCGTCGCGATCAGGGGTAGGACGGGCAGTTCGGTGCAGCGCAGCTTCCGGCGCCCCAGCTTCACCTGCCCCAGTCCCAGGAACTCTTTTCCGTCCCTGAGGATTTCCACGGAGATTCGATTGTCAAACCCCAGCCGGAACTTCCTTTCATACTCGTTCCACCGCATCGAAGACCTCATACTTTCGTGGCGCTGAAGGCTGTAACGTGAAGGCATCTTTATACGGCCTCAGGGCCGGCTTTGCAAGGACTGGCGCACCACGCCGCATTCAAGTCGGCCCGCCTGGAGCGCTCAACCACAACCGAGAGGTCTTGATTCTTCGGGGGCTGTGACCTACAATAGAGTTTTCTTCGCGAAGGGGTTTCTTGACGAGGTCAGCCTTCGATGGCAACTAATTCCAACCAGGACGGCTTCACCTACGAGTTCGAGCTGCCGATCCTAAAGGTCGAGAAGCAGATCAAAAAACTGGCCGAGCAGTCATCCAGCGATCAGGAGGGCCTCAGCGAGCGGATCGAGCAACTCGAGCACGAACGAGATCGCCTGCTGGAGGATATCTTCAGCAATCTGACAGCCTACCAGCGGGTGCGGCTGGCCAGACATCCTCAGCGCCCTCACCCCCTGGACTACGTACGGAGCATCTTCACCGATTTTATAGAACTGCGCGGTGACAGACGATTCGGCGACGATAGCGCGGTGGTGACGGGACTGGGCCGGCTGGACCATCACAAGGCGCTCATCATCGCCCAATACAAGGGCCGCGAAACGAACGAAAAAATGGACGCCAACTTCGGCATGCCCCAGCCCGAAGGTTACCGCAAAGCGCTGGCCAAGATGAAACTGGCCGAGAAATTCAACCTGCCCGTGCTCTGCCTGATCGACACGCCCGGCGCCGCGCCCTCCGTGGAGGCGGAGGAGCGCGGACAGGCCATGGCCATCGCGGAGAACATCTACACCATGACCGGACTGCGCACGCCCATCATCATCGTTGTCACCGGGGAAGGCTGCAGCGGCGGCGCGCTGGGCATCGGCGTCGGAGATCGGTTCGCCATGCTGGAGAACGCCTACTACTGCGTCATCAGCCCCGAAGGCTGCGCCGCCATCTTGTGGAAGGATGGCAAGAAAGCCCCAGAAGCCGCCCAGGCCTTGAAGTTAACGGCCCGGGATATGCTGGAAAACGGCGTGATCGATCACATAATTCCAGAGCCCCTCGGCGGGGCTCATCGCGACCCGCAGGCGACCACCCGGGCGCTCGAGCGCTACCTGAGCGACACGCTCGACGAGCTCTGCGCAATCCCTGTTGACCGGCTGCTGGAGCAACGCTACCAGCACTATCGCCAGATCGGCGTCTACCGCATCGCCGAGCCAGAGCAGCCCACCGAGCCGCTCTCAGCCGCCGAAGGCGCTACTGCCCCCTCCCGAACACCAGACCCACCAGCTTGAATGGCAGCCGCACGGGGAAAAAGACCACTCGAAAGAACGTTCTCGTCCCGGCCGCCACCACCTGCCAGTCGAGCAGCAGCGGGCTGGCTATGAACATGCTGCTGTACGTCCCCACCACCACGCCGAAGATCAGCGTAAGGGCCAGCCCACGCAGAACCGAGCCGCCCAGAACGCAGAGCACCACCACCACCATCAGCGTGGTCATCGAGGTGAGCACGGTTCGGCTCAGGGTCTGGTTAATGCTCAAGTCTATAAGGTCAGCGCTCACCCTTTTGCGACCGAGTATCCCCATGTTCTCGCGGATGCGGTCGAAGACCACGATCGTATCGTTAAGGCTGTAACCCATGATGGTCAGGAACGCCGCCAGCATGGCAAGGTTGATCTTCACCCCCCCGAACAGGCCGACCCAGTCGACAAGCGCGATCAAACCCGCCGTGATAAGAATGTCGTGCACCAGCGCAATAACCGCCGCCATTCCGAACCGGAAGGCGTGGAAACGCGCGGCCACGTAGAGCACGATTATCACAGAGGCGAAGAACACCGCCAGCACCGCGCGTCCCTTCAACTGCTCCGCCACCACCCCTCCGATGCTCACCACCTTCCGAACCGGCCGGGGCTCGGTAAATGACGCTTTGATCCTGTTCTGGATGGCCTCCGCCTTTTCCTTCGGCAGCCGCAGATCGACCTCAGAAACCAACGCCCCCAGCCCGTAGCTCCCCTTGTTAACGATGATGTCCGACGCATAATGACCGATATCCGCCGATTCGACGTAGTGCTGAACGTCCGCCAGCGGCATCGCTTCCTCAAGCGCCATCCTAACGATCTCCTGCCCGCCATCCTCGGAGACCTTCGTGAAAGTGACGCCGCCGGTGCGCTGCGCCAGGTCGCGGAACATCGAACGCATCTTCTCGCGGATGGCCTCCGAACTCAGGTTAAGCCGATACTCGCTGACGCTCAGGTCAAGCGCCGCAATGTGGACGTCAGACATGTCCTGCTTCTCGAAAAGGAGACGGACATCCGCCTCGGAGAACCCCTTTGCGAGCGTCGCGCTCACAGTATCGCCGCGGATATCAGCCATCGGGACGCCGCGCAGGGGGTCGCCGGCCCGCAGACTCTGCGTCAGACGCTCCAGCGCCTCCGGCCGGCCGCTCAGGACATAAGACTTGCTCTCCTCGACGCCCTCTTCCACATCCACCCCCGAGAACTCCCGGCGCTCCAGTTCCGCCGCCAGCAGGTTGCGCTGAATCGGCCTGTCCAGCACGAGGCGCAGCGCTCCATCCCCGGAACGCTCGTATTTCACCACGGTGTAGTCCTCGGATTTCAGCCCGACCCACGAGAGCGCAATCAACGCTCGTGACCAGAGCTCCTTCTGATCGGATACCCCCGCCACGTCGGAAAGGTCCACTATCAGCCGTTTGCTGAGCAGGTCCTCCCTGGTGGGAACAATGGTTGTTATGCGCCCAAGGTGGAAGGGGTCGCCGCCGGCCCCGGCCAGCAGCTCTCTCAGCTTCATCTCCGGCATCGGCTCGTCCAATTTGAGCTGCAATCCTCTTCGGTCCGCCGTCACCGTGAGCTTGCCCTTCTCCACGGACAGGCCTGCCGCCTGCAGCCGCTGGCGAATCGGCTCCAGGACGTCCGACCTTATCCTCTCCTTGCCGGCGCCTTTGAAGCGGATGCCGAAATCGGTGAACCCCTTCCCCCCGGCGGCCTGCGCGCCCACGGCCTGGACCTCGGCGTCTGGGAAGCCGCCGGCTGCCAGTCTCGAGCGCACCTCCGAGACCGACGCCGGTCTGGCCAGCGAGATTCGAACCAACGATCCTCCGGTGAAATCAATGTCATACAGGTCCGCCCCCCTCGCAAAGAACGCGGCCATGCCTATCACCACAGTGACAGCAGACAGGACGTAAGCCGCCTTCCGCAGGGCGGAGAACCCGATCGAGCGGCCGCCCATAAGGGCCCTCAGCTTGAATTGCTTCAGCCACCCCTTGTCAATCATCGTTTCGAACGTCAGGCGAGTCACCACCAGAGCGGTGAACATGCTCAGCAGAATGCCAAATGAGAGCGTGATCGCAAAGCCCCGCACCGGCCCCGTGCCCACCATGTATAGAATAAGCGCGGTCAGCAGCGTGGTGACATTCGCATCTACGATGACGGTGAAGGCGCGCTCATACCCGTTTCTGAGCGCAACGCGCACCCCTTTGCCGGCGGCGCTCTCCTCCCGGATACGCTCGAAGATGAGCACGTTGGCGTCCACCGCCATGCCCACGGTCAGCAGAATACCCGCCATGCCGGGCAGGGTGAGCGCCGCCCCGAGCACCGACAGAACTCCCACCAGCAAGACCACGTTCATCAGCAGCGCGCCATCCGCCACCAGGCCGCATCCCACGTAGTAGAAAGCGATGAAGCCCACCACCAGGAAGCCCGCCACCGCCAGCGCAAGCAGCCCCTGACGGATGCTATCACGGCCCAACTGCGGGCCGACGGTGCTCTCCTGCAGAAGCTGAATGTCCATGGGCAGGCTGCCGGCGCGCAGGATGGTCACCATGTCGTTGACGTCTTCCCTGCTGAAATCGCCGGTGATCTGCCCCGCGTTGGTAATTTCGTGTTTTATGACAGGCGCGCTCTTGAGCACGCCGTCCAGAATAATCGCCAGATGCCACCCTATGTTGTTCCCGGTGATCGGGCCGAATTTCTTGGCCCCCACCGAATTGAGCTGAAAGTCCACCGCCGGGGCCCCAAGCTGGTCCCTGCCTGGATAAACCTGCGACAGATAGCGGCCCGTGATCTCCGCCTCTCCCTTGCGCACCAGGTAGAACTCCTTGGCTGGATCGTTGTCAATGTACATCACCTCGTAGTCTTCGGGCGGCTCGCCGTTCTGCGCCTTTGCATACCACTGGCGGAACCCTTCCTTCTCGGAATGGCGGGGAACGGCCAGTTTAAGCTCCAGCCTGCCCATCCTCTCGAGGCGTCGCTTCAGTTGCGCCACTTCTGCGGCGCTGGCCCGCGGCACCTGGATCAGAATCCGCCCATGGCCCACCGGCTGGATGCGGTACTCCTTGATATTGCCAGGGTTGATCCGCTGCTTCAGAATGTCGATCGTGCTGAAGACCTCCGTGGTGACCTGCTCCCCCTTGCGGGGCTCGAGCTTGTAAAGAAGCTCCGTCCCACCGGCCAGGTCTAATCCGAGCTTGATGCGGCCCAGCACCACCGTGGTTTCCAGTTCGGTCCAACTGCCGTCCTCTTCGCGCCCGACGATCTGTGTGCGCTTGTCCCGCTGCCCGCGCGCGAGCGGCAGCCACCTGCGCTTGAGCGTCTCACGGGAGATTACGTAATCCTGGCCCACCTTGACGCCTGCTTTGTCGGCTTCCTCCAGCGATGCGGCCGTCTTTTTGACCAGGCGCTCCTTGCTCACCACCACGCCCATGGGGGGATAGCTCGCATACAGCGCCACCAGGAGAGGAAGCACAACCACCAACACCCACTTTGTCGGGCGACCGGACATAGCGATACAGTCTCTCCAAAAGACGAAAGGGTTCAACAGAACCCGGCAGGCAGCCGGGCGACCCGCACGAAACGGCCCTTCATGGCCGCGGTGACCGGCGGCAAACAGAGGGATAATACCACCAAGCGGCCCCCAACTCAAGCGAGACGACCTCAAACATGAGGTGTCCTTGGCGCTTCTGGCGTTCCCGCTATGCTCCCGGCCCGCCGATGGTGTCGAACTCCTCGCATATGGCCCGGACGTTCGCCAGGGGGATGTCCGGCTCGCATTCAGCGTAGAGCATCAGGCCCCCTTCCGGCAGGTTGAGCCGCGAGACGGCCTCCCGGATGTGCTCCTTTATTTCCTGCGGGCCGACGAAGGGAAAGAGCTGGCGGTCCAGGTCCAGGTCCAAGCACACCCGCCCCTTCGCAACTTGTTCCAACCCGTCCAGCCCGTTCGCCCGGATCTGAGGGTTGATGATCGTAACTCCGTACTGGATCAGGTCGGGAATTATCTCCAGCATATGCCCGTCGGAGTGGAGCCGGATCAAGACATCCGCCTGGCGGCATCGCCCGAACATCCGGCGAAAACAAGGCCCTATGTATCTGCGCCATTTCACGGGGCTGATGGCCAGCGATTTCTGGAAACCCAGATCGTCCCCGAAGCTCATTATCTCCGCTCCGCATTCCAGGTGCTTTTCTATGGTCGCCATGTTGTAGCTCAGCACAGACTGGATGAGCTCGTCGAGCCTGGGCTCCTCGGTCGCCACGTCTATCATGAAGTTGGAGAAGCCGCGCAGGTAGTAAAGGCGCATGTACATGGAGCCGTGCTCCACATAGCCCCAGGCGAGACGTCCCTCCTGTTTTGCCCTCGCGCACGCCTGCCTGCGCTGCTGCCAGTCCGGCGCCGGCCCCCAGCCCTCCCCCTGGGTGACAGGGTCGGGCGGTTGGTAAGAATCGAAATCGTCCCAATCCTCCAGGGGGTGCCCCACCACGGCGCCGTCGAGCCCTTCGGCGATGTTGTCCCAGAGGCAGCCCCAGTTGTCGGTGAACTGGCCGGCCTGGTAGCGCTTATCCCCCGGCAACTCGAAGTCCACGGCGCCTTTCTTCAACCAGGGAAAGAATCGGGGGAAGTCGAGCAGGACGTCCTCCAGCTCCTCCCGATATTTCCGCCAGGTGGCGGGCATGATGCCGACGCTGCATGGTATCCAATCGGGGCCCTGGAACAGCGCCGCCTTCAGGTAATTGCGAGCGTTCTCGTTCTTCTGCGCCTGGTCTATCATCGCGTCTGTCCCTTTTCAGTAGAGCATGGGGTTTGAAGCGCGCATTTTAGCTGGCCGCACGGTGTGAAGCAAGCCCTCGACACCCTCGGTTGACATCACCCAAATGCTCGGCATAATAGAGCGGCCATTTTACAGGCCTTCTACGCTATCCTGGAGGAACCTAATGAGCAAGGCTGAGATTCTGACCACTCCCAAGGGAGAAAATTACCTGCGACGGCTCTTCATGGACGGCGAGCCGGTCAGCAGCCTGGTCGTTGTTCCGTGTCCCATCCGTCTGCTCGGCGTGGAGGTCTCGCATGCCGGCATCGGAGGAGTGAACACCGAGCCGGAGCATCGGCTGAAGGGTTACATGGCGCGCCTGATGGCCGATACTGTCAACTACATGACCAGGCAGGGATACGCCGTCTCTTTGCTCTGGGGAATCCCCGACTTCTACAACAAGTTCGGCTTCATGCCCGTAATGGGCGACCCCAAGAGCAGCGTCGCTACCCGTGACGCGCAGAGGGCGCAGCCCGGCCCATTTACGATCCGCGAAATGCGCGAGCAGGACGCAGGCTTCGTCGTCGAGCTGTACAACCGGCGCAACCGCAACCGCGCCGCCTCCGTGGTGCGAGACAGTGCCAATTTCTCGCATTTCGTGCGCGGCTCTCGCTGGGACAGCACCGCCAGAGGTGTGATCTGCGAGGACGAACAGAGCCGGCCTGTGGGCTATGCCGCTCAGGAAGAACACGATGAAGCGGTGAAAGTGACCGAGCTTCACTGCACGACGCCCCGCGCCTATCCCGCGCTGCTGCGCTATTTCGCCGACGTGGCCGTGGAGCGCCCCTGCGAGGAGATCGAGTTCTGCCTGCCATGCGACCACGCCTTTGTGCATGCGCTGCGGCGCTACGGCTGCACTGTCCAGACGCAGTACTTCCGCATGTCAGAGGGGATGATGCGTATCCTCAACCAGGGTCCGCTGCTGGCACGGCTGAAAGGCGCGCTGGAGGCGCGCCTTGGGCACAGCGAGTTCGCCGACCGGCCGGTTCAGTTCGACGTGGAGACGGACCTGGGCCACTCGGGCCTGACCCTGAACGCGCAGGCCGGTGGTGAGACGCTCAACTTACGCATTCAGCTCCCGCAAGGCAAGCTGGCGCAACTGATCGTGGGACACGCGCTGGGCCCCCACCTGCTCGCCCATCCCGAGTGCGAAATGGATGAGGATGCGCTGCCCCTGCTCGACGTCCTTTTCGGAGGGCAGGAAGCCTACACCTACATGCAAGACCGTTTCTGAGATCGAACAGCAGCAGAATAGCGGCTCTTGCCGTATGACGCTTCAGGCGGGGCTGCCGAGCGGGCGTGGGTATTCCTCCGGGGCGGCGCCTTCGTCCGATTCGGGAACCGGTTCCTTCTCTTTTTCTTCCTCTCTGGCCTGTTCGGCGGCGGCCATCTTCTCTGCGGCCTCTCGCTCGACGCGCAGTTCATCTACGCCATCGCCGGCTAGAATCCGCGCGACCTCGTCCCCACTGAGGGTTTCCAACTCCAGCAACACTTCAGCGATTCGCCGCAGTCCGTCCGCGTTCTCCTCGCACATCTGGCGGGACATCTGATAGCATTCCATCAGCAGGAGCCGGACCTCCTCGTCTATCTTCTCGGCCATGCGTTCGCTGTGAAGCTTGCCCCGTGTGATCTCGTTACCCAGAAAGACGTGTCGCTCACTTTCGGCGTAGCTGATCGGGCCCAGCTCTTTGCTCATGCCCCACCGGGTGATCATGCTGCGGGCCAGTTCGGTGGCTTTCTCGATGTCATCTTCGGCGCCGCTGGATATGTCGCCGCAGAACATCTCCTCCGCGACCCGTCCGGCCATCATCATGATTATCTGCCCGAAGCATTCTCTTTTCCGGAGGCCGTACTTGTCCTTTTCGGGCAGGACCATGGTCATTCCCATTGCGACGCCGCGGGGAATGATGGTCACTTTGTGCAGCGGCTCCACGTCCTCGTGGAGCTTTGCGATCAGGGCATGGCCGGCCTCATGGTACGCGGTCAGTTTCTTATCTTCTGCGCTCATCACGCGGCTGTGTTTTTTCTGCCTGCCGAAACGCACCTTATCCCGGGCCTCCTCCAGGTTCGCCATGCTCACTTTCTGTTGCCCTTGCATGGCCGCGCGAATGGCCGCCTCATTAATGAGCGCCTCCAGGTCGGCGCCGGTGAAACCGGGGGTCCCACGCGCAATGTCCTTCAGGATCACGCTGCCGGCCATTTTCACGCCCCGGGCATGCACCTTCAGGATGGCCTCCCGGCCCCTGACGTCCGGCATGTCAACCATGATCTCCCTGTCGAAGCGGCCGGGCCTGAGCAAGGCGGGGTCCAGCACGTCCGGTCGGTTCGTGGCGGCCAGCACGATGATGCCGGTGTCGCGGGTGAAGCCATCCATCTCGCTGAGGATTGCGTTTAGCGTCTGCTCGCGTTCGTCGTGGCCCCCGCCGAGTCCAGTCCCCCGCTTGCGCCCGACGGCGTCAATTTCGTCCAGGAAGATGATAGAGGGCTGGTTCTCCCGGGCTTTGCGGAACAGGTCGCGCACCCGAGCGGCGCCAACGCCGACGAACAGTTCGACGAAGTCCGAGCCGCACAGGCTGTAGAAAGGCACATCCGCCTCGCCGGCGATCGCCTGGGCCAGCAGGGTCTTGCCGGTGCCCGGCGCGCCGACCAGCAGGATGCCGCGGGGTATACGCCCCCCCACCACCTGGAACTTCTCAGGGTTGCGCAGGAACTCGACTATCTCCTGGACTTCTTCCTTCGCCTCCTGCACGCCGGCCACGTCGTCGAACCTGACGTCAGGTTTCTCCTTGCGCGCCTTCTCGGTGCTGTTACCCACAAACGGCATCCAGCCCTCCCTGGCGCCGACCGACCGCATGTGCCGGTTGAAGAAGTACAACATCAAAACAACCAGGAGCAGCAAGGGCAGGATATTCCAAAGCACCAGCGCCATTGTAGTGTCGGATTCTTTGTAGTCCACCGACGGCACGCTGTGCGACCATTTCTCGAGCTTGCGGGCGATTTCCTCCTCGGGCAGGACTATCTGCTTCTTGCCGGTCGGGCCCTCGGCGCCCTTAAGGGTCACCGTCACGTGCGTGCCGCGGATGCGCAGTGCGGCCACCTTGCCAGAGTCCATATGGGAGTAGAAGTCCTTCACCGTCATACCGCCGCCGGGGGGGCCACCGAGCCTCTTGAACATGCTTACGCCAACCAGCACGGCGCCCATCACGAGGAGCCATAGCAGTAACTGGCGGCCTATGCGCGGCCTCTGTGGCGCCTGAGAGCCGCCGCCGCGTTCACCGGGCGGCGGCGGGCCTATCTTGTCTTTGTCGTAGTCACTGCCCATTTATGAACCGTAGTATGGGTATCCTCGAACTGCCCCCCGACCATCACATCCATTCTACCAACTCTTCTGCATATTTTCCACTATGCGCTGAGCGATCTGCTGGAAGACGGCGTCGTAGGATGTCTCCTGAGGAACAAGATCAGCTGCTGCCGCCTCGCCGCCGACGCCGACGCCGGTCTCCGCAACCCCCGTCCTGAGCCGCGCCGACTCGTCAATTGTTTGCTCGGGAGTGATGTCGGCGCCCGTCAGCCGGTCGCGCCAGCGAAACAGCACCGTCAAAGAAACTCCCCGCACCAAAACCCGCCCCCTTTCACTTTCGACCTTTGTCTTCTCCTGCACGTCCAGTATCTTGCCGCTCAATATGCTGTCGGCCTCGTCCCGGGGCGCAAAAATGAAAGGCGTACGCAGTTTGATCTCCTCACACACTGCCCTCGTGAGCGGCGCCTCCAGCCCACGCCGGAAGGTCTGGTTGTCAAATCCCTGAACGTAGATTGTGCGGATATCGTCCCGGAACAGAGCGCCCGCGTGATAGCCACAGCCATAAAGGGCGATACAGGCCAGCAGTGCGATGACGGTGTTCTTTTTCATGGTTGCTCCGAAGATGCCTGCGATTCGACGCCCGGCAGGGGCATGCGCCGCGTCTCACCCCGGAGAGGGGCGCGCAAGTCGCGGCGGATCCGTTTCAGCTCCTTGCCGGCCCACTCGGCCTGCGGCGCGTCGGGGAACTCTCTAAATAGGCGCTCCAGGTAATTGACCGCCGCCCAGGGCCTTTTTTCGGATTCGATGTAGAAGCGCGCGATTTCGGCGTTCTTCTCGGCCAGCAGCAGGCGCGCCTTGCGTATATTCTCCGCTGCCCGCTCGGCAAGTGGGCTCCTGGGACCGGAATCGGCGAAATCTTTATAAAGATCCGCAAAGTTACGTTCCGACTCCCGAAGGCCCTCCAGGCCCAGATTGAGCCACGTGGTCTGTTGCCAGTCGCAGTCTGCCACTTTGAACCAGCAGTAAGAGACCCACTTGCTGTCGGGATAGTAATCTATCAGGGCCAGGTATTCGTCCTGGGCCTCCAGGTAGCGCCCGGCGGCGAACATCGCGTCAGCCCTGCCCTTCTGTATGCGGGCCGCCTCTTCCTGGGCGTCAGCGCCGTCCGCCAGCTCGTCGTACATCCACAATGCCAGTTCGAGGTCATCGCCGGCCGACTCCCTTGCGGCGCCATATTGCATCTCTTTTGCCCGCTCTGCGAGCGGAGATTCGGGATAGTCGGCGCGGATCTGCTCCAGCGCTGCGAACCCCTCTTTCTTCTTGCCCGAGGACAGCAGGCCCCGAGCGATTATTATCCTCGCCTCCTCTGTCCACTCCGCCTCAGGGTTCTGCTCCATCAATTTGCGCACCCAGGCAATCCCGTCGGCCCACTGACCGCTGCCGATCAGCGCATAGGCGTGGCGCAGTTGATCGTCCACGCCCTCGCGCGCGGGGGATTCCAGGTCCACCTTGCCGGTCTGGGGCATCCACACCTCCATAGCCCCTGCGCCACCGCACGCGAATATAAGCCACGCAGCCAGCGCTATGCCCGCTGCAAAGCTGCTGAACCGATTATGCATCACAACCCTCGATCTAAGCCACTGGTAGATTGTAGCAGAATCACTTCGGCATTTCACATTCCTTCGCCCGGTTTCGCAAGAGCCGAATCAATCTGCCCGGGACACGAAGCGCATCCCCGGCGGGCACGCTTATTCCTACCTTCTGCTCAAGGAGCGTATCCCCGGCCCTGGCCGAGAAACGCCCGCTCAGCCCGTCGCCCCCCAGTTGCGCCAGGGCCACGACCGGACGGGTTCCGAAGCGCCGCGGCCCGCCCACAAGCGCCGCCGCCCCGCCCTGGGTCTCCAGCCGCACCTGAGTGAGCGCCGGCCGTGTCAGACTCCACAGTACGTCCCTCGCCGCCGTCCGCGGCGCGGCGGCGGCCGGTATTGCCCTCACGATGCCGCCAGAATCGCCGCAGAGAGAGCGCCATCCCGCAGAGGGCCTCTCCGCTCCGAGCTGAAGCACAATGGCCCGGAGCCCCTTAAGCTCCGGTGGCGGCGCCAGGACCATCTCCTCCGGAGCATCCTGCGTACCCGTCAGATACAGCAGCAATCCGTCGCCCCCCGCGCCGGCCAGTATCCGCGCCGCCCCCCGAAGGAAGCGGACATCGGGGGGCGCGCGCCCGGCCTCCACGGACCACACGGCCGCCTCCATCTCCACCAACCTGTTGGGAAACAGTGTGGAAAATGAAAGTTTGTCGAGCTTCACCGTGCCGTCGTTCACAGCGAGCGCCACGCGGCATCTGTGGGGCAGGCCCTCCAGCAGGCCCGCCAGCAGTTCGTGCGCGTAGTACCTGCCCCCAGGGCCGAAATGCGCCGTCGCGTCGAAGGCCAGCAGGACGCGACTCTCTTCGCCCAGCCAGCCGACCTTCGGCGCCCCGGGACGCCAGGCCACGACGCCCCACTCACTTTCCCCGTCGCTCAGAGGCAGGCAGTCAACCCCGCTCACCTCGGCCGGCGCAAGCTCCAGCACGATGGGCCGGCCGGGGTCCACGCCTTGACCTGTCCACGACTCCAGGCGAGCCCCCTCCTTTCCTCGCATCTCCAGGCCGGGACACCTCAGCTCCCCGCCCCCCTCTGCGGCGAAGGCGTCTACAGAGACCTCCACGCGTCCGATGGCCGACCGGGTCCATGCCCCCGGGTTTATCCCGAGCGCGTAGCGCTCTTCCCGGTTCTCCAGAACGCATACGGCCCAGGTGGCGATTTCAACATTGCCATCGTCATCGTGGCTGACCTCCCCCGGCGTGGAGACCAGCGGGAGGGGCAGGACAAGCTGCGCCGCGTCAAGCCCCTTCCCCGTCTCTTGCGGCGCCGGCCCGCTCAACTGCGCGGCCACCTGGACGAGCGCCAGCGCGCCCCTCAGAGTGATTCTCAGGCGCAGTCGCTCCACCGTAGTCCCCGACGGGATACGCGCAGAGCCCGGCGTCACCGGCGCCGCCGCCAACTGCCGCGCCGACAACGTCATGCCATCCTCGGCCCAACGGATATCCGTCCAATGATTGATGTCCCCCGCCCGGGCGGGCCGCACCGGCCCGACACAGCGGCCATCCAGCCACATGGCGCACTCACCCGACTGGAGCTGTCGCGACTCGCGCTCTCCCTCGACGGTAAGCTCGCCCCTGGCGGCGCACGCGCGCAGGCTGCGCCGGGCGCTCCAGAGAACCGCCTCGGCTCCTCCCCCGAAGCCAGGCTGAGCGGGGCGAAGGAGGGGGGCGCGCAGCCGCACTGTCAGGCCGTGGGCGGGCACAGTGACCTCCAGCGGTTCTTTCAATCCCGGCGCCGTACGCACGTGCGCTCGCCCGTCAAGAAGAGCGGCCTTCCCCGGCCCCAGGAGCTGGAGGGTGGAATCCCGGTCAACGATCCAACTCGCGCGGGGCCCTCTGATGACAGCCAGGCCGTCCCCACCCGTGCGGACGGCCTGCGCGACGCTAAGCTCGGCGTGGAGCGCCGGTTCCACAGCAGGCGCTCCGTCAGGACTGACAACGCGGACCATGCCCGCAGCCTGAACCACTGTGCCCACGGGCAGCGGCGCAAGCGGTTGCGGGGCACGCTTCAGAAGAACACCGAGGATCAATCCTATTACAGCCACAACGACGAGCGCCGAAATCGCAACCTTCTGAAGTGTGCGCAGCTCGGGGCCCGGACGTGCCAGACGCAGGTCCGAGACGGGCTTCTGGGCGGCCTCTGCAATCCGGTCATGGAAGACCTCAGCCACCGATTCCGGGAACGGGAAGGGCGCGATATCCCGCAATCGCTCCGCCAGACGCCTGCCGAACTCCAGATGCGCCGCGCTCGGGAAATTCACCTCGGCGCCTACCACTTCTCTGAGCGCTGCGTTGGATTGCAGTCTCCGGCAGGCCTTCTCCACGCAGGCCACTGTGCGCCCTTTGGTGAAGTTGCAGCACATGGCGGTCTCTTCCATGCTCAGCCCCGCCACCACCAGCAGCAGGAACGGCTGGCGGATGCTCACTTGCAGGTCTCGGATCGCCAGCACAAGCTGCTCGCGCTGCGACGACGGCCTCTCTGCGCGCAGTTCTTGCATCGCGTCGGTGAGGCCGAACCTCTCCGGATGGGTGGGAGGAACCACATTCTGCGTGGCCACGGCATAGAGCCAGATACGGAAAGAGGTGAATTCCTCGATGGGACGCCGGCATTGGGCCATCCGGCTCCACACACTCAGCGTGCCCTCGGCCGCCGTGCGCGGACGTCCCGTGCTGAGCAACAGATACCAGTAGAGCTCGTCGCGATACCTGCTCGCCAACGTGAGCAGAGCCCCCTCGTCCCCCTCGATGAAGCGAGACCACAAGCTTTCGTCGCCGGACGTGGGGCGCTGCTCCCTGTGCGTATCCTCCGCCACGCGCCGCCTCCATTGAGCGGGGAATAACCAGGACAATCGCAGCCCACACTTGATCAATCGACCAGTACAGCGCAGCCGAACGGGTCCTACAGGTCCCTGGGGGGTAGTGAACGCGAAGGCCCCGTGCCGTTTTCGCCCGTTCACCGGCTCTACCACTTTTCCGCCGCCGGCGAAAAAGTGGTGGGCGGTACTGGGCTCGAACCAGTGACCTCCAGCGTGTCGAGCTGGCGCTCTGTCCAACTGAGCTAACCGCCCACGTCCGGCGATTCTATCCCGCCTCCCTGAGAGCTGTCAAGCAGACAACGGCCCCTGGGACCCTCAGGCCGCGCTGGCGCAACAGTATTCAGTCGAAAAAGAATTGATTCTTGCGCAAGTGGCTTGACGCGCCGAAGCTCCTCTGTTACACGTACAAGGTTATCTGGTCATGTCACTTTTATGGCTCGCCATTTTGGGAGGCGGAGATGATGAGGTCCAAAGTCGCTGCAAGTTTTGTAATCGCGGGATTGCTCCTTCTCGCAACGGGCATTCCCCCACGTATGGCCCGGGCTCAGCAGACACCACAGCGCGATTGGCTCACTTTAGATCAGTTCCGCTCCTTGCTCGACCAGAAGGTGGCCGTGCGGACGACCTATGGCCTGCGGGACGCACGCGCCATCAGCGACACTGAAATAGGCGTGGTCATAGGGATGAGCGTAACCGGGGTCTGTAGAGATCCGAAGTCCTATCGGATCGTAAGCTTCGATGACGATCGCTACGCGTTCAAGAAATTCGTAAACCCCGTAGCGGCGGCGGCAACGTCGCATGTCGAAGCCAAAGGGCCTGCCGGATGTCCTTACTCGGAGTTCAAACGCACGCTCGTGACGCTCAAAGCCCCATATCCTTTCAAGAAAGGCGCAAGGTACTACGTGCTGGCGCGCGGCCAGAACGGAACGATGGTCACCGCCGCGCACAGCGCCCAGTCCTTTGTCTATGGGGCGGACTCGGAGCCCCGACCCTACACCACGGAGGCCGACATGGCCGCGATGGGCCTGCGCAGGCTCAAGCCGGTGGGGCCGCAGCAGATCGAGGCCGTTTTCGGCCCCAACTTCGCGCCGGGCGCAGGTGATAAGCCCACCGGCTACGCCCTGCGCATCAACGACGCACCGGTTGAACCCGTGCGCATGGGCCGCTTCTCGCGGGTTGACACCTACCTGCCCGAGGGATGGCCCTTCAAGGCCATACCCGAACACGAGGTCTTCTTCGAGCTGCCCCAGCCACTCCAGGACGGGGACGTGGTCGAGCTGAAGGCCGAACCCGACGTCACCGGCGCCGCCTCGGAGGCCACGCTTCACTTCGACAGCCGCAAGAGCTACACTGATTCGGTGAAAGTCAACCAGGTGGGCTACCTGACACTCTCACCCGTCAAGTGGGCCTACCTGGGCCGGTGGATGGGCTCGATGGGGGCTCTCTCTTTCAGGCAGGCCCCGGCGGAGTTCTGGGTCTGCAACGCGGAAGACGGCCAGGTGGTCTGGCGCGGCAGGCCGCAGCTACGTCATCAGGCCGGCAATTTCAATGAAGGCGTCTATAAAAAGGACCTGTCGGGCGAGAACGTGTACGTGCTGGATTTCACACCGTTCCAGACCCCCGGAAACTACTTCATCGCCGTGCCCGGCGTAGGGCGCAGCTTCGAGTTCCGCATAGCGGACGACGTCTATAACGAAGCCTTCCAGGCTGTGGCCCACGGCGTGTTTATCCAGCGCTGCGGCATCGAGCTGAAGCCGCCCTACTCGAACTGGCGCCGAATCGCCTGCCACAAAAAGGGCATCCAGCCCACCACCATCAAGAGGGGCGGAGACATAGGCGCATTCCCGAAGAACATTGATCCCAGCCGCCCCACCATTATGGCCTATGGGGGGCACCACGACGCCGGGGACTATAACCCCCGTTCCCACATAGACGTGGCGCAGGTCCTGATGGATGTCTACGAGATGGCGCCCGACAAGTTCTACGACGGGCAATTGAACATACCAGAGCAGGGCGACGGCATCCCGGACGTGATCAACGAAGCGGCCTGGGCGCTGCAACTCTGGCAGATGCTCCAGGACAAGGACGGCGGCCTGCCCGGCGGCACCGAGTCCAACGGCGACCCCAACTTCATACAGACGGCCGAAATGGACACGTTGGGCGACTATGCCTACGCCAAGGACACCTCTGCCACCTTCATCTTCGCCGGGGCCGCAGCCCAGGCGGCGCGCATCTACAAGGGCCTCGGCAAGCAGGCAGAAGCTAATACGTTCCTACAGCAAGCGCGGGGCGCCTACCAATGGGCCACAAGACACAACCCGCAGGGCGCAAAGAACAACTGGGCCTATGCGGCGGCGCAATTGCTGCACACCACGGGCGAAGCCAGATTCCAAAACGATTTCCGCCGGGCCTGTGTCTGGTCCGCCAATCCCAACGCCCAGGCGGATGACGCCACAAACCTGGCCGCATGGGCCTATGCCTGCTGTCCGACGCCACCTGCCGATCCTCAACTGAGGCAGGCCGTCCGCCGCGCCATCGTGAACGAGGCCGACGGTTTCATCCGCAACGCACGCACCATGGGCTACGCCTTCATCAGGCACCCCTATGCGCCCATTAACTGGGGCACCGGCGCCTACGAGAATTACGTGGCCCCCGTCATCAAGGCGTGGCTGATGACCGGACAACCGGAGTACCTCGCCTGGGTGGTCCACACCTGTGACAACACCCTGGGCGCCAACCCGCTCAACAAGAGCTGGGTCGTGGACCTGGGCGAGCGGACGGTGCGCGCGCCGCTCCACAACAGTCGCTACGGCTCCAGCGGCGAGGTGGCGCCGGGCCTGGAGTGCGAAGGCCCCTGGAACAAGCCCTCCGGCTATCGGGTGGAGGAGACCTACTACCCCAAGTTCAGCAACAGCTTCCCGCTTCTTTACAACCACGTGGACTGCCACTTCGCGATTGGCATGGACGAAGGTGTGGTCAGAACGCAGGCGAACACCATGGCCGCTTTTGCATTCATGCTGCCGACCAGGAAATAGGGCATGCGCCCGGGGCATCGTGGAGTTTATGGCGCTGGTCAGGGAGCCGCGGCCGTAGGTCTATCCAGGGCTTCCCTGAGTGGTTCGGACGCTTCTCGCAGGCGGGCGATGACGCCTGCCGGGAGTTGTAGCTTGCCGGCGCGGGCGTTCTCGACAGCCTGTCCGGGTGTGCGCACGCCGACGACGACGCTGCTCACTCCCTGCTGGGCCAGAATCCAGGCCAGCGCAATATCCGCCATCGGCTCGCCTATGTCCCCACTGACGCGGCGCAGCTCCTCCACCACCCCGAAGCTGAGATCCAGCAAGCCCTCGTCGCAGTATGGAGCCTGCCGCCGAGAGGAAGGGATTTCGTCAGCAGATGCGAACTTGCCGGTCAAGATGCCTTGCGCCAGGGGGCTGTAGCAGATAATGCTCAGGTGTTCGTCAGCGCAGAGCGGCAGTATCTCGCCCTCCACCGCCCGCCACAGGAGGCTATAGCGCACCAGATTGGACTGCGGCTCCCCGGCCGCCAGCGCCTGCCGGAGGTCCTTGCCACCGAGGTTGGACACGCCCCAGGCTCGTATCTTGCCCTGTTGCTTCAACTGCGCCAGCGCGGCGGCGGCATCCTCCCAAGGGATGGCGTTGCCTGGCCCGGGCATCTGGCAGAGGTCTATGTAATCGCTGTTAAGCCGCCGCAGACTCGCCTCGCACGCCGCCACCAGGTCGCCATCCTCAATGCTCCGGCGGGAGAGCCTGGTGGCGATTACGGCTTCGTCCCGGCGCCCTTCCAGCGCCCGCCCCAGGATATGTTCGGCGTAGCCGTCGCCGTATGTCTCGGCGGTCTCGAAGAAGTCTATGCCGGTGTCGAGCGCCGCCTGAATCGCCGAGATGGACGTCGCGTCGTCCGGCTCGTAGCCATAGGTATTGTCCGGCCCCATGGGCATAGTTCCGCAGCACACGGCAGAGACCTCGATGTTGGTTGTGCCGAGCCTGCTGTGTTTCACGGGTAACTTCCTGGTGTCGCTGAATTATTGGTTAAAATCGGAAGGGAACTTTGAGCGTATTGCACCTATACCGTCTGAAAGGCCCCGCGTCAAGTCTGCGTCTGCGCGCTCGCGCGGCGGTCCGCGCGCGACACCAGGGCCATCACAACCGTCCCCAGCGCCATCAGGGCCGCCCCGATAATAAAAATGTACCGCATGGGCAACATCTGCCTGTCCACCATGACTATGACCGCCAGCGGCATCAGCGTCCAGCGCACTCCCCACAACGAGAAGTGCAGCCCCATCCCGGACATGGTATCAGCGCTGTCCGTGAAGTGCATCACCATGGGGTAGAAGGCCAGCCGATTCCCGGCGTTGGCGAGCCCGTAGAGAGCCATAAGGGCGAAGAAAAGCGGCGCTCCCCCCACCATGGACATAGTGGCAGCTATCGCCGCCAGGGCTCCCCACACAATCACCACGGTGAGGGGGGCGCCGAAGCGATCCATGAATCTGCCCCAGAGCCAGAAGCTCAACACCGTGGCCGCCAGAAGCCCCGCCCGCGCATAGCCCCATTGAGCCGGCGTAAGCCTGAGTTCGTCGCTGGCGAACAACGGCATTACGTTCCAGAGCAGCACGCCGCCACAGGTCACCACGAAATAGCCCAGAAGAAACGCCAACAACCTGCGCTGGCTCAGCGCCCATTTGAGCGACCGGGCGGCCCTGCGCCGGAAGCCCTCTCTCATTTCCTCAACCTGATGGACCCGCAGGCCTCGACTGCCATGGATACCCCTCAGTATCACCGCCCCGGCCACCATGCAAAGGCCAGCCAGGGGGAATATCCAGCGATAGGACTGGAGGCTTGCTTTCAGGATCAGCCCCACGACGACAAGGCACACCGCCCTGCACAGCACATCCCCCGTCCAGGGCAGGCTCATCAGCCTGCCACGCCACCGGCGAGGATAAATCTGCTCCAGCGCCGTGCCGAACGCCGGCTTGAAAAACGCTACCAGCACCATACTACCCGTCAGCACCAGCGTGAGCGACCAGGTCGTCCCGGCAAAGGCCGTCAGCATCAGCACCGGCCCGCCCAGTCCGAGCAGCAGGCCGGTAAGTCGCACCGGGTTCCGGCGCTCAATCAGCGACACCCACAGCAGGGCGGGGACCAGCGGCAGGCCCCTCCCCACGTTCAGGAGCAGGCACTGAAGCGCCGATCCTCCCAACTGCCGAATGACGTACGGACCGTGAACCAGAACCGTCGTGAAAAAAAGCCCGATAAAGATTGATCCCGCCATGTGGCGGTAGCTGCGGCGCCGGTAGCGGGACGGAACGCTCTTGAGCGGCCGCAGCGCCCGCAGGAAGTCCAAAACCATCACCTGTCCCCTTCACTTCGCCCTCAGCCGTGGCGTGCCGTGCTCCGGGTGCTGGTCCCGCTCCAATTCGGCCCCGGCGAACTTCGCGATCACGACCTCCGCCAGGTAAAGAACCAGGCAGCCCGGCTCCAGATGCCCCGCGAACAGCTCATCTCCCCGCAGGGCCATCGTGGCATGCATGTGCGGCCGGTAGTCGGCGATAATGCCGTCCACCGAACACAACTCGACTGGCCCCTCGATGGTGACATACTGATCCTCGGCGGGCAGCCCGGTGTGCTTGATGTGGTGGATTCGCGCCTTATCAAACGTCCCGACGCCGCTCAGCACCGCGCCGGAGCGTATGTCGCGCTCGCGCGCGGCCCGCTCGATGCATTCGTGAAAGTCGTCGCCCAATTCCATGTAAACGCAGATGATCTCCTCGATGCGCATTCCGCTAATGACGTCCATCTCCCGACTCCCTTCATTCCGAACCGAGTGCGTTCGCCAGCTCGCTCGCCCTTGTCGCCGCGCGCTTCTGCTCGGCGTGCAGCCCGCTCATAACGATCTGCGTCATCTCCGCCAGGCTCAGATGGAGGCACGTGTGGGGGTTGTCCCGGGTCGCGGCGTCCACCTGGGCGATCCACTCGGCCGGCAGATCGGCGGCTCCGGCCAGGGCCCCTGCGATGCTCCCCGCCACCGCGGCCAGGCAGTCCGTATCCCTGCCGAAGTTCACCGCGGTCAGGATCGCCTCCTTCGGGCTCTCTGCCGTACGCTTGAGGATAGCCAGCGCTTTGCAGACGATCTCGTTGGCGTAGCTGGCGGCGTAAGGGATCCCATGGCCCCCGTAGTAAGCGCCGAACGCTTCCCGCAGCTCCAATGGGGCCTCTGCTTCATCCGCCAGCGCCAGGGCGCGCCGCACTTCCGCCTCCATCTCTTCGTCCACAAGCGAAAGCCCCGCCTCCAGGGCTCCCTCATAGGTCGCCTCCGGTCGGCACGCCTCCGCTATGATCGCCGTCACCAGTCCGGCCCAATCCATGCCGCTGCCGGCGGGCGGCTGCAGCGCCAGGCCGACCCGATGGACATCCTCCCACGCCTGCCCGGGGGCCAACGCATTTACCAGCCCGATGGGCTGGCACGAGCGCGCCAGCGACACCAGGTTAGTGTAAGGGCTGAACGAGCCGATCCGACCGGCCGGAACGCCCGCGCGGGCCAGCCCGATCAGGTAGCGATCGAACGGCTCCATCAGCCAGCGGGCGTGTTCGGGATCCACCTCCTCGCGCCATACGGCGGCGACGTCGCGCGCCGTGATGCGCCCTCCGGCGCGGCGTATGGCCCTGAGCAGCACACGCTGCCTCTCGATGCCGTCTTCCGTCGTGCCGGCGGCACGCACCCAGCCGTTCTCGTAGTGCTCGTAGGGCAGCAGGCGGTTCAGGTAGCCGTATTCCTCCTGGATTCGCCGCCACGGCCATCCCTCTACCGGAGCGCCCATGGCGGAGCCGATTTGGCCCGCCGCCAGACAACCGAAAACTCTATCCTCCAAGGAACCCACGGGGGCCCTCCTTCTAGCCAGTCTGCGGACATAGGAAAGGGCCGTGGAAGGGAAACACCTCCCCGGGAGTGCCGCATCCGTCTCACACGGCCTACAGCAGGCCCATCTCTACGGCTTTCTCCGCGATCTGGACGGTGTTGAGCGCCGCGCCCTTGCGCAAATTATCACAGGCGCACCAGAGGTCCAGCGTGTTGGGCCGCGACGGATCTATGCGGATGCGCCCCACGTAGACGGCGTCTTCACCGTCCGCATCGGCCGCCAGCGGATAGAGGGAACGGGCCGGATCGTCCACCACGACGACGCCGTCGAACGCCTCCAGCAACTCGCGCGCTTCCTGGACGGTAAGGGGCCGCTCGAACTCGGCGTTGATCGCCTCGCTGTGGCTGTTCTCCACGGGCACGCGCACGCAGGTCGCGGTGACAGGCAGGTGGGGATAATCGAATATCTTGCGCGTCTCCTCGATCATCTTAATCTCTTCGTTGTAATAACCCGGGAACCGCTCTCGCAGGCCGCTCACCTGTGGGATGGCGTTATTGACGATGGGATGGGGATATGGCCCCAGGTCGAGATCGCCTCCGTGCACGGCCGCCTCCCTCTGCTGCTGGAGCGCCCTCGCGCCGGCCTGTCCCGTCCCGCTCACCGCCTGATAGGTGCTCACGACGACACGTTTTAGCCCGGCCGCCAGGTGCAGCGGCGCCAGCGCCATCACCATCTGGATGGTGCTGCAATTGGGATTGGCGATAAAGCCCTTGTGAGAGAACAGCGCCCTCGAGTTCACCTCAGGTATGACCAATGGGACGCGATCGTCCATGCGGAAATCGCCACCGTTGTCCACCACGAAGACGCCGTTCTCGACGGCCTTCCATCCGTACAGCCGGCTGGCGCCCGTCTCGCCCTCGGTGCCGGCGAACAGCGCGATGTCCACGCCCTCGAAGGCCTCGTCGCAGGCCTCTATCACCTGCCGCTCGCGCCCGGCGATCTCCTGCCGACGCGAACTGGTGGCCAGGATGCGCAGCTCCGCCATGGGAAACCGGCGCTGCTCGAGTATGCTCACCAGCCGCCGGCCGACCAGCCCCGCGCCGACCACGGCAACGTTGTATTCCTTATCGCTCATCGCTGCGTTTTTCTCCAAGCTCTTGCGCGTAAATCTCGGTGTAGGCGCTGGCGGTCATAAGATGCAGAAGCGCCTCTTGATCCGGCTTCTTGACCCGCACGAGCCAACCTTTGCCGTAGGGGTCTTCTACCAGCTTAGTCTGATCCCAGAGGAGTTCCTGGTTCACCTCCACGATCCGTGACTCAATCGGCGGGTAAAGCTGCACCGTCCGTTCTCGGCCCTCAAGCTCCGCAAAAGGAAGCTGCTTCTTCATGTCGTCGTCCGGGTCCAGCATGTCGATTGATAGCAGCGGTTCGAGCCGGCGGACCAGAGGCTCCGTCACACCCATCTCGACACAGTTCTCCTCCGGACGCACCCAAACGTGATCTTTGGTGTAGAAAAGGTCGTCTGGAATCACGGGATAGCTCTCCCTGGCCTGGAATAAGAGGATCAATCCCGGGTATGATATCAATCGGGCGCCTCGCTTGCAACGCAAGGTTACGTTTTCCTCCTTTGCCGTTTCTGCATGCTCTGCGGTCAGGAATTGTCATGCTGCAAACACCCCATACCGTTTACATCGCTCTGGGCTCGAACCTGGGCGAGCGTGAGCTGAATCTGCGCCGGGCGCTCGCCGCGTTGGGCGGCCGCCAGGGGGTGGAAGTGCGAAAAGTCTCTTCCTTCATAGAAACCGCGCCCCTCGGCGGGCCGCCGCAGGGCAAATTCATCAACGCCGCCGCCGAACTGGGCGCCACGCTCGGCCCCCGGCCACTGCTCGATGCGCTGCTGGCGGTCGAGGACGAGATGGGCCGCCAACGCACAGAGCGCTGGGGCCCCCGGGTGATTGACCTGGACCTGCTCCTCTATGAAGATCGCATTATCAACAGGCCCGGCCTGCAAGTTCCCCATCCTCGGATGCACCGTCGCCGTTTCGTCCTGGAGCCCCTCTGCGAGATCGCCCCCCGGGCCGTCCACCCCGTCAGAGGGGCGAGCGTAGCAGACCTGCTGGCCGAACTCGCGCCGCGGGCGAAGTAGTTGCGTGCGGGGCGGCGCCGCCGTAAAATGGCCCCTTCTTTACGGGAAAGCCGGGTGATTCGCCATATGACCAAGCATATCTTCGTCACGGGGGGCGTCTGCTCGTCGCTGGGCAAGGGGCTCAACTCGGCCAGCATCGGCCTCCTGCTGGAAAGCCGGGGACTGAGGGTCAGACTCCAGAAGATAGACCCTTACGTCAACGTGGACCCCGGCACCATGAATCCATACGAACATGGGGAAGTCTACGTCACCGATGACGGCGCCGAGACCGACCTGGACCTCGGACACTACAACCGGTTCACCAACGCCCGGGCGGACCAGAGCTGCAACCTGACTACCGGCAGTATCTACCGCCAGGTGCTGGATGACGAGCGACGGGGCATCTTCGAGGGCAAGACCGTGCAGATGATCCCCCACGTCACCGATGCGATCCGCGCCGGCATCCGAAAGCTGGACTCCCCCGACGTGGACGTTGCCATCACAGAGATCGGCGGCACCGTGGGCGACATCGAAGGGCTGGTATTCCTGGAAGCCATCCGGCAGATGGGACAACAGTACGGACGGGGCAACGTGCTGTTCGTCCACCTGACCCTGGTCCCCTACCTGCGCGCCGCCCAGGAGCTGAAAACCAAACCAACCCAGCACAGCGTGGCCCGGCTGCGCGAGATCGGCATATTCCCGGACATCCTCATATGCCGAACCGAGAAACCGCTCGAGGCGGACCACATCGCCAAGATCTCGCTGTTCTGCAACCTCGAGAAGGACTGCGTTATCGAAGAGCTGGACGCCAAACCGAACATCTACCGCATCCCCATGATGCTCCACCGCCAGGGCCTGGATCAGCTCATCTGCGCGCGCCTCAAGCTGGATACCCCGGAGGCAGAGCTCTCAGCCTGGCGCAAAATGCTGCACAGGCTCGAGAACCCACGCCAGAGCGTGAAGGTCGCCGTGGTGGGCAAATACATCAGCCGCCAGTCCGCCTACGAGTCCATCTATGCCGCCCTGGAGCACGGAGGCATCGCCAATCAGGCACACGTCCAGATCCGCCGGGTGGAGGCCCAGGACATCGAATCCAAAGGCATCGAGGCATGTCTGCGCGGCGTGCACGGGGTGCTGGTGCCCGGAGGATTCGGCCCCCGCGGCGTCGAGGGCAAGGTCCACGCCGCGCAATTCGCGCGCGAGAAACGCATCCCCTTCTTCGGCATATGCCTGGGGATGCAGGCGGCCGTGATCGAGTTCGCCCGCCACGTCTGCGGGCTGCAAGGCGCACAGTCAACCGAACTGGACAGGGAAACCCCGCACCCCGTTATCAGCCTGATGGAGGAGCAAAAGGCCGTCACCGACCTTGGCGGCACCATGCGGCTGGGAGCCCAGCCCTGCACGCTCAAGGAGGGCTCGATGGCCCGCGCTATGTACGGCCGGGAAGTCGTGCAGGAGCGCCACCGCCACCGCTATGAACTCAACAACGACTACCGCGACCTTCTTGCCGAGCGCGGCATGGAATCCGTGGGCTTTTATGCCGAGAAAGACCTGGTGGAAATAGTCGAGCTTGCGGGACATCCCTGGTTCATCGGCGTGCAGTTCCATCCGGAGTTCAAGAGCAAACCCATCGAGCCCCATCCCCTGTTCGCGGGTTTCATCGAAGCCGCGCTCAAGCACCAAGAGGCCGATGGAGCGTGACAACATCCGCCACTTTGGCCACCCCGCACCCTTGGAGGGGCTCCATCGCCCGCCAGCCCTAATTCGATCCTTCCCCGCTTTTCCCCCCGTGGGCGGCCTGTTCCCGTTTCGCGGCGCCGGCCGCGACTTGCTCTCCTCTCTACCCTTCGACATGCTCAGGGCCTTGAGCAAAGTCGAAAGGCTTTCTGCTTTCTCCTGCTTTGCCTTTCGCCGACGCCGGCGAAAAAATGGTACGCCCAGAGGGAGTCGAACCCCCAACCTGCGGTTCCGTAGACCGCCGCTCTGTCCAATTGAGCTATGGGCGCACCGGAAATGAGGCTATTAGACGCGGCAAAGACATCAGCAGCCCGAATGCCTGACTTTGTAGTCTACTCAACGCCTTCCGCAGTGTCAAGTTACGGGACTTGCGGATAACGTATCTGCGGGATAAGACGGCACCGGCGGCGTGTATACTATAGCAGGAAGGCGCCCGAACATGATCAGGAGGGAGGCGGGGATCATTACCACGCAACTGCTGTCCCGCCTGCTCGACAAGCACGGACGGGCCCTGAAACTGTTCGCCCGCCAGTACTGCGATTCCCCGGAGGACGTCCTGCAGTATGCGCTGCTCAAGTTCGTCAGATCGAAAAGGACCTCCGAAGGCGCCGTCCCCTGGCTGTACCGGGTTGTGCGGAATCGTGCCATTAGCGTGGCCCGGAGCGACACACGCCGCCGGCGCAGAGAGGCGCACGCGGCGCAGCGGCAAGAGCCGTGGTTCGAGCCGGACTACGCGGAGAGACTGGACGCCCGGGCCGCCGCGGAAACCTTGAGAGCGCTGCCGGGAAACCAGAGGGAGATCGTAGTCGCGCACATCTGGGGCGGGCTCACCTTCGAGGAGATGGGGCAAGTGCTGGGTTGCAGCAGCAGCACCGCGCACCGGCGCTACAATGCGGCTTTGAGTTCTCTTAAGAAAAGGTTG